>NZ_JNXR01000001.1:0-396207 GCF_000725475.1 Streptomyces durhamensis
GTCCCAGCCCCCGCCCCGGCCCCCGTCCCAGCCCCGGCCGCGGCCCCCGTCCTGGCCGCCGCCTCCGCCCCCGTCCTCGTCGAGCCGGAAAGGACCCGGTCATGAGACGGTCCGTCACCGTTCTGCTCACCGCCCTCGCCCCCGTCTCCTGGGGCACCACCTACGCCGTCACCACCGAGTTCCTGCCGCCGGGCCGGCCCCTGTTCACAGCGCTGCTGCGGGCCCTGCCCGCCGGCCTGGTCCTGCTGGCGCTGACCCGGAAGCTGCCGCGCGGCGGCTGGTGGTGGCGGGCGGCGGCGCTCGGCGCGCTGAACATCGGGGTCTTCTTCCCGCTGCTGTTCGTGTCGGCGTACCGGCTGCCCGGTGGCATGGCCGCCGTGGTCGGCTCGGTCCAGCCGCTGTTCGTCCTCGGCCTCTCGGCGCTGCTGCTCGGACAGCGACCGGTTCCGCGCACGCTCGTCACCGGTGTCGTCGCCGCGCTCGGCGTCAGCCTCGTCGTGCTGGAGGGCACCGGAACGCTCGACGCCGTCGGGGTGCTCGCGGCCGTCGCCGCCACCGCCTCGATGGCCGCCGGTACGGTCCTGACCAAGCGGTGGGGTCGTCCGGACGGGGTCGGTCCGCTGGCGCTCACCGCCTGGCAGCTCACCGCGGGCGGCCTGCTCATCGCGCCGGTCGCCTTCCTGGCCGAGGGGGCCCCGCCCGCCCTGGACGGCCGTGCCGTCGGCGGCTGCGTCTATCTGGCGCTGGCCAACACGGCGGTGGCGTACTGGCTGTGGTTCCGCGGCATCGGCCGGCTCAGCGCCCCCCAGGTCGCCTTCCTCGGCCCGCTCTCCCCGCTGACCGCGGCCGTCGTCGGCTGGGCGGCCCTCGGTCAGACGCTCGCACCGGTGCAGCTCGCGGGGATGGCGCTGGCGTTCGGCGCCACCCTGGCGGGCCAGTACGGGGGCCGCCCCCGACCGTTCAGTTCATCTGAAAAGAACAGTCGAAAACTTTCGATGGACCTGACGGATTCTCCGCTGCGACGGTAGGAGCACGCACCCCTCCCCACCGAAAGGACCCCTGTGACCGCCGTCCTGCACCGGACCAGCAGCAGCGCGACCCCGGCACCCGCCCGCCGTCCGCGCCAGGCCGCCGCCCCCCTGCTCGGCCTCGCCTGCGCCGCGCTCGCCACCGTCGTCTGGTCGGGCAGCTTCGTCACCTCCCGCGGCCTGCACGACAGCGTCCCGCCCGTCCAGCACGCCTTCTGGCGCTGGGTGATCGCCCTCCTCGCCGTGGCACCCTTCGGCGCGCGGCAGGCCTGGCGCCAGCGGGCCCTGCTGCGCCGGCACGCCCGCTACGTGCTCCTCGTCTCCCTGCTCGGCGTCGCCGTCTACAACACCCTCGTCAACCAGGCCGGACTGACCACCCCCGCCGCCACCATGGGCATGATCATGGCCGCCTCGCCGGTGCTCATGGCGGTGTTCGAACGGCTGGGCGGCGCCCGGCTCGGCGCCCGGCGCACCACCGGTCTGCTCATCGCCTGCACGGGCGTGGCCCTGCTGGTCGGCGGCGGTGCCCGCTTCTCGCCCGGCGGCCTGTGGATGATCGCCGCCGCGTGCTGCTTCGCCGGCTACAGCGCGCTGCTGCGCCGCAAGCCCGCCGAACTCGGCGGCACCGCCTTCCTGTTCAGCACGTTCCTGACCGGCACGGTCCTGCTGCTGCCCGCGCAGGCGGTGAGCGTGACCGTGCAGGGCTCCTTCCACCCGGCCCCCGGCACGGTCCTGCCCCTCCTCTACGTCGGTGTGGCCTCCTCGGCGCTCGCCTTCTTCGCCTGGAACCAGGCCGTCGGCCTGATCGGCGCGACCCGCGCCGGCATCGTCTACTACCTCCAGCCGGTCTGCGTGGCCCTGCTGTCCTGGGCCGTGCTCGGCGAGACGACGGGCCTGCCGCAGCTGCTGTCGATGGCGCTGATCCTGGGCGGGGTCATTCTGGGCGCGGGCTCCCGGCGGTGACGGCCACGGGGTCCGCGTGCCCCAGCAGGACCCTCGCCCGGGAGACCGGCGTGTAGCGTGCGCGCATGGCCGAGTGGGACATCCGCAAGCTGCAGATCCTGCGCACCCTGCGCGAGCGGGGGACCGTGACCGCGACGGCCGAGGCCCTGCACATGACCCCGTCCGCGGTGTCCCAGCAACTCGCCAATCTCGCCGACCGGCTCGGCGTGCCCCTGCTGGAGGCGCACGGACGGCGGGTCCGGCTCACCGACGCCGCCCGGCTCGTACTGACCCACGCCGAGGCGGTGTTCGAGCAGCTGGAGCGCGCCGACGCGGCCCTGGCGGCCTACGCGCGCGGCGAGGCGGGCGAGGTCCGGGTCGGCGCCTTCTCCACGGCGGTGCCCGCCCTCGTCGTACCGGCCGTACGGGCCCTGCGCGAGGCGCACCCCGGGGTGACCGTCCGCATACGGGAGGCGGAGGCCGCCGCGGCCTACGACCTGCTGGCCGCCGGTGACGTCGACCTCGCCCTGTCCCTCGCCGCCGAGGCCCCCAGCGCGGCCGACCCCCGCTTCACCCGCGTACCCCTGCTCACCGACCCCCTCGACCTCGCCCTGCCTCCCGACCACCCCCTGGCCACGGCCCCCGCCCCGACCCTCACCGACCTGGCCGCGGAACCCTGGATCTTCGGCGGCAGCGGCCCCTGGTCGGACATCACCCGCCGCGCCTGCGAGACCGCCGGCTTCAGCCCCCACCAGGGCCACTCGGCCTCCGGCTGGACCGCGATCCTCGCCATGGTGGAGGCGGGCATGGGCGTGGCCCTGATCCCCCGCATGGCCGCGGCCCCCCGCACCGGCGTCGTCATGCGCGACCTCGGCCCGGCCGGCCCGGTCCGCCATGTGACCGCGGCGGTGCGCAGGGGCGGGGAGACGGGGCGGGCGGTGACGCGTGTGCTGGAGGCCCTGCGGGAGGCGGCGGCCGCCCCCGGTCACCCGGGCGGACATCCCGCCCCCCGGTCCTAGGCGCGCCGCACCTCGTACAGGAAACACCCGTACTCCACCGCCCGCACATGCACCAGCGCCACCCGCGGATCGGCGAAGGCCTCGGTGAGGGCCGTCGTGAAACCCTCCTGGTCTCCCGCGCTCTCCGGAGTCCTGGCGGGCGTCACCAGACGGCCGCCCAGGATGCGGCCGTCGGCCGAGTAGCGGCGGAGGGTGCGGTGGGCGTCGGCGAAGGGCAGGGCCGTGCCGGACGGGCCCGGGCAGTCCCCGGCGTGGATGAAGACCGGGCCCTGCTCGTCGTACGCGCCCGGATCGGCGCCCGTCTCAGCGGCCCAGCGGCGCAGCGGCGCGTACGAGACCAGGGCGATCTCCTCGCCCGGCGCGCTGCGGCGCAGACAGCAGCGCAGCGGGGCGCCGCCCTCCTCGTCGGCGAAGGGGGCCAGGGGGCGCCCCGCGTCATCGGCGGTCCGCAGCTCTCCGAGAACCCGGGCCGGGACGGGCCGTGGCGTGTGTGTCGTCGTCATGCGTCCAGCGTCGTGCCGCGACGCCCCGCTGACCGGCGGGATCCGGACATCGCGCTCCCCGTGGATCCCATGGAAGGATGGCGCAACCCACACATAACGAGGAGATGACCGCGTGCCTGGCACAAACCTGACTCGCGAAGAGGCGCAGCAGCGGGCCGAGCTGCTCACCGTTGACTCGTACGAGATCGATCTCGACCTCTCCGGCGCGCAGGAAGGCGGTACCTACCGGTCCGTGACCACGGTGCGCTTCGACGTGGCCCGCGGCGGTGCCGAGTCCTTCATCGACCTGGTGGCGCCGACCGTCCACGAGGTGGTCCTGAACGGCGACCAGCTGGATGCCGCCGAGGTCTTCAAGGACTCGCGGATCGCCCTGCCGGAGCTGCTGGAGGGGCGCAACATCCTGCGGGTCGTCGCGGACTGCGCCTACACCAACACCGGCGAGGGCCTGCACCGGTTCGTCGACCCCGTCGACGAACAGGCCTACCTCTACACCCAGTTCGAGGTCCCGGACGCCCGCCGCGTCTTCGCCTCGTTCGAGCAGCCGGACCTGAAGGCCAGCTTCCAGTTCACCGTGAAGGCGCCCGAGGGCTGGACCGTCATTTCCAACTCGCCGACGCCCGAGCCCAAGGACAACGTCTGGGCCTTCGAGCCGACCCCGCGCATCTCGTCGTACATCACCGCGCTGATCGTCGGCCCGTACCACTCCGTGCACAGCGTGTACGAGAAGGACGGCCAGTCGGTGCCGCTCGGCATCTACTGCCGGCCCTCGCTCGCCGAGTTCCTCGACTCGGACGCGATCTTCGAGGTGACCCGGCAGGGCTTCGACTGGTTCCAGGAGAAGTTCGACTACGCCTACCCCTTCGAGAAGTACGACCAGCTGTTCGTGCCCGAGTTCAACGCGGGCGCGATGGAGAACGCCGGTGCCGTCACCATCCGTGACCAGTATGTCTTCCGGTCCAAGGTGACCGACGCGGCGTACGAGGTCCGGGCCGAGACGATCCTGCACGAGCTGGCCCACATGTGGTTCGGCGACCTCGTCACGATGGAGTGGTGGAACGACCTGTGGCTGAACGAGTCGTTCGCCACCTACACCTCCATCGCCTGCCAGGCCGCCGCGCCCGGCTCGCGCTGGCCGCACTCGTGGACCACGTTCGCCAACTCGATGAAGACCTGGGCGTACCGGCAGGACCAGCTGCCGTCCACGCACCCGATCATGGCGGACATCCGTGACCTGGACGACGTCCTCGTCAACTTCGACGGCATCACGTACGCCAAGGGCGCCTCCGTCCTCAAGCAACTGGTCGCGTACGTCGGCGAGGACGAGTTCTTCAAGGGCGTGCAGGCCTACTTCAAGCGGCACGCGTTCGGCAACACGCGCCTGTCCGACCTGCTGGGCGCCCTGGAGGAGACCTCCGGCCGGGACCTGAAGACCTGGTCGAGGAAATGGCTGGAGACGGCCGGCATCAACATCCTGCGGCCCGAGGTCGCCACGGACGCCGACGGGGTGATCACCTCCTTCGCCGTCCGCCAGGAGGCCCCGGCGCTGCCCGCCGGGGCCAAGGGCGAGCCCACCCTGCGCCCGCACCGCATCGCCATCGGCCTGTACGACCTCGACGCCGGCTCCGGCAAGCTGGTCCGCACCGACCGCCTCGAACTGGACGTCGACGGCGAGCTGACGGCCGTACCCCAGCTGACCGGCAAGCGCCGCCCCGCGGTCGTCCTGCTCAACGACGACGACCTGTCGTACGCCAAGGTCCGCCTGGACGAGCAGTCCCTCGCGGTCGTCACCGAGCACCTCGGCGACTTCACCGAGTCCCTGCCGCGCGCCCTGTGCTGGGCCTCCGCCTGGGACATGACGCGGGACGCCGAGCTGGCCGCCCGCGACTACCTCGCGCTCGTCCTGTCCGGCATCGGCAAGGAGTCCGACATCGGCGTCGTGCAGTCGCTGCACCGCCAGGTCAAGCTCGCCATCGACCTGTACGCCGACCCGGCCGCCCGCGAGTCCCTGCTGACCCGCTGGACCGACGCCACGCTGGCCCACCTGCGCGCGGCCCAGCCGGGCGGCGACCACCAGCTGGCCTGGGCCCGTGCCTTCGCGGCCACCGCCCGCACCCCCGAGCAGCTGGATCTCCTGGAGGCCCTGCTGGACGGCACCCACACCGTCGAGGGCCTGGCCGTGGACACCGAGCTGCGCTGGGCGTTCGTGGAGCGGCTGGCGGCGGTCGGCCGGTTCGACGAGGCCGAGATCGCGGCCGAGTACGAGCGGGACAAGACCGCGGCCGGTGAGCGGCACGCGGCCACCGCCCGCGCGGCCCGCCCGACGGCCGAGGCCAAGGCGGAGGCCTGGGCCTCGGTGGTCGAGTCCGACAAGCTGCCGAACGCGGTGCAGGAGGCCGTGATCGGCGGCTTCGTCCAGACCGACCAGCGCGAGCTGCTCGCGTCGTTCACGGACACGTACTTCGAGGTCGTCAAGGGCGTCTGGGACTCCCGTTCGCACGAGATCGCCCAGCAGATCGCCATCGGCCTGTACCCGTCGGTCCAGGTCTCCGAGGAGACCCTGGCCAAGACCGACACCTGGCTGGCCGCGGCCGAGCCGAACGCGGCGCTGCGCCGCCTCGTCTCGGAGTCCCGCGCGGGCGTCGAACGCGCCCTGAAGGCGCAGGCGGCGGACGCGGCGGCGGGCGAGTAGTCCTTCACACGGTGAAGGGGCGCCTGGTGCCGCAAGGCACCAGGCGCCCCTTCATGTGCCGGTGAACTATTCCTTCGCCGACAACTCCGCCGCCACCAGCTCCGCGATCTGGACCGCGTTCAGTGCGGCGCCCTTGCGGAGGTTGTCGTTGGAGATGAACAGGGCGAGGCCGTTGTCGGAGGTCTCGTCGCGGCGGATGCGGCCGACGTACGACGGGTCCTGGCCGGCCGCCTGCAGCGGGGTCGGGATCTCGGAGAGGGCGACGCCGGGCGCCTTCGCGAGCAGCTCGGTCGCGCGCTCCGGGCTGATCGGACGGGCGAAGCGGGCGTTGACCTGGAGGGAGTGGCCGGAGAAGACCGGGACGCGCACGCAGGTGCCGGAGACCTTCAGCCCGGGGATCTCCAGGATCTTGCGGGACTCGTTGCGCAGCTTCTGCTCCTCGTCGGTCTCGTTCAGACCGTCGTCGACGATCGAGCCCGCCAGCGGCAGCACGTTGAAGGCGATGGAGCGCTTGTAGACCTGCGGCTCGGGGAAGTCGACCGCCGCGCCGTCGTGGGTGAGCTTGTCGGCCTCCGCGGCGACCTTCTGCACCTGGCCGTGCAGCTCGGCCACGCCGGCGAGACCCGAACCGGAAACCGCCTGGTAGGTGGCGACGACCAGCGCCTCCAGGCCCGCCTCCTCGTGCAGCGGCTTCAGGACCGGCATCGCGGCCATCGTCGTGCAGTTCGGGTTGGCGATGATGCCCTTGGGGCGGTCGGCGACCGCGTGCGGGTTCACCTCGGAGACCACCAGCGGGACCTCGGGGTCCTTGCGCCAGGCCGAGGAGTTGTCGATCACGACGGCGCCCTGGGCGGCGACCTTCTCGGCCAGCGCCTTGGAGGTCGCGCCGCCCGCGGAGAAGAGCACGATGTCCAGGCCGGTGTAGTCGGCGGTCGCCGCGTCCTCCACCGTCACACCGTCCAGCACGGTGCCGGCCGAGCGCGCCGAGGCGAACAGGCGCAGCTGCGTCACCGGGAAGTTGCGCTCCGTGAGGATCCTGCGCATGACCGTGCCGACCTGACCGGTGGCTCCGACGATTCCGACCCTCACGGTGTCTCCCTCTGTGTGTCTCGTGCATGACCGGGGCTTTTCCATCATGCGGCCCACCCCGGTCCACCTGTCCAATTCTTTGCGAGCCGTGCCCGAAGAGTGGGACACGATCACCCCGCGGACGGTTCCGTACGTCCGCCGGTAACCCCGCTGAGCTGGAGATGTTCCCTCCGCGGGGCGCCCGGCCCGCAAGCTGTGCTGTCCCGTCCCTGCCCGTCCGGGTCGCGGCCACACGGCGGTGTGACGTACGCCTCCGCGTCGCCGGCGCCACCTGCCGGCCGGTACGCCACGAGGGGCGGGCGCCCGAACGGACGCCCGCCCCTCACCAGGGCCGCTGCGGGTTACGGCGTGACCTTCCCGATCTTCACGCTGCCGGTGCCCGCGACCGTGCCGTGCGCGTTCACCAGCTGGACCTGGCCGAAGAACTCACGGCCGGCCGATGCCTGGGCGGCGGCCGTGACCTGCCCGGTCACCGTGGCCGAGTCGCCCGTGCCGAGCTTGACGGGCGTGGTGTCGTCCACCGTGACCGTACCGAGCGTGGGGGAGAAGAACACGTCCCGGTAGTCGTAGGCGGTGGTACCCGACGGGACCGAGTAGCCGACGACCTCGATGGTGTACGTGCCGGCGGCCGGGGAGGGCACGGAGACCGCCTCCTCCGAGTCGCCGTCGGCGGACTGGGCGACCTGCTTGCCGCTCGCGTCGTACACGGTCAGGTCGAGGTCGGCGGCCGCGTCGGAGACGTTGCCGATCGCGACGTCCAGGGACTTGGCGCCGGCCGGCACGTCCACCGTGGTGGTCTGCTTCTCACCCTGCCCGAGGGACGGGCGGGTCGTCCGGGCGGAGCCGAGCGGGCCGCCGGTCAGCTTGCCGTCCAGGGCCGCGTACGCGTTGGTGACCTTCCAGGTGGCGCCGGCCGGCACGCCGGCCTTCGCCTCGGGCACGGTCACCGTCGCCGGGTCGAAGACCGCGCCCAGCACGCTGACGTCCAGCGTGTACGGGTTGTCCAGCAGCGGGGACGTGCGCCGGGACTCGACCTCCACCTCCCAGACGCCGGGCTGCGGGTCGGCGTAGGAGCGCACGTCGGGCTTGCAGCCGTTGCCGTCGAGGTAGTTGGGGTAGCAGTACGGGGTGCCGGTGTTGTCGACCGGGGTGCCGTACGGGTGGATGGCGATGAACCGGGTCTGGCTCCCGTCCTTCAGCCCGCCGATCGCGACCTCGAGGGACTTCGCGCCCTCGGGCACGGTCAGGAAGTACGACCGTGTGCTGTTGCGCTGGACCGAATCCGTCGCCGAGTAGGTGTACTTCGCCGGGGTGGAGACGACCACCGTGGTGAGGATCTGCTTGTCGACGCCCTCGGTCCCCGGGTCGTCGACCTGCAGGATCGCGCTCTTGACGCCCGCGGACGCCGGGGCCGCCTGGACCTTGACCGTCACCGGCCGGTTCAGCGGCAGCCGCACCTCGTCGGCGCCGGCGATCCGGAAGGTGTGTCCGGCGTTGTTCGCGAAGCGCAGCTCGTGCCGGACCGCCTTGTCGGGGCCGGAGGTGCGGGTGACGGTGACGTCGTAGGTCTTCTTCTCGCCCGCCTTCAGGCCGCCCTCGCGGTCGTACAGGCCGGTGCCGAAGCCGGGGGTCTTCAGGGCCTGGTCGAGCGCGGTGTCGACCGGGGCCTTGACCGTGTAGTCGTGGGCCTGGGCGTCGTCCTTGACGGCGTTCCAGGCGTCCACGACGTCGATGAGGCCCGCGCCCTCCTCGTACGCCTGCGCCCCCTTGATGTGGTGGGCCGTCGAGGTCAGCGCCGTGCGCAGCGTGGCGGGCGGCAGCGCGATGCCCTTCTGCCTGGCGGCGCTCAGCAGCAGCGCGGAGGCTCCCGTCGCCTGCGGGGAGGCCATCGAGGTGCCCTGGAGCATGGAGTAGCCGGCCGGCAGCGAGTAGCCCGCCTCGGGGACCGGGGCGCCGGGCAGCCAGGTCTGGGTGGAGTTGATCGCGGCACCCGGCGCGACCAGGGTCGGCGTGAAGCCGCCGTCCTCACGCGGACCGCGCGAGGAGAACGGCATCATCTGGTACTTCTTCTCCACCACCGAGCCGTAGTCCGCGGCCCAGGTCTGCCGGGAGATGGCGGCGCCGACCGAGATCACCTTGTCGGCGAGGCCGGGGTCGCCGATGGTGTTGGCGCCCGGTCCGGAGTTGCCGGCCGAGATCACCAGCTGTACGCCGTAGGTGTCGATGAGCCGGGTGTACAGCTCGGCGCGCGCGTTGTTGCCGTCGTTCAGGGCCGGCAGTCCGCCGATCGACATGTTGACGATGTCGACGCCCCGGTTCGCGACCAGGTCGATCATGCCCTCGGTGAGGGCCACGTTGGTGCAGCCGCCGGTCCAGGTGCAGGCGCGCGAGGAGACGAGCTTCGCGCCGGGGGCCGCGCCGTTCATCTTCCCGCCGAACAGGCCGTTGGCGGCGGTGATGCCCGCGACGTGCGTGCCGTGCTCGGACTCGATGACACCGATGTTGACGAAGTCGGCCTTCTTGCCGACCCAGTCGCCGCCGTACGGGTCCATCGGCACGTCCTTGCGGATCTGCACGACGAACGGCACCCGCTCGGCCACGTCGGTCTTCGGGTCGTCGGTGCCGAAGTATCCGACCTGGTAGCCGTCCTTGTACGGCTTCATCGGCGTGTCGTCGGTGAAGTCGTGGTTGCCGTTCAGGTCGACGGTGACCGTGCCGGCCGCCGCGTCGTACAGCACGCCCCAGCTGTCGGTGGTGTCGCCGTCCCGGTCGAGGTCGCCCTTCTCGTCGCCGCCCGTGGTGGCGGACTCCTTGAAGGTGCTGATCCCGTAGGAGCCGGAGGGCGCCGTCCAGGTCGCGCCGCCGTAGGAGAAGCTGGGCCCGGAGACCGTGGTGACCATCGGCCGCCAGGTCGCGTCGCCGTCCGCGATCGGGTCGGTCGAGGTCACCCAGTCGACGATCTTCCGCTCGCCGGTGGTGGTCTTCTGCAGCGCCGGGTGGCCGAGGTCGACGCCGGAGTCGAGGATGCCGATGGTGATGCCGCGGCCGTCGGCCTTCGGGTGCTCCCTGACGAAGTCGACGGCACCGGTCTCGAAGGACGGGTTGTACGGGTTCGCGGTGGGGGTGTTCCGGTCGGGGCCGGGGCGGGCGGCGGCGGGGGAGCCGGACTTCGTGCCGTCCGGCGCCGGGTCGTCGAGCGGTATCTCCTGCCTGAGGTCGATGGCGTGCACCGAGGAGAGCCTCGCGGCGGCGGCGATGGCGGCGTCCGCGCGGGCCGTCGGCACGGTGGCACGGACGTAGCCGACCCTGTCGTAGGTACGGCCCACCGAGCCGCCCTTGACCGCGTCCAGCTCCTTGGCGACCTGCCCGGTCTGCCCGGGGGCCGTCGCGATCATCATCGTGACGTTCTTGTCGCCGTCGGCCTTGGCGTCGGCGAGCAGTGAGGCGTCGTCCGAACCCAGTTTGTCGTGGGCGGACTTGACGGCGGGTCCGGTGGCCGGTGCGGACGGCGTACCGGCGGCGAGGGCCAGGGGTATCGGCCCGGCGGCGGACAGGGCCGCCACCACGCCCACGGCCACGGCCATGCGGGCCAGGCGTCTGTGGCCGGGTATGGGATCACGCTCTTGCGTGTGGGTCATCGGCATCCCTCGGGTCAAGGAACGAGCGGACGAGAGCGCTCAGCCTTGCCCAAGGCGCCGGACTTTGGCGTCCGTTGACCGAAACGATATGGATGTATGGGGAAAACCCGCGATGGGTTATGCGGGGAACCGACCTGAATGGACCGGAATCGGCTCAGTTCTCCTTGGAGCGCGCGTAGTGCCGGGACGCCTTCGCGCGGTTGCCGCACACGGCCATCGAGCACCAGCGGCGGGTGCCGTTGCGGGACGTGTCGAAGAAGTGCAGGATGCAGCCGCCGCCGGAGCACGAGCGGATCCGCTCCGGCGCCCTGCCGAGCAGGTCCAGATAGTCGCGGGCGGCGAGCCAGGCCGGGCCCCAGGACGGGTCGGCGAACTCCGGCTCCTCGGCGGGCCCGTCCTCGGTCAGCCGGGCCCGGATGCGCCCGTGCGCCAGTACGGCGTCCACGAGCGGCGCCGCCTCCCGCGGCGGTCCGTGCACCGCGGCCGCGATCGCCTCGCGGGCCTCGCGCAGATGGCGCAGCACCTCCGCGTCGGCCGGGTGGGTGCCGGCCAGCCCGTTGCTCGCGAGCCACACCGCCAGCCCCCCGGTGCCGTCGAGCAGGTCCTGGGTGACGCCCTCCCGGTTCCACCGGGTGTTGAGCAGGTCGAGGGCGAGGGGCTCGCCGGTGAGCGGGCGGGGATCGCGGACGGCGGACATCGGGCACTCCTTCTCGGCTAACCAGTAAAGCGTACGTCACCGGTTGACCCGATCGATGCTAACCCTCTATCGTGAAGTACAACGGTTAGATACATCGCACCGAAGGGAACAGCCATGAGCCCGCGCCTCGCGCACACCGGCCTGAACGTCACCGACCTCGACCGCTCGCTCGCCTTCTACCGGGACGTCCTGGGCTTCGCCCTGCTCGCCGAGGGCAAGGAGGACGACCGGCGCTACGCGTTCCTCGGGGAGGACGACGGTCAGCCGCTCGTCACCCTCTGGCAGCAGGCGCGGGGGGCGTACGACCGCGACCGGCCCGGACTGCACCACCTCGCCTTCACGGTCGACTCCGTCGACCGCGTCCAGGCGTACGAGACCGCGCTGCGGGCCGCCGGAGTGGACTTCGCGTACGAGGGCGTGGTCGCCCACCGCGAGGGCGGGACCTCGGGCGGGATCTTCTTCCACGACCCGGACGGCATCCGCCTGGAGATCTCCGCCCCGCTCGGCCCCGACGGTGCCCCGGCCCCCCACGCCTCCGCACCGACCTGCGGTTTCTTCTAGCCATGGGCACCTACCACGCGGGTTCGCTCGCCGTGCAGGAGCTGATGGGCGTACGCGACCGCGCCGACCACGTGGGCCGCTCCCTCGGCCAGGACATCAAGCCGGTCGCGGCGGCCTTCCTGGAACTCCAGCCCCTGCTGGTCGTGGGCGCGGCGGCCCCGGAGACGGGCCGGGTGTGGGCCTCCGCGCTCACGGGCCGCCCCGGGTTCGTCCGGGCCACGGGCCCGAGGCGGATGTCGGTCCTCACCCGTACCGGGCAGGAGAGCGTGCCCGCGGGGGCGCGGGGAACCGCGCGAGCCACCACCGGCGACGCGCACGCGCGCGACGTCCTGAAGGACCCCCTGGCGGACGCGCTGACCACCCCCCGCACGCCCATCGGCACCATCGCGCTCGACCCCCGCACCCGGCGCCGCATGCGCCTCAACGGCCGGCTGAGGCCGACACCCGGAGGCTTCGCGGTCGAGGCGGACCAGGTCTTCTCCAACTGCCCTAAGTACATCCAGCGCAGACAGTCGTACGAGATCCTCACCGACCGCACCCCGGGAACTCCCCACCGCATGACCGGACTCACCCCGCCGCAGACGGAGTTCGTCCGCGCGGCCGACACCTTCTTCCTGGCCACCACGCACCCCGGCGGAGCCGACGTCAGCCACCGCGGCGGCAACCCCGGTTTCGTGCGGATCGCGTCACCGCGCGAACTGACCTGGCCGGACTACCCCGGCAACGCCATGTTCCTCACCCTCGGCAATCTGCGCACCGACCCCCGCGCGGGCCTGCTCTTCCTCGACTGGACCACCGGCACCACCCTGCAGCTGACCGGCGAGGCGCACACCGAGTTCACCGCCGACGGCGCACGGACCGTCCGCTTCACCCTCACCGAGGCCCGGTGGGCCCCGGCCGCCCTGCCCCTGCGCTGGTCCCCGCCGGAATATTCACCGGCCAATCCGGACGTGCCGGGCTAACGTCCGGGAATGCGACAGAACTTGAGGGTGGCGGCCTACGCCGTATGCGTCCGCGACGGACGGATCCTGCTCGCCCGGTCCCCCGGCCTCGACGGGGGTCCTCCCGAGTGGGTGCTGCCCGGTGGCGGCATGGAGCACGGCGAGGACCCGTACGACACCGTCCGCCGGGAGGTCACCGAGGAGACCGGTTACCGCATCGAGGTGACCGGTCTCCTCGGCGTGGACTCCCGGCGGCATCTCTTCCCCCGCCGCGGTCTGCGGCGCCCCACCCGCCACCACGCCCTGCGCCTCCTCTACGAAGGCGAGGTCACCGGCGGTGAACTCCGCCACGAGGTCGACGGATCCACCGACTTCGCCGCATGGCAGGACCTTTCGGCCGTGGCCGGCCTCACCCGGGTGCGGCTGGTCGACGTCGCGCTGCGGCTGTGGCAGGAGCGCCCCGCGCACGGCCATCTCGCCGCCGGAGCCCGTCCCCTACCCCAGGAGATGAACGAGGAGTAGCCGGCCCTGGGCCGTCCGCGATCCACTCCATGACCGCGTCCCCTCCCCGCAGATCCACGTACGGTGATGGGCGCTGCGCGTTGCCGCCGCGTTCACGCACAGGTCATCCCCGGTGCCAAACATCCAGAGCGAGCGGGGCGTTCGCGCCTGCGACGGCCCGCGACCACTGCCGACGCGTTCGCACCCGGGGAGATCGCGCCATGTCGCGCATACGCTCTGTCGCCACCTCCGCTCTGGGGGTCAACCGCCGTACCGTCCTCGCCGCCGCCGGAGCGGTCTCGCTCTCCGCGGGCGTCGGCTACGCCCTCCGGCCCACCGACAGCCAGGCCGCCACCGGCGCGCCGGAGACGGGCGCCGGCGCCGAGGCGCCCGTCGCCCACTCCCGGCAGGCCGCCGGCGCGGCCCTCGCCCCCTACACCAAGGGCACCACCCTCGCCACGGTCGCCGCACCGCGCAACAGCTCCGGCTACCGTCGGCTCGGCGACGGCTCCGGCTGGCCGCGCGTGGTGCGCGGCGAGCTGGCCGCGCCCAAGTCCGGCCGGGCGGGCCGCCGTACCACGCTCGCCGCGTTCGTGCAGTTCACCGACCTGCATCTGCAGGACGTCCAGCACCCGCTGCGGCTGGAGTACCTGCGCTCGCACGACGTGCACGCCTGGCGTCCGCAGGAGGCGCTCACCGTGCCCGGCGCCATCTCGCTCGTCGAGCGCGTCAACGCGCTGCACGGCGCCCCCGTCACCGGCGCCCCGCTGCACTTCGTCATGACCACCGGTGACAACACCGACAACAACGCCCACTCCGAGCTGGAGTGGTTCATGAAGGTGATGAGCGGTGGCCGTATCACCCCCAACTCCGGTGACCCACGGCACTACGAGGGCGTGCAGAACAGCGGTCTGAAGCTGTACTGGCAGCCGGACTCCACCACCCGGGACAACGACAAGGCGCTCGGCTTCCCGCATCTCGGGGGCTTCCTGGCCGCCGCGATCCGCGAGCTGAACAGCCCCGGGCTGAAGCTGCCCTGGTACTCCACCGTCGGCAACCACGACGCCCTCCCGCTCGGCTGCTACGGCTCCCACGGCGACCCCTACCTCGCCGAGGCGGCCATCGCCGGCAAGAAGCTGTTCAGCGTCCCCGACGCCGACGCCAAGAAGCTCCAGGACGCCATCAAGAACGCCACCGACCCCAAGGGTGCCGGCTACCGCGACTTCCTCAAGGCCCACGCCCGCTCCATGCGCTCGGTCACGGCGGACGAGAAGCGCGCCCCGTACACCCAGGCCGACTACCTCAAGGCCCACCTCGACCCGGCGTACCAGGGACACGGCCCGGTCGGCCACGGCTACTCCTCGGCGAACCTCGACGCGGGCACCCAGTACTACGCCTTCCGCATCTCCGACGACGTCATCGGCATCAGCCTCGACACCACCGACGCCGGCGGCCACTACGAGGGCTCCCTCGGCACCGCCCAGCTGAAGTGGCTGGACAAGACGCTGAAGGACAACAAGGACTCCTACGCCGTCGTCTTCAGCCACCACACCAGCACGTCCATGACCAACACCCGCCCCGACCCGGCCCGCCCGGGGGAGCGCCGCCACAACGGCGCCGAGGTGATCTCCGTCCTGTCCTCCCACGCCAACGTCCTGGCCTGGGTGAACGGGCACATCCACAAGAACGTCGTCACCCCTCACCAGGCCCCCGGCGGCCGCTCCTTCTGGGAGATCTCCACCGCCTCGCACATCGACTACCCGCACCTGGCGCGCATCGTCGAGCTGGTCGACAACAAGGACGGCACGATCTCCGTGTTCACCACCCTCATCGAGTCCGCCGCCCCGCACCGCACGGACTTCGCCGACCTCTCCCAGACCGGCCTCGCCGCCCTCTACCGCGAGCTGGCGTACAACGCCCCCGGCGCCAACAAGACCCTCGCGGGCGGCGCGGCCGACCGGAACACGGAGCTGGTGCTGAAGAAGGGCTGAAAGTCACTCAACCGGTGTAAGCCGCGGCAACCTTCGCGCATCCGGCGCAGGTTCTTACCCCCGACCGGACCGAGAATCCCAGGTTGGGGGAAGACATGCGCGTACGCACGACCCTGGTGGGCGCCACCGCCCTGTTCCTCACGGCGGCCCTGGCCGCTCCGGCCGTGGCCGCCACCGGCACCCACCACGGCGGCCACGCCGGCACCCGCAAGGCCCTCGAAGCGGCGGTCGCGGCCGGCGTGCCCGGCGTGACCGCCACCGCGAAGGACGCCCACGGCACCTGGTCCGCCACCGCCGGAGTGGGCGACCTGCGCACGGGCGAGCCGCGTTCCACCGCCGACCGCTATCGCGTCGGCAGCATCACCAAGTCCTTCGTCGCCACCGTCCTGCTCCAACTGGAGGCGGAGGGCCGGCTGTCGCTGGACGACACGGTGGACAGGTGGCTGCCGGGGGTGATCCGCGGGCACGGTCACGACGGCCGCCGCATCACCGTCCGGCAGCTCCTCAACCACACCAGTGGCATCTACAACTACACCGCGGACAAGGACTTCGACCGCACCTACTCCAGCAGGGACGGCTTCCACCGGCACCGCTACGACACGCTCACCCCGCGCCGGCTGGTGGCGATCGCGATGAGGCACAAGCCGGACTTCACGCCCGGCGCGTCCTGGAACTACTCCAACACCAACTACGTCGTCGCCGGCATGGTGATCGAGAAGGTGACGGGACGCACGTACGCCACCGAGATCACCCGCCGCATCATCGCCCCGCTGCACCTGAAAGCCACGTCCCTGCCCGGCACGAAGATCACCGTCCCGCAGCCGAGCAGCCGCGCCTACTCGAAATTCACGGGCCCGAAAGGCCCCACCGACGACGTCACGGCCTTCAACCCCTCCCTGGCCTCCTCGGCGGGCGAAATGATCTCGAATTCCGCCGATCTCGACCGCTTCTACAGCGCCCTGCTCGGCGGAAAGCTCCTTCCGGCGCACCAGCTGAAGGAGATGAAGACCACCGTGCGCACCGCGATCTCGCCCCACGTCCGGTACGGCCTCGGCCTCATGGACACCAGGCTGGGCTGCGGTGTTCATGTCTGGGGGCACGGCGGTGGCATCTTCGGCTCCACCAGCGAGGCGGACGTGACGGCGGACGGCCGGCACGCCCTGGCCGTCAATTTCAACGGGGACTGGACCGGGGACACGGCAGCCGCGGTCGAAGCGGAATTCTGTTAGCCACCGTTTCATGCACGACATTCCCCGTTAACCCGCACGCAATGTCCGTACCGCCTCATATCGGCTATCCCGCTACGGACGGGGATGGCTCGATCTTCTCGATCATTTATGCAAGGCGGGTGGTCGCGTGCGGCAGAGGCACGGACTGCGTGTGCTGTCGGTCTACGAGGGTTTCTTCTCCGGAGGAGCCCGGATCGTGCACAGCGACGTCGTACGGGGACTGGCCGAGGGCGGCCAGTCCCACCAGGTACTCAGCATCCACGACGAGGTCCGGCGCGAGGCCACCCGGCAGCGCATGGAGGACGACGCCTGCTACCGGGCGCTGACCGCGGCCGGTATCGGTGTCACCTCGCTCGGCCGCAGCGCCGGCCTGGTGGACGGGGCTCTCGCGGCGAACGTTTTCAGCGGCCCCGAGATGGCCGAGACGGCCCGGGCGATGGCCGCGGCGGAGGTGATCCTCTCCCTGAAGGAGCAGCCGCTGGCCCTGCTGAACCAGGCCGGCCTGCCCCGCCGCCCGGTCGTGGTCTGCCTGCACCGCTCGGACCCGGAGAACCAGGGTCCGGCGCTTCAGGAGCTGAAGGCCGCCATCGCCGACGGCACGGTGGCCGCCTGCGTGTGCTGCGCCGAGTCCACACGGGCCGCCTACGAGGCCGCCGGAATCCCGTCCCGGCTGCTGCACGTCATACCCAACGGCGTCGACCTGCTCCGGTTCCGCCCGGACCCCGCGGCCCGGCGGGCGTTCCGCGCGTCCCTGGGCATCCCGGCCACCGCACCGGTGGTCGTCTTCGCGGCCCGCTACGCCACGATGAAGAACGTCCCGCTCCTGCTGCGCGCGGCCCGCGCCTGGCTCGCCCGCGAGCCCGAGGGCCGCGTCCTGATGTGCGGCGCGGGAATGAACGACGCGAACCCGGCCCTGTGGGCCGACATCGAGGTCGCGTTCGGCGCGGACCGGCGGCTCGCGGAGCGGGTCCGTCTTCTCGGCGTGCGCCGCGACATGGAGACCGTCTACGCCGGCGCCGACGTCGTCGCCCTGACCTCCGCCTCCGGGGAGGCGGCGCCGCTGTGCCTGATCGAGGGCATGATGTGCGGCGCCGTCCCCGTGACGACGGACGTGGGCGACAGCGCGGAGATCGTCCGGGGCCACGGTTTCGTGACCCCGCAGGACCCGGAGGCCATCGCCCTGGCCTGGACGGCGGCGGTCGCCGGCCGCGCCGGCCTCGCCCCGGCCCTGGCCGCGAGCCGCGAGCGCTTCAGCCGTACGCGCATGATCGCGGCGTACGCCGCGCTGCTGGACGGCGTCCACACCGGCGCCTCGCGGCTGCCGACGCTGCCCGGGCCGCTGTAGCGGTCAGGAGGCCCGGGTGAGGGCCGGCAGGTAGCCGAGGGACTGCCCCGGCGCCGTGGGGTGGTACGACTCGGTGATCGCCAGCACGTCGACGCCGCGCAGCCAGGGGCTGGCCGAGCAGATCTCGTGGCCGGCGAAGGCGGCGGTGACGTCGGCGAACGTGAAGCCATGACCGGCGGCGCTCATGGCGATCACCGCGTTGAGGTGGTCCACGGTGTCGTTCACGGCGGCCCGGTCCCGGTCCGCGAGGCCCAGCCGGCAGGTGCCCCTCAGGTGGTACAGGTGCGGGTAGCCCAGCACCACCACGCGGGCGGCGGGCGCCCGTTCCCTGATCGCCGTGTAGAGGCGGTCGAGGTTGTGCGCGAGCGTCCCGTCCATGGCGGTGCGGGCACCGGAGAGGGCGGACAGGCACCGGCTGTCGCCGCCGAGCGCGCACGTCGTCATGACGGATCCGAAGCCCGAGTCACTGCCGCCGGCGGTGAGGGTGACCAGGCCCGTGCGCGGGCCGAGGTGGCCGAGCTGCTCGGCCAGGACGTCGGTCGTCCGGGCGCCGTTGCAGGCGGCGAAGGTGAACGACGACGGGCCGTGGGCCTCGGCCCACAGCACCGGGTACGCCCGGGCGCTGCGCTTGCACTCCTTGCCGGAGGACAGGTAGTCGCCGGCGCCGACACCGGCGGAGTAGGAGTCACCGAGGGCCACATAGCCGGTGGCCGCGGGCGCCACCTGGGCCGTCGCGGGGTCGGCGAAGGCACAGGCGGCCGCCAGGAGGAGGGAGCACGCACCCGCCGCTGTTCGGGACTGTCTCATGGCAATCCTCCTATCGCGGGCCCGCCCGGCCCGCCCGCGGTGCTCGTCCGTTCCGGTGAACCGCCACCCGGCCGGCGCAGCAGAAGTGGACGGGCGCCGGCACGCACGAGGAGGGGCCACCGGATGCGGTCCGGTGGCCCCTCCTCTCCCCTCCTGATGCCCTCCCCGGCCGTCACTACCGGGGAAGCACCACGACGTAGGCGGCCGGGTCGCGGTCGGCCGACGCCATCAGGGCGGTGCGGACCACCGCCGCCTGCTGTTCCATCCCGTCCCGGAGCTTCCTCGGGGTGATGTACACGACCGTGATCCCCAGGCGTTCCAGGTGTTCGCGTTTGCGGGCGTACTCCGACCACAGCGCGTCCTCGTCCTGCCGAGGGCCTTGCCGGGTCGCGCGGGTGTCCAGCTCCACCGCCACCGCCTGGTCCGGCCAGTACGCGTCCAGGCCGCCGAGGTGCGGGCCGCCGGGCAGGCGCAGGTCGACGTTCCAGACCGGGTCGGGCAGCCCGTACTCGGCGACCATCCGGTACAGCCGGTCCTCGGCGATGGAGCGGCCCTCCGCCACGAGCGCGTCGACCGCGTCCACCACGTGCGGGCGGTTCAGCAGCTTGGCGTGGGTCAACTCGCGGACCACCGACGCCGGTTCGCAGTGGCCGCCGCGCACCGCCTCGGTCAGCAGCCGCCGTACCGCCGCCGCGTCCGTCAGCTCCGCCACCGCGTCCGCCAGCGCCCGCGGCACCGGCGCCACCGGCAGGCCCGTCACCGCCCGGGGCGTGGGCAGGGAGGGCGTGCGCAGGACGCGGACGAAGCCCGAGGAGCGCAGCCGGCGCAGCCGCGGGACCAGCACGTCGACGTGGTCCAGGGAGAGCAGCGGCGGGGTGGCGGAGAAGCCGTACAGGGTGAGGGCGGCCAGGCCCGTGATCATCGCCTCCGCGTAGACCGGGCGGTGCGGCTCCTCCGCCGTCGGCTGGGCCGGGACGCCCGGGGTGGACTCGCGGGCCGCGTACATCAGGGCCCCGTGCAGACGCTCCTCGCTCGTCGGCGGTCCGGGGTGCAGCAGGACCACGTTCGGCAGCAGCAGCTGCCAGGGGCCGCCGGGGCGGCACTGCTCGTTCAGCTCGGCCGTCGTCACGCCGTGGGCGCGGAGCTGAGCCGTCGTCAGGACGCGGCGGTGGACCTCCGAGAGGTGGCGGAGGGGGCGGGGGGAGACCGGGGTGTTGTGCGTCATGGCGACGGGATTCCCGCCTCCGGTCCCTCCTTTAACCGCTGTTACACGCCCGTCGAGAAATGCGGACAAGCCGGGACTAAAGGTCAGGTGTTCGGGTGTCGAGTAGGGGACGAAAACCCCTGGTCCGATCGGGTGCGGACCAGGGGTTACGGTTACTCTTGCCCGAATTTCGTAACGGTCACCGGCAGGGAAAGCTCAGGCCAAGGCTCAGTGGCCGGCGCCCGTCGCGTCGCACTCCTGTGCGCGCAGCGCCCGTGCCAGGTCGTCCCGCGCCTCCAGCACCAGCCGGCGCAGCGCCGGCGCCGCGTCCCGGTGCGCGTCCAGCCACGCGTCCGTCGCCTCCAGGGTCTCCGGCCGGTCCTGGAGCGCCGGGAACAGACCCCGTACGACGTCCATCCCGATCTGGATCGACCGCTCCCGCCACACCCGCTCGATCGCCGCGAAGTACTTCCGCGCGTACGGCGCGGTCAGCTCCCGCTGCGAGGGCTGGTCGAAGCCCGCGATCGTCGCCTCCACCAGGGCGTTGGAGAGGGCGTCGGACTCCACCACCTGCGCCCACGCCTGCGCCTTGACCGCCGCCGACGGCCGGGCCGCCAGGCAGCGGACCTGGTGCCGCTTGCCGGACGCCGTGTCGTCCCGGGCCAGTTCGGCCGCCAGCACCGGCTCGTCCGCCACCCCGTGCGCGGCCAGCGGCTCCAGGAACGCCCAGCGCAGCTCCTGGTCCACCTCCAGGCCGTCGATCGCCGACGTGCCGTCCAGCAGGTCCCGCAGCAGCGCCAGGTCCGGCTCACCGGAGGCCACGGCCGCGAAGAACCGGGCCCAGGCCAGCTGGTGCTCGCTGCCCGGCTCGGCCTCCCGCAGCTCCCGCAGCGCACCCTCGGCCAGCAGCTCGCCGCCCGTCTTCCGCCACTCGGGGGCCGCGTAGTGCACCAGCGCCGAGTTCGCCCATGTGTGCAGCATCTGCAGCACGCCGATGTCCGACTCGCGGCCCGCGAACCGCAGCACCAGAGCGACGAAGTCCCGGGTCGGCAGCAGCGCGTCCCGGGTCAGGTTCCACAGCGCCGACCAGCACAGGGCACGGGCCAGCGGGTCGGTCAGCGCGCCCAGGTGCTCCGTGAGCGTGGCCAGCGAGGTGCCGTCGAAGCGGATCTTGCAGTAGGTCAGGTCGTCGTCGTTGACCAGGACCAGCTCCGGGGCCTCGGCGCCCGCCAGCTCCGCGACGACCGTGCGCGGGCCCTCCACATCCGTCTCCACGCGCGCGTACCGCTCCAGCGCGCCCTCGGGCGTACGCCGGTACAGGCCCACCGCGACGCGGTGCGGGCGCTCCTCGGGGTGCGACTCCGGAGCCTCCTGCACCACCGCCAGCTCGGCGATCCGACCGCCCTCGGTGTCCAGCAGCACCTGCGGCGTCAGGGCGTTCACCCCGGCCGTCTGCAGCCAGGACCGGGCCCACGTGCTCATGTCCCGCCCGCTGGTCTCGCCCAGCACCGACAGCAGGTCGCCGAGGCGCGTGTTGCCGTACGCGTGGCGCTTGAAGTAGCGGCGGGCGCCCTCCAGGAACGCGTCCTGGCCCACGTACGCCACCAGCTGCTTGAGCACCGAGGCGCCCTTGGCGTAGGTGATGCCGTCGAAGTTCAGCTTGGCGTCCTCCAGGTCACGGATGTCCGCCGTGACCGGATGCGTCGACGGCAGCTGGTCCGCGCGGTACGCCCAGGCCTTGCGGCGGTTGGCGAAGGTGATCCACGCGTCCTTGAAGCGGGTCGCGCCGACGTTCGCGAACGTGCCCATGAAGTCCGCGAAGGACTCCTTCAGCCACAGGTCGTCCCACCACTCCATGGTGACCAGGTCGCCGAACCACATGTGCGCCATCTCGTGCAGGACGACGTTGGCCCGCGCCTCGTACGACGCCTGCGTCACCTTCCCGCGGAAGATGTACTCCTCCCGGAAGGTCACGAGGCCCGGGTTCTCCATCGCGCCCAGGTTGTACTCGGGCACGAACGCCTGGTCGTACTTCCCGAACGGGTACGGGTAGTCGAAGTGGTCGTGGAAGAAGTCCAGGCCCTGCTTGGTGACCAGGAAGACGTCGTCGGCGTCGAAGTGCGGGGCCAGTCCCTTGCGGCACATCGCGCCGAGCGGGATCTCCAGCTTCGTGCCGTCCTCGAAGGTGCGGGTGTAGGAGTCGGTGACGTGGTGGTACGGGCCCGCCACCACACACGTGATGTACGTCGAGATCGGCTTGGTCTCCGCGAACCGCCAGACCCCGTCGGCCAGTTCCCCCGCCCCGTTGCTCCACACCGTCCAGCCCTCCGGCGCCCGCACCTCGAAGCGGTACGGCGCCTTCAGGTCGGGCTGCTCGAAGTTCGCGAAGACCCGGCGGGAGTCGGCCGGTTCGTACTGCGTGTACAGGTAGACCTCGCCGTCCTCGGGGTCCACGAAGCGGTGCATGCCCTCGCCGGTGCGCGAGTAGGCGCACCGGGCGTCCACCACCAGTTCGTTCTCCCCGGCCAGGTCCTCCAGCAGGATCCGCGAGCCGTCGAAGACCTGGCCCGGGTCCAGGTCGCGGCCGTTGAGCGAGACCGAGGTGACGCCCGGCGCGATCAGATCGGCGAAGCTGGACGCGCCCGGCTCGTTGCAGCGGAAGCGGATCGTGGTCACCGAGCGGAACGTGCGCGGCTCGCCGTCCCCGTCGCCGACGGCGGACCTGAGGTCCAGGGACACGTCGTACCCGTCGACGGACAGCAGGGCGGCCCGCTCCCGGGCCTCGTCGCGGGACAGATTCTCACCGGGCACGGGCGGCGCTCCCTCGTGGTCGCATGGATGACGGCTGAACAGGACCGATCCTGCCATGTGCTCCTGACAGGGGTCAGCAGGGAATGGCCGGGCGGCCAAGGGCGTTTCCCGGGGAAAGAGTTCCCCTTGAGGAGAGACATGTCTCAGAAGACCCCCGTCGACTTCTGGTTCGATCCGCTGTGCCCGTGGGCCTGGATGACCTCCCGCTGGGTGCTGGAGGTGGAGAAGGTCCGCGACATCGAGGTCCGCTGGCACATCATGAGCCTCGCCGTCCTCAACGAGAACCGTCTGGACGAGCTGCCGGAGGAGTACCGGGAGATGCTCGCCACCAAGGCCTGGCAGCCGGTGCGCGTGGTCACCGCCGCCTGGCAGAAGCACGGCGCCGACGTCCTCGGCCCGCTCTACACCGCGCTCGGCACCCGCATCCACAACAACGGCGAGGGCCCGACCCTGGAGGCCGTCGCCGGCGCCCTCGCCGACGTCGGCCTGCCCGCCGAGCTGATCGAGTACGCCGAGCAGACGGACTTCGAGTTCGACGCCGAGCTGCGCGCCTCCCACAAGGAGGGCATCGAGAAGGTCGGCCAGGACGTCGGCACCCCGGTCATCGCGGTCCCGGGCCCCGACGGCGAGCAGATCGCCTTCTTCGGCCCCGTCGTCACCCCCGCCCCGAAGGGCGAGGAGGCGGCCCGCCTGTGGGACGGCACCCTCGCCGTGGCCTCGGTGCCGGGCTTCTACGAGATCAAGCGCACCCGCACCCAGGGCCCCGACTTCAGCAACCTGTAGGTCCACGCCCCACCGGCCGCCGCCTGCACCCGCGGCACGGGAAGACCCCTGCGAGTCACGTCCTCGCAGGGGTCTTCCGTTCATCCGCCCGCCGACGTGAAAGGTGAGAAGACGATCACGAGGCGGGACGTCCGGGGGGAGTCGGGCCGGTCAGGGGGCCAGCAGCAGCGCGTTGGCGCGGGACCTGGCGGCCTCGTACCGGCGGGCCACGTCCTGCCAGTCGACGACCTGCCACATGGCCTCGATGAAGTCGACCTTCTGGTTGCGGTACTGGAGGTAGAAGGCGTGCTCCCAGGCGTCGAAGACCAGGATGGGCGTGGCGCCCTGGCCGACGTTGCCCTGGTGGTCGTAGACCTGCTCCACGATCAGCCGGCCGCTGAGCGGCTCGTACGCCAGCACGCCCCAGCCGGAGCCCTGGGTGGTGGCCGCGGCCTTGGACAGCTGGGTCTTGAAGGCGGCGAAGGAGCCGAAGGACTCGGTGATCGCGTCCGCCAGCCCGCCCACGCCGTCGGCCGCGAGCGGTTCGCCGCCGCCGTCCTTCGGGCCGGTCATGTTCTGCCAGTAGATGCTGTGCAGGATGTGGCCGGAGAGGTGGAAGGCCAGGTTCTTCTCCAGGCCGTTGATCGCGCCCCACGACTCGGCCTCGCGCGCCTCGGCGAGCTGTTCCAGCGTGTCGTTGGCGCCCTTCACATAGGCCGCGTGGTGCTTGTCGTGGTGCAGCTCGATGATCTCCGGGCTGATCACGGGGGCCAGCGCGGAGTAGTCGTAGGGCAGGTCGGGCAGCGTGTAGACGGGCATGGGTGATCCCCTCCGGAACCTTATTGCAAGTTACTTGCAACTACACGCTAGCAACAAGAGTGGCCGGGCAACACAAAGGCCCCCACGTGTCGCACGTGGGGGCCTTGTCCGGTGCGGGGCTCAGCGCCGGGCGCGGGCCCGCTGCCACACATAGCCGACGGCCGCGAGCAGCAGCGTCATGGCGCCGGTGGAGCAGAGCTGGAGCCGGGTGTCCTGCTCACGGGCCATCAGGACGAAGATCGCGGCCATGCCGGCCAGCGCGACCCAGGTCAGCCACGGGAAGGCCCACATCCGCACGACCAGCTTCTCGGGGGCCTCGCGCTCGATGCGGCGGCGCAGCAGCAGCTGCGAGACCGCGATGAAGATCCAGACGACCAGGATGACCGCGCCGATCATGTTCAGCAGCCACTTGAAGGCGCCGTTCGGGCTCCAGTAGCTGAGCAGGACGCAGACGAACCCGAGGACACAGGAGACGAGGACCGCGATCCGCGGGACCCCGCCGGACAGCTTCGCCAGCGCCTTCGGGCCCAGGCCGCGCTCGACCAGCGAGAAGGCGATGCGCGAGGAGCCGTAGATGTTGGCGTTCATCGCGGAGAGCAGGGCGACCAGGACGACCACGTTCATCAGCTGACCGGCGCCGGGGATGCCGAGGTGGTCGAGCGTGGCGACGTACGGGCCCTTCTCGACGACCTCCTTGGAGTCCCACGGGACCAGGGTGACGACGACCGCCATGGAGCCGATGTAGAACAGGGCGATGCGCCACATCGCCGTACGCACCGCGGAGGCCACGCCCTTGACCGGGTTCTCCGACTCGGCCGCGGCGATGGTGACCGTCTCCATGCCGCCGTAGGAGAAGACGGACGCGAGCAGGCCGATGATCAGGCCGTCGCTGCCGTGCGGGAGGAAGTGGGTGAGGTGCGAGGCGCCGGGGGAGTCGGTGCCGGGCAGCACGCCCGCGATGGCCAGCACACCGAGGATCAGGAACAGGCTGATCGCGCCGACCTTCAGCGCGGCGAACCAGAACTCGAACTCACCGAAGTTCTTCACCGCGGCCAGGTTCGCGCCGCAGAACACCACCATGAACAGCGCGACCCACATCCACTGCGGGGTGCCCGGCACCCAGCCCTGGACGATCTTCGCGGCGCCGATGCCCTCCAGTCCGACGGCCGTGCACAGCAGCACCCAGAAGGACCAGCCCGCCGCGAAGCCCGCCCAGGGGCCGATCGCCCGCTCGGCATGCGCCGAGAAGGAACCGGACGACGGGTACGCGGCGGACATCTCGCCGAGCATCCGCATCACCAGCATCACCAGCAGGCCGGAGACCGTGTAGGCGATCACGATCGAGGGACCGGCGGCGGCGATGCCCGCGCCGGAACCGACGAACAGGCCGGCGCCGATGACACCGCCGAGGGCGATCATCGACAGATGGCGCTGCTTGAGGCCGTGGGAGAGGGAGGCGCCGTCCTGTTGCTGTGGCGGCGAATCGGTGGTCGTGCTGCTGCTGGGCATGTGGGCGCGGCTCTCCCCGTGCAATGGGCGGGCAAAAACCCCGCCAGTCTGGGCGGCCCGTCCGCTCAGGCGAAGGGGCCGCCCAGTATCCGGACACCTGCCCTACGCAGGGTGAACCGGCGGTTACGCGGCCGCGGACACCGGGGTGTAGTGCGAGGCGTCGCCCTCGATCGAGTAGCTCTCCTTGCCCTCGATGCCGACCGGGACGTCACCGGCGACGGTCACCCGGTGCAGCCGGCGCGGCTGTCCGTCGTAGTTGTCGATGGCGTAGTGCTGGGTGATCCGGTTGTCGAAGAGCACCAGCTCGTCGACCGCCCAGCGGTGGCGCAGGATGTTCTCCGGGCGGGTGACGTACGCCTGCAGCAGGTCGAGGATCTTGCGGGACTCGCCGGCCGACAGGCCCACGATCCGCTGCGCGAACCCGCCGACGAACAGCCCGCGCTCGCCGGTCAGCGGGTGCACGCGGACCACCGGGTGGGCGGTGCGGTACGTGATGGACGTGAACTGGGCGCGCTGCGCGGCCTTCTCCTCGTCGATCTCCTCCTCCGGTACGGCGTAGTCGTAGTCGTTGGTGTGCTCCGCCCACAGGGTGTCGGCGAAGCGGCGCAGCGGCTCGGGCAGGTCCCGGTAGGCGGCGGCCGCGTTCGCGATCAGGGTCTCGCCGCCGTACGGCGGGACGGTGATCGAGCGCAGGGTGCTGGCCTGCGGCGGGTTGAGGACGAAGGTGACGTCGGTGTGCCAGTGGTTGGCCCGGCCCCGCTCGCTGTCCACCGGCAGCACGTTCGGGGCGCCGTCGACCGCGCCGACCGTCGGGTGGGCGGTGGTCAGGTCGCCGAAGTGGCGGGCGAAGGCCTGCTGTCCGGCGTCGTCGAGTCCCCCGGCGGCGCCCGTGTCGAAGACGAGCGCCTTGTGGACGTTCAGCGCCTCGCGGATCGCGGTGACCTCCTCCGGGGCGAGCGGGCGGGTGATGTCGACGCCGGTGACGCGGGCGCCGATGCGTGCGGTGACCTTGGTGATCTCCAGGGACATGAACCGGTCCTTTCAGGCGAGGGCGGGAGCGGGGGTGAGGTACGGGTGGGCGGGGCGGGGGAGGCCGTAGCGCTCCCGGAGGGTCTGGCGGGGGCCGTCGTACTCCGTGCGGAACAGGCCGCGGGCGCGCAGCAGCGGTACGACGTGCTCGACGAAGGCGTCCAGGCCGGAGGGCAGCACGGCCGGCATGATGTTGAAGCCGTCGGCGGCGCCCTGCGTGAACCAGGTCTCGATCTGGCCGGCGACCTGCTCGGGCGTCCCGGTGAAGGTCAGGTGGCCGCGCCCGCCGCCGAGCCGCGCGATCAGCTGCCGGACGGTGAGCCGCTCGCGCCGGGCCAGCTCCACGACGAGCGTGTAGCGGCTCTTGGCGCCCTCGATGGCGGACTCCGGCGGCAGCTCGGAGGGGAGCCGCTCATCCAGCTTCAACGTGCCCGCGGGAAGCGTCAGCAGGTTCTCCAGCCGGGCCACCCCGTGCTCGTACACGATGTGGTCCTCCAGCAGCTGCTCCGCCGCCCGCGCCTGCGCCTCCGTCGATCCGAGGACGGGCACGATCCCGGGCAGCACCTTGATGTGCCCGGGGTCGCGTCCGGCCCGCCCGGTGCGCGACTTGAGGTCGGCGTAGAAGGCCTGGGCGTCGGCGAGGGTCTGCTGGGCGGTGAAGACCGCCTCGGCGTACCGGGCCGCGAAGGCCTTGCCGTCCTCGCTCGACCCCGCCTGCACCAGCAGCGGGTAGCCCTGCGGCGTGCGCGGGACGTTGAGGGCGCCGGCGACACTGAAGTACGTGCCTTGGTGCCGGGCCGGGTGGATCCTGCTGTCGTCGCCCCAGACCCCGGCCGCCTTGTCGGCGACGATCGTGTCGTCCTCCCAGCTGTCCCACAGCTTGCGCGCCACGTCGAGGAACTCGGCGGCACGGGCGTACCGCTCGGCGTGCGCGGGCTCCTCGGCGAGCCCGAAGTTGCGGGCCGCCTCGGCGCCGGCGGTGGTGACGATGTTCCAGCCGGCCCGGCCGCCGCTGATGATGTCCAGCGAGGCCAGCTTGCGGGCCAGGTTGTAGGGGGAGTTGTAGGAGGTGGACGCGGTGGCGATCAGGCCGATGTGCTCGGTGGCCGTCGCCAGCGCGGTCAGCAGGGTGAGCGGTTCCAGGGCACCCGCCGGACGCTGCGCGAGGTTGCTCCACAGCTGCGGTCCGTCGGCGAGGAAGAGCGAGTCGAAGGTGCCGCGCTCGGCGATCCGCGCGAGCCGCACGTAGTGCTGCAGATCGACGTGCGCGTACGGGTCGCTCTCCGGAAGCCGCCACGACGCCTCGTGGTGCCCGGTGTTCATCAGGAAGGCGTTCAGATGGAGCCTTCGCCGTGTCTCTCTCCGTGTCACTGGTGGTCCTCCGTGACGCCCAGCGCGGCCAGCAGCCGCTCGCGGTACTCGCCCAGCACCGGCTCGCGGTAGGAGCGCGGGTGGGGGCGGTCGATGGTCAGGTCGAGGCCGATGCGGCCCTGGTCCAGGACGAGGACCCGGTCGGCGAGCACGATCGCCTCGTCCACGTCGTGGGTGACCAGCAGCACGGACGGCCGGTGGCGCTTCCAGAGGTCGCGCAGCAGGTTGTGCATCTTGATCCGGGTGAGCGCGTCCAGGGCGCCGAACGGCTCGTCCGCCAGCAGCAGTTCCGGTTCGCGGACCAGGGAGCGGGCCAGCGCGGCCCGCTGGGCCTCGCCGCCGGACAGCTCGCCGGGCCAGGCCCGCTCGCGGCCCTTCAGGCCGACCTCCGCGAGGGCGGCCCGGCCGCGTTCTGCGGCATCCTTGCCGTCCAGGCCGAGCAGGACGTTGTCCAGCACCCGGCGCCAGGGCAGCAGCCGGGAGTCCTGGAAGACCACCGAGACCCGCTCCGGCGCGGTGAGCCGGCCGGTGCCGGCCACTCCGTGGTCCAGGCCCGCGACGGCCCGCAGCAGGGTGGACTTGCCCGAGCCGCTGTGCCCGAGCAGGGCCGTGAACTGGCCGGCGGGCAGGTCGAGGTCGATGCCGTCGAGGACCGTACGGCCGTCGAACGACCGGGTCAGGCCGCGCAGCTGTACGGCCGGCCGGGTCAGCTGCTCAGTGTGCGGCGCCACGACAGCACCCTCCGTTCGATCAGACGGACCACGCTGTCGGAGACCAGGCCGAAGACGCCGTAGATCAGCAGGCCGACCAGGATCACGTCGCTCTGGCCGTAGTTCTGCGCCTGGAACATCATGTAACCGAGGCCGCTGGTGGCGTTGATCTGCTCCAGCACCACCAGGCCCAGCCAGGAGCCGGTCACACCGAGCCGGAGTCCCACGAAGAATCCGGGCAGCGCGCCGGGGATCACCACCTGGCGGACGAAGCCGAGCCGGGACAGGCCCTGCACTTCGGCGAGTTCGACGTACCGGCTGTCGATACCGGACAGCGCGGCATGTGTGTTCAGGTAGATCGGGATGTAGACGACGATCGCGATGATGGCGACCTTGAAGGTCTCCCCGATGCCCAGCCAGAGGATGAACAGCGGGATCAGACCGAGGGTCGGTACCGCCCGGTTGAGCTGCACGGTCCCGTCGATCAGTGCCTCACCGGTGCGGCTGAGCCCCGAGACGAGCGCCAGCAGCACCCCCGCGGTCAGGCCGATCGCAAAGCCGTACCCGGCCCGCTGAAGGGAGGTCAGGACGTCCGTGGACAGCGTGCCGGCGGTCCACAGGTGACCGCCGGTCCGCAGCACCGTCCAGGGCGCGGGGATGGCGGCCGGGTCGAGGGACCCGGCGGCGGAGGCGGCGGCCCACAGGGCGAGGAACGCCAGGGGGCCGATCAGCCGGGTGGCGGGCAGCCGGCGGCCGGGCGAGAGGCGGCGGCGCCGGCGGACCTGGGGCGGCTCCCCGGCCGCCGTCGCCGGCACGGCGGTCGAGGTGGTCACGGCGGTCATTTCCGGTACTCCTCGGGTACGGCCTTGGCGGCGATCGACTCGAAGCGGTGGTCGAAGAGCGAGGAGACGTCGAACTTCTTCACGAACCCGCCCTCGGCGAGCAGATCCGCCGTCTCCTGCTCCCACTTGATCGCCTCGTCCCAACGGGGCGGGAACAGCGGCTTGTTGGCCAGCCTGGTGATGCCCTGCGCCTGCTGCAGGGTCAGGTTCTGCGTCTTGACGTAGAACTCCTCGTTCCACACGTCCGGGTGCTCGTACTGCCACACCTGGCCCTTGGCCCACTGCGGGATGTACGCGGCGACGGCGGCGGCCTTCGCGGGGTCGTTCAGCACCGACTGCGGGGCCCACAGCAGGTTGAGCAGGTCGACGACGTCGGTGGGGATGCTGCGCGCCCCCTTCGCCTCGTACTGCTTCAGGTACGCGGGCGCCTGGCTGTTGGCGAGCGGGGCCACGTCCACCTGGCCGGACTGCAGGGCGGTGAAGAACTGGTTGCTGGTCAGCGGGACCAGCTTCACCTCGTCGTACTTCAGGCCCGCCTGCTTCAGGGCCCGCAGCAGGACGACCCCCTGCGCCTGCCCCTGCGAGAAGGCGAGCCGCTTGCCCTTGAAGTCGCCGACCGTGCGGATGTCGCTGCCGGGCTTGGTGGCGAAGAGGTAGTTGGGCTTGCGGGTGATGTCGATCGCCACGATCTTGGCGCCGAAGCCCTGGTAGTGCGCCTGGATCGGCGGGATGCCCGCGTTGTTTGCGAGGTCCAGGGACTTGGCGCGGAAGGCGTTGATGACGTCCGGACCGGCGCCGATGTTCAGCCAGTTCGACACCGTGAACGGCAGTGCGGGCAGCTTCGCCAGCTTGAACTGCAGCTGCTGCTGACCCAGGTAGGAGGCGATCTTCAGGCTGGTGCCGGCCGGGACCTTGTCGGCGAGCGGCTTGGTCGCCGCGCCGCTGGTGTCGGCGGAGGCGTCACCCTTGGCGCAGCCGCTGAGGCCCACGGCGGCGGACGCGCCCAGCAGGGAGGTGAGAAAGACACGACGGTGCATGGGAGGACTCCCGGGACAAAAAGAGGGAAAGGCAGGAAGAATTCCGGGAAGAAGAGCCGGAGGAAAGAGAACTCACACAGCGGGAAACACGCGCTTCATGCGCGGCAATGTGTCAGCAACAGACGGTGCGACAGCTGATGAGGAGGCTCATGACCAGCATGTTCCTGGCCATGAGCGCCCGCTGTCAACATTCGGAGTTTCTGAATTAAATAGCCTCAGGTGAGGCGATCAACGGGTCTCGGAACAACGCGTCCAGTACCACCGAACCGCCCGCCACCGCCAGTACGGAATCCGGGAAACTCGTCGGGAGGACATCCGCCGCACGGGCCGGGCCGGCCGCCTCCCGCAGGGCGGCGAGGCAGTCCTCGAAGTGGATGACGCCCACCTCGGTCACGACGACGGTCTCCGGGTTGAGCACATCGAGCAGCAGCCCGGCCGCCCGCCCGGTCGCCCGCGCCCGCTCCACCAGCAGCCGCCGGGCCGTCGCGTCCCCGCCCGCCGCCGCGGCCACCACGTGCATCGGGTTGGCCGAGCCGGTCACCCCGGCCGCCCGGGCCCGCCGGCACAGCGTCCGCTCGCCCAGCTCGGCCTGCAGGCAGCCGGTACGGCCGCACGCGCACGGCTCGGTGCCGCCGGGCACCGGCAGATGCGCGATCGCCCCGGCCGCCGAACGCGGGCCGTGGTGCACCTCGTCGTTGGTCGCGAAGGCCGCGTCGACCACGTTGCCCACGAACAGGTGCAGCACGCTCCGGCTGCCCCGGGCCCGCCCGAACAGCCGCTCCCCGTTCACCAACGCCCGCGCGTGGCCGTCCACATGGACCGGCAGACCCGTGCGGGCGCCGAGCAGCTCCCGCACCGGCACCTCGCGCCAGCCCAGCAGCTCGTGCTCGACCACGCTGCCCCTATCCCGGTCCACCCAGCCGCCGACCGCCACCCCGACGCCCAGCGGCCGGCGGCCCGGCATCCCGGCGAGCAGCCCGGTGAGCCCCTCGGCCGCCCGGGCCAGCACCCAGCCCGCGTCGGTCCGTTCGTGCTTCAGCTCGCGCCGGGCCACCACCCGGCCGCGCAGATCCAGCAGCGCCACCGTCGTGTACGGCACGGCCACATGCACCCCGCCGACCAGGAAACGGGCGTCGTCCAGGTCGACCGGGACATGCGGGCGGCCCACCCCGTTCGAGCGGCGCGGTACGGCGGACTCCCGGACCAGGCCGAGTCCGGCGAGCCGGGCACAGTGTTCGGTCACCGACGCGGGCGACAGCCCGGTCAGCCGGGCGATGGTGCTGCGCGCCACCGGCCCGTGCTCCAGCACGGACCGCAGGACGACACTGGCGCTGGTGCGCCGCCGGTCGCTGTCAGCGGCACGCGGAACGGGCGAGGCGAGGGTGGATGCCGCGGTACGGGGCATGGAGGACCGTCCTCAGGAACGGGGCCGACACGTCTCGGAAAGGCGAGGCGTGCCGCACCGGCCCGCCCTACCCCGGGCGGCGACAGGTGGCCGTGCCCTGGCGTCGCAGGTCGACATAGCGACGCGACGTGAAGTACCGGGACTGGGCCACCATGGCTGGAAGGGTAGGCCAGGAAGGGTGAATCCGGCCAGACGACCAGGATTCATTTGGTGAGATCCCACAGTCCGCTCGGTGCTCCGCCGAGTGAGCCACCCGTCCCCGCCTCAGTGACCAGGGTCACCCCAAGGTCGGTGTATCCCACAGTCTTTGTCCGGAGCCCACCAAGCCCCCGATCTCCCCTTTGTCGATCGCTGACGGTGATCGGCCGGAGGCGGCTGGGATAGCGTCACCGTTGTCCCAGCATGTCCCCGTCACCCGCGGAGTCCCCATGAGCACCGCCACCGCCACCGCCCGCCCCGGCGCAGTCCTCGCCGACCTGCTGCCCGCGTCCCGCGTCCGCGACGCGGCCCTCGTCATCGGCGGCGCCGCGCTCACCGGCCTCGCGGCCCAGGTGGCCGTCCCGGTGCCCCACTCCCCGGTGCCGGTGACCGGCCAGACCTTCGCCGCGCTGCTCGTCGGCACCGCGCTCGGCGCCCGCCGCGGCGTCCTCTCGCTCGCCCTGTACGCGCTCGCCGGTGTCGCGGGCGTGCCGTGGTTCGCGCACGGCACCTCCGGCGCGGCCTCGGTCTCCTTCGGCTACATCCTCGGCATGCTCCTGGCCTCGGCGGCCGTCGGCGCCCTGGCCCGGCGCGGCGCCGACCGCTCGCCGCTGCGGATGGCGGGCACGATGATCCTCGGCGAGGCGATCATCTACGCCGTCGGCGTGCCCTACCTGGCCGTCGCGGCCCACCTCTCCCTCTCCCAGGCCGTCGCCCTCGGCCTCACCCCGTTCCTGATCGGCGACGCCCTCAAGGCCGCCCTGGCGATGGGCGCGCTGCCCACCGCCTGGAAGTTCGCGAACAAGCGCTAGACGCCGTCATCGCGCAGAAGAGGCTCGCCCAGGTCGTACGTCTCCTCGACCCGGGCGAGCCTCTTGCGCGTTCCGGGGTCGTACAGGGCGCGTCCCCCAGGGTGTACGACACCGCGCCGACGCCCGGCGCGGAGCCGTTCGGCGGCGCCGGCCCGTGCGGGCGGAGGAAGGCCGGGTCCAGGTGCTCGTCCACGGAGGTCACGGCACGCAACATGGCCGCATGACCCGACGGGAGCCGTCAGGTCATGCGGCCATGTTCAGCCGGAGGGGCGGATCAGCCGACGGACACCTTGTCGGCCGGGGCCTCGACCGCGGGGGCCGGGCGGTTCGCCCCGAGCTTCTGCTTCACCAGGGCGACCAGCACCACGATCGCCGCCACGCCCACCGACAGCAGCACGGTCGTACGGCCGCTGCTCTCACCCTCGGTGTCGGTCAGCATGTAGCCGAGGACGAAGACGATGAAGGCGGCCGTCACCCAGGTCAGGTACGGGTACAGCCACATCTTCACGACGAGCTTCTCCGGCGCCTCCCGCTGGATGATCTTCCGCATCCGCAGCTGCGAGAAGCAGATGACCAGCCACACGAACAGGGCGACCGCGCCGGAGGAGTTGACCAGGAAGAGGAAGACGGTCTTCGGGTAGGCGTAGTTGAAGAACACCGCCACGAATCCGAAGACGACCGACGCCAGGATGGCCGTCAACGGCACACCGCGGGAGGTGGTGCGGGCGAACGCCTTCGGGGCGTCACCGCGCTGGCCCAGCGAGAACGCCATCCGGGAGGCGGTGTACAGGCCGGAGTTGAGGCAGGACAGCACCGAGGTCAGCACGATGACGTTCATGATCTCGCCGGCGTGCGCGATGCCCAGGGAGTTCAGGGCGGCCACGTAGGAGCCGTCCTTCTTGATGGACGGGTCGTTCCACGGCAGCAGCGAGACGACGACCAGGATCGAACCCAGGTAGAAGACGCCGATCCGCCAGATGATGCTGTTGGTGGACTTGGTGACCGCGCGCTGCGGGTCCTCCGACTCGCCGGCCGCCAGGGTCGCGATCTCGCTGCCCATGAAGGAGAAGACGACCAGCAGCACACCGGTGAGGATGGTGCCGGGGCCGTGCGGCAGGAAGCCGCCGTGGTCGGTGAGGTTGCCGAAGGACGCCTTGTCGGCGTGCGCGCCCGGCAGGACGCCGAACACGGCCAGCAGGCCGACGACGATGAACGCGCCGATCGCCACGACCTTGATGCCGGCGAACCAGAACTCGAACTCGCCGTAGGAGCCGACGGAGACGAGGTTGGTCGCGGTGAGCACGGTCATCACGATGAGCGCCCAGGCCCATTGCGGCACGGCGGGCACCCAGCCCGCGAGGATCCCGGCGCCGGCGGTGGCCTCGACGGCCAGCACGACGACCCAGAAGAACCAGTAGAGCCAGCCGATGGAGAACCCGGCCCAGCGGCCGAGGGCACGGTCGGCGTGCTCGGAGAAGGAGCCGGAGGCGGGGTTGGCCGCGGACATCTCGCCGAGCATGCGCATCACGAGGACGACGAGGGTGCCGACGAGGGCGTACGACAGGAGGATGCCGGGTCCCGCGGTGGCGATGCCGGAGCTGGAACCGACGAAGAGGCCGGCACCGATCACACCACCGATCGCGATCATCGACAGATGGCGGTTCTTGAGTCCTGCTTGGAGGCCCGAACCAGGGGTCATGGACGGATTTCCTTTGCGCCAGGGGGGCAGCTCGTATGAGCGGTGTACGAGTCGGTCCAGTGAATCCGAGGCGAACGAATTCGGGAACCTCTGAATCCGTATCGTTACTTGAGGTTCCCTTGAGGTTCTATGGCCAGGCTCACATTTTTGGGACTCCCAGGGGCGCCGCCACCCGAGGCTGCTGCCCTGATACAGGCGTGTCACACTCATTGCATGCGCGTGTATCTCGGCTCCGACCATGCGGGCTACGAACTCAAGAACCACCTCGTCGACTGGCTGAAGGCGGCGGGGCACGAGCCCGTCGACTGCGGGCCGCACATCTACGACGCCCAGGACGACTACCCGCCCTTCTGCCTGCGCGCCGCGGAGCGTACGGCCGCGGACCCCGACGCCCTCGGCATCGTGATCGGCGGCTCCGGCAACGGTGAGCAGATCGCCGCGAACAAGGTGAAGGGCGTGCGCGCGGCGCTGGCCTGGAGCGAGGAGACGGCGGCGCTCGGGCGGCAGCACAACAACGCCAACGTGGTGGCCGTGGGGGCGCGCATGCACAGCACGGAGGAGGCGACGAAGTTCGTCGAGGTGTTCCTGAACACCCCCTTCTCCGGTGACGAGCGGCACATCCGCCGGATCGACATGCTGGCCGGCTACGAGACGACGGGCGATCTGCCCCCGATCCCGCCCCACCACCCGCAGCAGTAGGACCCCTCGGGGGCCCCGCCTCCCCTCCCTCCGTCCGGCCCACCGGTTTCGATCCGGTGGGCCGCGGCGGCACTTCCGCGGTCCTGGTCGGACGGATCGGAAAGGAAAGCTCAGCCTTGCCAGAAGGCCACACCATCCACCGGCTGGCCCAGGACTACGCCGAGCGGTTCTCGGGAAGGCCCGCCCGCGTCAGCAGCCCGCAGGGCAAGTTCTCCGACGCCGCCGACCTGCTGGACGGCGCCGTCCTCACCGGCACCGAAGCCCACGGCAAGCACCTCTTCCTCCGCTTCCGGGACGCCGACTGGGTCCACATCCACCTCGGCCTGTTCGGCAAGGTCGGCTTCGGTGACGCCCCCGCGCCCCCGCCGACCGATACCGTCCGGCTGCGGCTCGCCAACGACACCGCCTACGTCGACCTCCGCGGCCCCACCACCTGCGCGCTGATCACGGAAGAGGAGAAGCGCGCGATACACGCCCGCCTCGGCCCCGACCCGCTCCGCGAGGACGCCGAGTCCGCCGCGGCGTACCGCAGGATCTCCCGCAGCCGTACGACGATCGCCGCGCTGCTCATGGACCAGAAGATCGTCGCCGGCGTCGGCAACGTCTACCGCGCCGAGGTGCTCTTCCGGCACGGCGTCGACCCCTACCGGACCGGCAGGGAGATCACCCCGCGCACGTGGGACGCCCTCTGGGCCGATCTCGGCGCGCTGATGCGGGAGGGGGTCAGGAACAACCGGATCGACACCGTCCGCCCCGAGCACACCCCGGAGGCCATGGGCCGCCCGCCCCGCGTGGACGACCACGGCGGCGAGGTCTACGTCTACCGCCGCGCGCCCCAGCCCTGCCACATCTGCGGCGACGAGATCCGCACCGCCGCCCTCGCCGCCCGCAACCTCTTCTGGTGCCCCACCTGCCAGAAGCCGTGAACGGGACACCGGGACACCGGGACACGGGGCTGCGGGACCGCCGTGGCGCCGGGGCGGCCGGGTGTCAGAAGCCGTGGGGCAGCCAGGGGGTCACCGCTGAGGTGAACGCCACCGATGCCTGTGCCAGCGTGCCCGGCCGCAGTTCCCGCACCCGGCCGGCCCCCGCCAGTGACAGCAGGGTCACACCGCCGAGGTAGGCCGCGCCCAGGTCCCGCACCGTGAGGGCGAGACCGGGTGCGTCGCTCGTCCGCTCGCAGGACGCGCCCTCGGCATCGCCCGTCAGCCGCCAGCGGCCCGTGTTCCAGGGGCAGAAGGCGTCCTCCACGTCCAGCACCACGTCCACGGGCGCCGGATATGTACGCGCCGACAGGGCCGTACCCACGTCCACCAGGCGCACGTGCCCGGCGTCCCGCAGCCGCAGCCGGCAGCGGCGTATGTCGGAGACCAGGTGCTGCCAGGCGTCGTCGACCGGCCGTCCCCGTACCGTCAGCGTCGTCATCAGGTCGATGCCGAACAGGAAACGCCACAGCGCGGCCTCCGCCGCCGGATCGAGCGCGGCGAGGTCCTCCAGGGTCACCGAACCGTCGTGTCCGCTCGGCCCCCATTCCATCTTGGTGCGGAACCGGGCGTACCCGGTGACCTGCCCGTCCCGTTCGGCTACCACGCACTGCAGGGCCGACGCCCCGTTCCGCTCGCTCTCCGGGTCGAGCAGGCCGGCCTGCTCCCAGCCGGGCTGCCGGGCCAGCATGCCGGGGCGGCGGGGCACCAGGGCCGCGTACACCGCCTCGCACTCCTTCAGGACGTCGGCGGGCGGTGCGTAGCGCACGCGCACCTCGTCGGTGCCCGCGGGCAGCGCCAGCGCGACCCGGCCGGTGTCGATGTCGGCGCCGATCTGGAAGCTCGCCGTACCGAACCCGAAGCGGCCGTAGATCGCGGGCTCGGAGGCGAACAGCGCCGCCAGCGGCTCGCCCTTGGCGTGCGCGTCGGCCAGCAGCCGCCGCATCATCGCCGTCAGGATCCCGCGCCGCCGGTGCGTCGCGGCCACGCTGACCATGGTCACACCGGCGGTGGGCACCACCGCCCCGCCCGGCACGGTCATCCGGAAGCTGAAGGCCCCGGACGTACCGACGATCGCGTCCGCGTCCCAGACGGCCAGGGAACGATCGAACTCGGTGACGGATCTGTCCAGTTCGCGCTCCTCGGACGAGGCCGGTCCGCCCCCGAACGCACGGACCAGGTGGTCCCACCACCGGTCGAACTCCTCCGGGCGCAGCATCCTCAACTCGGTCCCGCCGTCAGTCCCCATGAGCCATGCCTATCAGGGCATTGCAGGACGAGCCAGTGAATTTCTCCCGGTCGGCGGCGCGATGGCCCCGCGTGCCGTTCACTGTGAGGACGCACCACGAGACGCATCACGAAGTGGGGCCTCGCACGGGGGACAAGTGGGACCTCCCGTGCCAAGCAGCCGGTCCGATGGATAGGGTCCCGAACTGATGGCAGCAGGACGACAGCGGCGCGCGAAGGCCGAGAGGTTCACGGCCCGGTGGAAGATGCAGTGGCACCGGGCCCGCGTCGGCCTGCGCAGAAGCGCCGTGGACTACTTCCGCGGCGACGGCTCCGACTGGATCGCGTTCGTCGGCCTGCTGCTCGCCATCCCCCTCCTCATGGCCATGACCCTGGTCGACTCGGTGTGGTGCTCCCCGGCCACGCTGGTGCTGCCGATCATCGCGGGCGGCCTGCTGCTGCGCCCGGCGAGCCTGCTCGGCCTGTACGCGGCGGGGGCCAGCGCGCTGATCGTGGAGTCGGTACGGCTCGGCCCGTACACCGAGGGGCCCTCCCGGGTCACCCCGGGCGTCGTCCTGGTCGTGGCGGCGTGCGGTTTCTTCGGTCTGCTCACGGCCCAGTTCCGCAGCCGGGTCGGTGTGCCCTGGCGACGCGGCGGCACCATGCTGTTCGACCTGCGCGAGCGGATCCGGGTGCAGAGCAAGCTGCCGAAGCTGCCGCAGGGCTGGCATCACGAGATGGCGCTCAGGCCGGCCGGCGGCCAGTCCTTCTCCGGCGACTTCGTCGTCGCGGCCCGCACCAACGGCGGCCGCACGCTGGAGGTCGTGCTCACGGACGTGTCCGGCAAGGGCATGGACGCGGGGTCGCGCGCCCTGCTGCTGTCCGGCGCCTTCGGCGGCCTGCTCGGCTCGCTGCCGCCGCACGCCTTCCTGCCCGCCGCGAACGGCTACCTCCTGCGCCAGGACTGGGACGAGGGCTTCGCCACCTCCATCCATCTCGTCCTGGACCTCGACTCCGGTGACTACGAGCTGTACTCCGCCGGCCATCCCCCGGGTCTGCAGCTGAGCGCGGGCAGCGGACGCTGGGAGGAGAAGGCCGCCGAGGGCCCGCTGCTCGGCGTGTACGACGGGGCCCAGTTCGATCCCATGAAGGGCTCCCTGCGCCCCGGCGACGTCCTGATGCTCTTCACGGACGGCCTGGTGGAGACCTCCGACCGCGACATCGTCGAGGGCATCGACCGCCTCACCGGCGAGGCCGACCGCTATGTCGCCGGCGGCTTCCACGGCGCCGCCTGGCACCTCATCGAGGCGGTCGCCAAGGACGTCAACGACGACCGGGCCCTGCTGCTGATCTGCCGCCAGTCCTCCCCGCCCCGACCGCCCTCCTGACCGCCGCCCCCACCCGGCTCCGGACGCCGGCCTACGCCGCCCCCGGCCCCGTCTCCGCGGTGCGCATGGCCGCGCTCAGCGGGGCCTGGACCCGCCAGCCCAGGGCCTCGTACAGGGCCCGGCCCTCCTCGGTCGCGCCCAGTACGGCCGCCCTCGCCCCCTGGCGGGTGCCGGCCTCGGCGAGCGTGCCCAGCACCACGCGCCCCAGCCCCCGACGCCGATGGGCCGGGGCGGTCTCCACCTGGTCGACGGCGGCGGTCGCACCGGTGACGGCCATCTGCCCGCGCGCGGCGAAGGCCCCGTCGGCGGCCCGTACCGCGACCCGGGTGACCCCGCCCCGGCTCCAGCTGCTCAGCAGGTAGCCGTCGGGCAGGCCGGGCGCCGCCTCGGCCTCGGCCAGGGCGGCGGCCATGAGGACGGCGTGACCGTCCAGCAGCCTCCAGCCCGGCGGCAGCCACGCCGCGAGGGTCCCCGCCGCGACGAACGCCTTCAGCGCGACCCCGGCGGGACTGCTCTCGGCCAGCTTCCGGACGGTCGCCTCGTCGGCGGCGGTCAGCACATGCCGGGCCACCTCCTTGGGCAGGCCGACCTGGACCGTGAAACCCCAGGGCTCGCACGTCGGTTCGGCCGCCCCGCGCGACACGGCCCAGCCCTCGACCCAGGCGCGCACGGCTTCCGCGGTACTCCCGAAAGGCATGATCCCCCCATGAGTATGTAATAGGTGCTCTCGAAGAGCATCTATTACAGGATGGCATGGCGCAGCCGGCTTCGCGAGACACTGGCGCGATGACGCAGCTCACGCTCACCGAAGTGGAGGCCCTCGCCCGGGCCGTGCACGAAGGTCAGAAGGACAAGGCGGGCCGGCCGTACGCCGAGCATCTCGCCGCCGTCGCCGCGGGCGTGCGCGCCCGCGGCGGGGACCCGGAACAGATCGCGGCCGCCTGGCTGCACGACTCCGTCGAGGATGACGCGCTGTCCCGCCAGTGGCTGGAACGGGCGGCGCTGACCGCGCGGACCAAGGCCATCGTGGACGCCCTCACCAAGCGGCCCAGGGAGCAGCCGGAGGAGTACGCGCGGCGGATCCTCGCCACGGAGGGCGCACGGCTGGTGAAGGAGGCCGACCTGGCGCACAACGCCGACCCGGAGCGGCTCGCGGTCCTGGACGAGCCGACCCGGAAACGACTGACCGAGAAGTACGCGCGGATGCGCGCACTTCTCGGTCTGGCCGGGCCGGGGTCCTAGGCGCTGACCCGCTCGCGCTCCCGCTGCTGCCGCTCGCGGGCGAGTTCGGTCGCGTCCTGCCGGAACGCCCACTCCATCCTCGGCTCCATCGCGAAGCGGAAGACGCGCTGCACGGGCCTGGTGCACAGCAGGGTGACGGCGGCGCCCGCGAGGACGGTCACCAGGATCTCGCCGAGCGGGTGGTGCAGCCAGGCGTGGTCGAACAGGCCGCGGTAGTCGGCGAACTTCACCAGGAAGCCGTGCAGCAGATAGCCGTACAGGGTGCCCGCGCCGAGCGCCGTGAACCACATCCTGCGGCCCGGCACCCAGGAGAAGAAGCAGGCCGTCAGTACCAGCGAGCAGCCCATCATCGCCAGCGTCATCACCGGGCCGCACCACCAGGGCGCGCCCAGCTCCTGCGCGGAGTCACGGTGGTAGAACCAGGCGGTGTTCATGCGCGGCACCGCCCACCAGCCGACGGCCAGCGCGGCGGCGAACACCGGCACCGCGGCGATCCGCACCGAGCGGCGGCGCACCAGCCGGAAGTGCTCGGGCTTCATGCACAGGCCGAGCACGAAATACGGCAGGAACTGCAGGACGCGCTGCAGATCGAGGTCGTCACCGATGTTCGGGGTGACCGACGCGAGCATGGCGATGCCCAGGGCGACCGCGAACGGCGAGCGCACCAGCTTCCAGATCGGTGTCGTCAGCCGCCAGACGAACAGCGCGACCAGGAACCAGGTCAGGTACCAGGGATCGAGGAGGCTGATCTCCTCGTGCGAACCCGTGATCAGGTTCTTGAACAGCGGGTACGCGGTCTCGAACAGGACGTAGGGCACCACCACGCCGGTGATCAGCCGCTTCAGCCGGTCCGGGCGCATGTCGAAACCGCGCGAGAAGAACCCGGAGACGATGATGAACGCCGGCATGTGGAAGCAGTACACGACGGTGTACACACCCTCCAGGATCCGGCTGTCACCCTTCAGCGGCTCCCACGAGTGCCCCATCGCGACGAGCACGATCGCCAGGTACTTGGCGTTGTCGAAGAACGCGTCGCGTTGTTTGCCGGGTCTGTCCGCCTTCGCCTGTCCCTTCTGCGCACTCATCGGGGTACGCGGACCGGGCACTCCGTCCACCGGCGACTGTGCCGGGGGGAGTGGCCTGCGGTTCTGGCCGGGGGACGAGGCGGCGTCAAACATCTCAGGCACCCTAGCGTCGTCCGTGGGATTTCGTAAAACCCCCGCAGTCATTCCTGGTTATCGCCTCCGAGTACCCGCTGATTTACAGAACTTGGCATCTTCGTCTACGTGATGATGCGCACACAGGGTCGTCAGTTCACCCTCGATGTCCCGATTCATCCCGACTAAATGGTGCATACGGCGTCTCTGTGTCATCAATTCGAATTACCTGCGCACAGGATGTGTGGAGGTGGAAACGAAGTCGCGTAATTCGCCGGGAAGTCAGGCGCGGACGCCTGTCGAATTGCTGTGCGGCGCATCCCCCGCGCCGGTCGGCCGTCCGACGTTGCGTCACGGGCCGCATGGCAGGGCCGGGTTGGTGGCACGATGGTTCTGGCGGGGGCGCGCGGGCCGTGCCCCCGGGCCGGGAGAGCGGACCGACCGAGGGTGTGATCAGTTGTGGCCATTTCACTGTCTGTGGTGCTGCTGTTGGCGATCATCCTTGTAGTGCTGATACGAGGGGGGAACATCAAGGCCGGACCCGCGATCGTCGCGATCCTCTTCGGCTTCTTCCTCGCCTCCACCGGCATGGCCCCGTCCATCGACCGCTTCCTGAACTCGATAGCGGACTCCATCAGCTCCATCAAGTTCTGACCGGCGCGGGGCGACCGGAGCGGAACGTGCTGAACAACTGAAGCAACGGGGGGATCCACGGGTATGGCGCTGCGCGACACGGACCCCGCGGAGATCGGCGGCTACCGGATCGAGGACCGCCTGGGTAGCGGCGGCATGGGCGTCGTGTATCTCGCCCGGTCCGCCTCCGGCCGGCGGCTCGCGGTCAAGGTCGTCCACGGCCAGTACGCCGACGACGACGAGTTCCGCACCCGCTTCAGCCGCGAGGTGGCCGCCGCGCGCCAGGTCAGCGGCGCCTTCACGGCCCCCGTGGTGGACGCGGACGCCGACGCCCCGCGCCCCTGGATGGCCACGCTCTACATCCCTGGCGAGGACCTCGGCACCCACGTCCGCCGCCACGGCCCGCTCCCGCCCGGCCGGCTGCGCGAACTCGCCACCGGGCTCGCCGAGGCACTGCGCGACATCCACCGCGCCGGAGTCGTCCACCGCGACCTGAAACCGGCCAACGTCATGCTCGCCGAGGACGGCCCGCGCGTCATCGACTTCGGCGTCTCCCGCGCCGCCGAGTCCACCACCGCCGACGCCCTCACCCAGACGGGGCCGGTGATGGGCACCCCGCCCTTCATGTCCCCCGAGCAGTTCACCTCCCCGCACGAGGTCGGCCCCGCCACCGACGTCTTCTCCCTCGGCGCGGTCGTCGCATACGCCGCCACCCGGCACGGTCCCTTCGACAGCGTCAGCCCCTGGGAGACGGCGACGAGAGTCGTGGAGCGCGAGCCCGACCTCGCCGGCGTCCCCGCCGATCTGCTCCCCTTCGTCCGGCTCTGCCTGGAGAAGCACCCCAAGGGCCGCCCGACCCCCGACGAACTCCTGCACCTGCTCCGCGACGGACGGCTGCCCGAGCGGCCGGAGCGGCCCGCGACACGGGAACCGGGGCCGGACCCCGCACGCCCACGGCGTCGGCGCCGCCGGACGGCGCTCGTCGCGGCCGCCGCCGCACTGGCCACCGTGGCCGCCACCGCAATCGCCTTCCTCGCCCGCGACGGCGGCGGCACCCCGCACGCCCTGCCGGCCGGCTGGCACGCCTGGCACCGGCAGGCCGGGACACCCGCGGGCGGCAGCCGGAACACCGCGGCCCCCAACGGACCGTTCAGCGGGTGCGTCACCTCAGGGACCTCGCTGGTGTGCGCCGGCGACAGCATCATGGCCGCCCGGTTCGCGCTGGCCGACGGCCGCAACTCCTGGACCCTGCCCGTGGACGCCACGCCCGTGTCCCTGAGCCCGGGCGGGGGCACGGTCATCGGCACCCGTCCCGGCGGCGCGTACGTCATCGGCAGCGAGGAACACGCCGTCGGGTCGGCGCAGGAGCCGCAGATCCGCACCCGCTACACCGTGCAGTCCCTCGACACGGTCACCGGCAGGGCCGTCTGGAAGACCGTCGTCGCCGACAACACGGACAGCATGGGCCCGGACACCGGCGGTGCCGTCGCCACCCCGGCCGGCGTCTTCACCACCTACGGCAAGGCCTCCGACTCCTACGCCCTCCTCGACGCCGCCCATGGCACCGTCCGCTGGCACCACCGGATGCCCTACGGCGTCACGGACGACGGGGACTGCCGGCTGTCCGGCGCCGCGGGACAGGTCTACCTGGTCTGCCACGCCCCCGACGCCCACGGCGACCCGGACCGCACCACGATCGCCCAGCTCGACCCCGCCACCGGCAGAGCGCGCTGGACACGGACGGCCAAGGGCGGCCTCTCCCTGCTGGGCGAGGCCCGCCGGCACCTGGTGCTCGGCGCCGACCCGGCCACACAGAAGCTGAGCGGCCTGACCCTGATCGACCTCTCCTCACGGATCCTGACGACGGTACGGCTGTCCCCGCCGCGCCCCGCCTCGGCCGCCTGGCTGCTGCGCGGGACCCTGTACCTCACCCTGACCAGCGGCAGTGTCCGGGCCGTCGACCCGGCCACCGGACGCGAGCTGTGGCAGAGCAACTCCACCGTGGAGCAGCCCGGCCCGCCCGCCGCCTCCGCCACCCGGCTCTACCTGGCCTCGCCCAACGGCCGCCTGGCCGCCCTGGACGTGCGCACCGGCCGGGTGACCGGCACACTCCCCGGCCGTGACGACAGCGCCATCGACGGCTCCTCCGACATCCCCGGAGCCCCCGTCCTGTCCGGCGACGCCCTCTACGTCCTCTACGGCCGGCGCTCGCTCTACAGCGTGGACGTGAAGACCCTCTGAACACACCACGGGGCACGCGGGGGACATGCCCAGGGCGAGCCGTGTCCGCTGATCGGGATGATCGTTGGAGCGAGCATGCGAAAGATCATCATGACCGCCGCGCTGGCCGTAGCCGCCATCGCCGGGGCAGCTCCCGCCCACGCGGACAACAAGGCGACCCCTATCACCACCTGGACCTTCGCGCCGGCATCCGTCTGCGGGCTGGAAGGGGCGGAGGTGTCGGCGCTGCCCATTCTGAGCAACTACGTGCCCATCCACGCCAACAGCTGCTCGCACGGCAACGTGCTCGATCACCCGGCGATCTAGGTCGCGGGAAGCGGCGCCCGGCGGAGCGGAGCGCGCCCGGGGCCTGTGACACTCAGGGCCAGGCCGGAGGACTGATCCTCCGGCCCGGGCCCTGAGCCGTATGGAGCGGGCGACGGGAATCGAACCCGCGTAGCTAGTTTGGAAGACTAGGGCTCTACCATTGAGCTACGCCCGCGACAGTGCGCCGCAGGTCGGTGACCGCGGCACTGGAGGCATCGTAGCGGGTCGCCCGCCGTCGAGGCCAACGAGTCGACCGCCGGGCCGTCCCGCGCGCCGCCCTCGCCGGAATACGGCCGACGTGATCCCCCGGGGCATGTACCCTACGTGTCGCACCAGACGGGGTGTGGCGCAGCTTGGTAGCGCGTCCGCTTTGGGAGCGGAAGGCCGTGGGTTCAAATCCCGCCACCCCGACCAACGGCTCGCGACGTCGCGATGATCGCCTTTTGGGGCGCTGACCGGCTGCGGTTACTATGCAAGCTGCGCGCCCGTGTGTCCCGGCCCACTCGGCCTACGAACTCCTCCGGGCGGCGAAATCCGCCGGACCAGTCTGGCTCCGGCAGAAACCAAGAAGTCAGCCACAAGGAGACCGAACCGTGAAGAGCGCCGTGGAGACCCTGAACCCGACCCGGGTTCGGCTCACTGTCGAGGTGCCCTTCGAGGAGCTCAAGGACAGCCTCGACGCGGCGTACAAGAAGATCAACCAGCAGGTCACGGTGAAGGGCTTCCGTAAGGGCAAGATCCCGGCCCGTGTCATCGACCAGCGGTTCGGCCGCGGTGCGGTCCTGGAAGAGGCCGTCAACGACGCGCTGCCCAAGTTCTACACCGAAGCGGTCAACGAGGCGGAGCTGAACCCGCTCGGCCAGCCCGAGGTCGACATCACCGAGCTGAAGGACGGCGAGACGCTGAACTTCACCGCCGAGGTCGACGTCCGCCCGGCCCTGGAGATCCCGGACTACTCCGGCATCGAGGTCGAGGTCGACGCCGTCGAGGTGACCGACGAGGACATCGAGAAGTCGGTCGAGCAGCTGCGCGAGCGCTTCGCCTCCACCTCCCCGGTCGAGCGCGCCGCCCAGGACGGCGACGTCGTCACCATCGACCTGGAGGCCAAGGTCGACGGCGAGGTGCTGGAGGACGGCATCGCCAACGGCGTCTCCTACACCATCGGCTCCGGTGAGCTGCTCGACGGCATCGACGACGCCGTGAAGGGCCTGGAGGCCGGTGGCGAGGCCACCTTCACCTCCGAGCTGAAGGGCGGCTCCGCCGCGGGCAAGGAGGCCGAGGTGACCGTCAAGGTCTCCCAGGTCGCCGCCCGTGAACTGCCCGCGCTGGACGACGAGTTCGCGCAGCTCGCCTCCGAGTTCGACACCCTGGACGAGCTCAAGGCCGACAGCCGCAAGCGCCTCGCGAACATGAAGCAGTTCGACCAGGCCACCCAGGCGCAGGAGCGTGTCCTGGAGAAGCTCCTGGAGCTGGTCGAGGTCCCGGTCCCCGAGAAGCTCCTCGAGGACGAGATCAACACCCGCAAGCACAACCTGGAGCACCACCAGCTCGGCCAGATGGGCCTCACCCTCGACAAGTACCTGGAGATCCAGGGCAAGACCGCCGAGGAGTTCGACACCGAGACCCGCGACGCCGCGGTCAAGGGCATCAAGACCCAGTTCGTCCTCGACGAGCTGGTCAAGAAGGAGAACCTCAACGTCAACCAGGAGGAGCTCACCGAGCACCTCATGCGGCGTGCGGCCTCCTCCGGCATGTCCCCCGACCAGTTCGCCCAGGCCGTCGTCGAGGGCGGCCAGGTGCCGCTGCTGGTCGGCGAGGTCGCCCGCGGCAAGGCCCTGGCCGTCGTGGTCGAGGCCGCCACGGTGAAGGACACCAACGGCGAGATCGTCGACCTGGACGACGAGGAGGAGACCGAGGCCGCCGAGGCGTCGGAGACCTCCGAGGAGAACGCCGAGGGCTGATCCGGCCCCCAGCGCCTCCGAAGCGCGTACGCAGGCCCCTGGGAGCGTTCCCGGGGGCCTGTGTCGTCCCCGCGGCACGCCGCCCACGGACCGCACCGAGACCTCAGCGGAGCGCTACGCCCCCGGCGAACACTCACCTCTCCGGGATTCCCCGAAGGGACCGCCGCGTTAGGGTCCATGAAAGGCAGAACAATGAGACGGCCCGGCGCCGTCGTAAGACGAGCAGGTGGATACGTGACGAATCTGATGCCCTCAGCCGCCGGCGAGCCTTCCATCGGTGGTGGCCTCGGCGACCAGGTCTACAACCGGCTGCTCAACGAGCGGATCATCTTCCTCGGGCAGCAGGTTGACGACGACATCGCCAACAAGATCACCGCACAGCTGCTGCTCCTTGCCGCCGATCCGGACAAGGACATCTACCTCTACATCAACAGCCCGGGCGGCTCGGTGACGGCCGGCATGGCGATCTACGACACCATGCAGTACATCCCGAACGACGTGGTCACCATCGCCATGGGCATGGCCGCCTCGATGGGCCAGTTCCTGCTGACCGGTGGCGCCGCCGGCAAGCGCTTCGCGCTGCCCCACGCCGACATCATGATGCACCAGGGTTCCGCGGGCCTCGGCGGCACGGTCTCGGACATCAAGATCCAGGCCGAGTACCTGCTGCGCACCAAGAGGCGCATGTCCGAGCTGACCGCGCAGCACTCCGGCCAGACCGTCGAGGCGATCATCCGCGACGGCGACCGCGACCGCTGGTTCACCCCGGAAGAGGCCAAGGAGTACGGTCTCATTGACGAGATCATCACGCACGCCTCGGGTGTTCCGGGAGGCGGCGGCACCGGTGCCTGACCGGCCAGGCCACGCCACGCACCGCCGAGACCGAAGCCCCCAGAACGCCACCAGGACGGTGAACACCCCATGAGCAACTTCCCCGGCGCCGCCAGCGGCATGTACGAAGGGCCCCGCCCCGACAGCCGCTACGTCATCCCGCGCTTCGTCGAGCGCACCTCCCAGGGCATCCGCGAGTACGACCCGTACGCGAAGCTCTTCGAGGAGCGCGTGATCTTCCTGGGCGTCCAGATCGACGACGCCTCCGCCAACGACGTCATGGCGCAGCTGCTGTGCCTGGAGTCGATGGACCCGGACCGGGACATCTCGATCTACATCAACAGCCCCGGTGGCGACATGACCGCCCTCACGGCGATCTACGACACCATGCAGTTCGTGAAGCCCGACATCCAGACGGTGTGCATGGGCCAGGCGGCCTCCGCCGCGGCGATCCTGCTGGCCGCTGGTACGCCCGGCAAGCGCATGGCCCTGCCGAACTCCCGCGTGCTGATCCACCAGCCGGCGGGTTCCACCGGCCGCGGCCAGCTCTCCGATCTGGAGATCATCGCCAAGGAGTTCACCCGGATGCGTGACCAGCTGGAGAACATGCTGGCCAAGCATTCGAACCAGCCCATCGAGAAGATCCGCGAGGACATCGAGCGCGACAAGATCCTCACGGCCGAGGAGGCGCTGGAGTACGGCCTCGTCGACCAGATCATCTCCACCCGCAAGCTGAACAACAGCTCGGTCCGCTGAGGCGGAACGCCTCGCATTCCGCCCCTCTTGGCACCGTGCACGTCACAGTGAACCCTGCCAAGGGGGGCCCGAACACCGGGCCCGGCAAGGTACCGTCGGACATAAGGCAGCACCAGGAGCCGCTGGATCTCGCGTCCAGGCGTCTCCCAGGCGAAGGGGAAGCACACCGTGGCACGCATCGGTGACGGCGGCGATCTGCTCAAGTGCTCGTTCTGCGGCAAGAGCCAGAAGCAGGTCAAGAAGCTCATCGCAGGGCCCGGTGTGTACATCTGCGACGAGTGCATCGATCTCTGTAACGAGATCATCGAGGAAGAGCTCGCGGAGACCAGCGAGGTGCGCTGGGAGGAGCTGCCCAAGCCCCGCGAGATCTACGAGTTCCTCGAAGGCTATGTAGTCGGCCAGGAGGCGGCCAAGAAGGCCCTCTCCGTCGCGGTGTACAACCACTACAAGCGGGTCCAGGCGGGCGAGAACGGCGGCGCCGGCGGCCGTGACGACGCCATCGAGCTGGCGAAGTCCAATATCCTGCTGCTGGGGCCCACGGGCTCCGGCAAGACGCTCCTCGCGCAGACCCTGGCACGCATGCTGAACGTGCCCTTCGCGATCGCCGACGCGACGGCGCTCACGGAGGCGGGCTACGTGGGCGAGGACGTCGAGAACATCCTCCTGAAGCTGATCCAGGCGGCGGACTACGACGTCAAGAAGGCCGAGACCGGGATCATCTACATCGACGAGATCGACAAGGTCGCGCGCAAGAGCGAGAACCCGTCGATCACCCGTGACGTGTCGGGCGAGGGCGTCCAGCAGGCCCTCCTCAAGATCCTGGAAGGCACCACGGCCTCGGTCCCGCCCCAGGGCGGCCGCAAGCACCCCCACCAGGAGTTCATCCAGATCGACACGACGAACGTCCTGTTCATCGTGGGCGGTGCCTTCGCCGGCCTGGAGAAGATCATCGAGGCGCGCGCCGGGGCGAAGGGCATCGGCTTCGGCGCCACGATCCTCTCCAAGCGCGAGCTGGACGCCAAGGACGTCTTCGAGGACGTCATGCCGGAGGACCTGGTCAAGTTCGGCATGATCCCCGAGTTCATCGGCCGCCTCCCGGTGATCACCTCGGTCCACAACCTCGACCGCGAGGCACTCCTCAAGATCCTGGTCGAGCCCCGCAACGCCCTGGTCAAGCAGTACCAGCGCCTGTTCGAACTCGACGGCGTGGAGCTGGACTTCGAGCGCGAGGCGCTGGAGGCCATCGCCGACCAGGCCATCCTCCGCCAGACCGGCGCCCGGGGCCTGCGCGCCATCATGGAGGAAGTCCTCCAGGGCGTGATGTACGAGGTCCCGTCCCGCAAGGACGTGGCCCGCGTGGTCATCACGGCCGACGTGGTCCTCTCCAACGTCAACCCGACGCTGATCCCTCGGGATGCGCGGGGGCGGGGGTCTGGCGAGCAGAAGTCGGCATAAGAAGCTCTGCAAAACAGGGCGCCCGACGTATCTCTGTCGGGCGCCTGTCTGCTGCTCGTCCTCGACGGAGCGCGCCAAGGTCCCGGGCCGTCGCCGTCTGATGTGGCAAGGCCGCCACCTCCTGAGAAGCGGCGGCAGTGTATGTGCCGTCAGTCACCCTCAGAGGTGAGCGCGCCTGCAGGCTTCCTGAGCGACATCCAGGGCGACTCCGATCTGGGTAAGTCCCCGCATGCAGTTCGGGTTGGGGGTCCACACCGGTAGGCGCAGCGCCTCGTACTCACAGGCAGCCTCTACCTTGGGGCCCACGCGGTAGCCGTGGTTTCCGACGTAGTTCCAGCAGGGGCTGGCGTAGTCGTACGCTGCCGCCGGTGTGGCGGTAGCGACCGGGGTGAGTACGGCGGCCGCCGTGATGCCCGCCGCTGCAAGTGCCTGGCCAATTCTCATCATGATCCTCGCGTTCACAGGGAAGGGGTGACGCGTACAAGCCAATCACGGCATCGATCATGTGTGCGAGTGGACTGGTGTGGCGGTCGGCGTGAATGTTGCGGTTGCCTGAGGCGTGCTGATGGGTGAGGCAGCGCATTGGAGCCCCGACTAGCCGGCTCTGTCGCCCCGAGCGCCATGGTGGGCTGCCTGCCGGAAGGAATGGCGAGCGCTTGCCGCGGGAGGCGCCAAAATGGCTGAGATCTTCGCCAGTGCGAGATCATCGTGGGATGAGCGCTCCTGGCGACTTCCTGGTGATGTCTACGGCGGCGTACCCAAGATGCGAGAAAGGGCCCCGGTCGCTCGACCTGGGCCCTTTCATCGTCGAGCTGTAGGCGTCGTCAAGCCTTGACGCGGACGTCGTTGCGCAGCTTGGCCGTGAGTTCCGCGGCGTCGTCGATAGAGCCGCCCTGGCCGGAGGCGATGGAGGCGACGCTGAACGACGTGACGACGGCCACCGTGCTGTGGTCGCCCCAGACGCAGATCGGCAACTGCATGGTCTTCGGCACTCCGGACTCCGTGGAGGACGAGCCGCTGGTGTCGATCTGAGCCATCTGGCACTTCATGACGCCGTTGGAGAAGCCTGCCGGGTGGACGGCCTCGGGGCTGCCGATCAGCTTGCCCTTGGTGTCGGAACCGCTCTGGTCCTTCTCGGACTCCGTCTTGGCCTTGGCGAACAAGGCGTCGACGACGGCCTCCGGGTCGTCGACGGTCCCGTACACTCCGCTGAAGCCGAGACCCTTCATGGTCAGGCCCTTGCCACTCTGGTACTTGGCGCTCACCTCGGTGGGGTTCTTCACCCCCCACTTCTCGTAGTCCGATTTGTTGGCGTCGCTGGGATCCGTGGAATCGGAGTCCCCCTGCTTCGTGTACGTGCCGCTGATGACCGCCTCAGGCGTCGTCAGCTTGTGCGGCCCGTCGTCCGCGATGTTCGTGGAGCTTCCGCTGAACGCGAAGTAGGCCCCCACCGCGAGGGCCGCCACCACGGCGACTCCACCGATGATCAGGCCCGTCTTCTTCTTGCCCCCGCCCGCCTGCGGCGGCTGCGGCATGCCGTACGGCTGCTGCTGGCCGTAAGGGGGCTGCTGGCCGTACGGGTTCGGCTGCGGCGGCACACCCTGCTGCGGGTAGCCGTAACCCGGCTGCGGGGGAGCCGGCGGGGCCTGCTGGGGGTAGCCGTAGCCGGGCTGCGGAGCCTGCGGCGGCTGGCCGTACGGGCCCGGCTGGCCCGGCTGGGCCGGCTGGCCGTAGGGCCCCGGCTGGCCGTACGGTCCAGGCTGCCCCGGCTGGCCGTACGGACCCGGCTGCTGGGGCGGCTGGCCGTACGGGCCCGGCTGGTTGTTGCTCATTTCTGGGTTCCCCCTAGGACGCTTATGTGTTCCTGACATCCTGGACCAGGCCCGGGAACCGCACGGCACCGGGGGCCGCACCGTTACAGAACAAACGCGTTTCGGGACCACCCCGTGACACCTCTAAACTGACCCCCGTGACCGAGAACGCTCAGCAGCAGCCACCCGCGCCCGACTCCGAACTGCCGACCCAGTACGCGCCGGCCGACGTAGAGGGGCCGCTGTACGAGCGCTGGGTAGAGCGCGGTTACTTCGAGGCGGACGCCAAGAGCGACAAGCCGCCGTACACGATCGTCATCCCGCCGCCGAACGTCACGGGCTCGCTCCACCTCGGGCACGCCTTCGAGCACACCCTCATCGACGCCCTGACCCGCCGCAAGCGCATGCAGGGCTACGAGACGCTGTGGCAGCCCGGCATGGACCACGCCGGTATCGCCACGCAGAACGTCGTCGAGCGCGAGCTGGGCAAGGAAGGAAAGTCCCGGCACGACCTCGGCCGCGAGGACTTCGTCGAGCGCGTCTGGCAGTGGAAGGGCGAGTCCGGGGGGCAGATCTCCGGGCAGATGCGGCGCCTCGGTGACGGCGTCGCCTGGTCGCGTGAGCGGTTCACCATGGACGAGGGCCTGTCCCAGGCCGTCCAGACCATCTTCAAGCGCCTCTACGACGACGAGCTGATCTACCGCGCCGAGCGCATCATCAACTGGTGCCCGCGCTGTCTGACGGCGATCTCGGACATCGAGGTCGAGTACCAGGACGACGACGGCGAGCTCGTCTCCATGAAGTACGGCGAGGGGGACGACACCATCGTCGTCGCCACCACCCGCGCCGAGACGATGCTCGGCGACACCGCCGTCGCCGTCCACCCCGACGACGAGCGCTACCAGCACCTCATCGGCAAGCTCATCAGGCTCCCGCTGACCGACCGTTCCATCCCGGTCGTCGCGGACACCCACGTCGACCCCGAGTTCGGCACCGGCGCCGTCAAGGTCACCCCGGCCCACGACCCGAACGACTTCGAGATCGGCCAGCGGCACGACCTGCCGTCCATCACGATCATGGACGAGCACGCTGTCATCACGGCCCACGGCCCCTTCCAGGGCCTGGACCGGCTGGAGGCCCGCTCCGCCATCGTCGCCGCGCTGCGCGCCGAGGGCCGGATCGTCGCCGAGAAGCGGCCGTACGTCCACTCCGTCGGCCACTGCTCGCGCTGCAAGACCACCATCGAGCCGCGCCTGTCCATGCAGTGGTGGGTCAAGGTCGGCCCGCTGGCCAAGGCCGCCGGTGACGCCGTCCGCGAGGGCAAGGTCAAGATCCATCCGCAGGAGATGGAGAAGCGGTACTTCGACTGGGTCGACAACCTCCACGACTGGTGCATCTCGCGGCAGTTGTGGTGGGGGCACCGGATTCCCGTCTGGTACGGACCGCAGGGCGAAGTCGTCTGCGTCGGGCCGGACGAGGAGCCGCCGAGCGGAGAGGGCTGGCACCAGGACACGGACGTCCTCGACACGTGGTTCTCCTCCGGCCTGTGGCCGTTCTCCACCCTCGGCTGGCCCGAACAGACCGAGTCGCTCGCGAAGTTCTACCCGAACTCCGTTCTGGTCACCGGCTACGACATCCTCTTCTTCTGGGTCGCCCGGATGATGATGTTCGGCCTGTACGCGATGGACGGAACCCCGCCGTTCCACACCATCGCCCTGCACGGCATGGTCCGCGACCAGTTCGGCAAGAAGATGTCGAAGTCCTTCGGCAACGCGGTCAACCCGCTGGACTGGATGGACAAGTACGGCAGCGACGCGCTCAGGTTCACCCTGGCCCGTGGCGCGAACCCCGGTGTCGACGTCCCGATCGGCGAGGACTGGGTCCAGGGCTCCCGCAACTTCGCCAACAAGATCTGGAACGCCACCCGCTTCGCGCTGATGAACGGCGCGACGGTGGAGGGCGAGCTGCCGGAGCCGTCGAAGATGTCGGCGACGGACCGCTGGATCCTCTCCCGGCTGAACTCGGTCGTCGCCGAAGTCGACGCCTACTACGACGACTTCCAGTTCGCCAAGCTGTCGGACGCCCTCTTCCACTTCGCGTGGGACGAGGTCTTCGACTGGTACGTCGAGCTCTCCAAGACCGTCTTCCAGGCGGGCGGCGAGCCGGCCGAGGTCAGCAAGCGGGTCCTGGGCGAGGTCCTGGACGTCACCCTCAGGCTGCTGCACCCGGTCGTCCCGTTCGTCACGGAGACCCTGTGGACGACCCTGACGGGCGGCGAGTCGGTCGTCGTCGCCGAGTGGCCCAAGGACAGCGGCTTCCGCGACCAGGCGGCCGAGCAGGAGATCGAGACCCTCCAGTCGGTCATCACCGAGGTCCGCCGCTTCCGCGCCGACCAGGGCCTGCAGCCGGGCCAGCGCGTCCCGGCCCGCCTCTCCCTGGGCGGTACGGCCCTGGCCCCCCACGAGGCCGCCATCCGCCAGCTGCTGCGCCTCCAGCCGGAGGGCGACTCCTTCACGGTCACGGCCACCCTGCCGGTCGCCGGCGCCGAGGTCGCGCTCGACCTGTCCGGCACGATCGACGTGGCGGCCGAGCGCAAGCGCCTCGCGAAGGACCTGGCCGCCGCCGAGAAGGAGAAGGCCCAGGCCACGGCCAAGCTCGGCAACGAGGCGTTCCTCGCCAAGGCCCCGGACAACGTGGTGGACAAGATCCGCACGCGTCTTTCCAAGGCCGACGAGGACATCGCCCGCATCACGGCCCAGCTGGAGAAGCTGCCGCCGGCCTAGTTCGTTCCGCGTGGCCGAGGGCCCCGGCGCATCCGAGGCGCCGGGGTCCTCGCCCGCCCAAGGGGCGCGGGGCAGTACCGGTGTGCGGCTCCGCCGCGTGGGCGCGACCAGCCACAACGGACCCGCACCCGGCAACAGAGAGCAACCACCCCCGAACCGGCCCATTGTCACTCCCGCTCCGTAGACTGGGCCCCGTGAGCGACCCGAACGGCACCGACCAGCCCGACCCCCTCGACAGCTTCGACGACATCATCGAGGCCGAGACCACCCGCGACCCCGACCTCGCCGTGATCGAGGCCGGCAGCCGCACCCTGCGCACCCAGGGCGGGCAGCCGTACGCCGACGTCCCCGCGCGGCCCGAGGACCCGGAGGTCGACAAGGCCCTGCGCGAGGTCGAGGCGGAGCTGGCCACCCGCTGGGGCGAGACCAAGCTGGAGCCCTCGGTCAGCAGGATCGCCGCGCTGATGGACGTGCTCGGCGAGCCCCAGCGGTCGTACCCCTCGATCCACATCACGGGCACCAACGGCAAGACCTCCACCGCCCGCATGATCGAGGCCCTGCTCGGCTCCTTCGAGCTGCGCACCGGCCGCTACACCAGCCCGCACGTGCAGTCGATCACCGAGCGCGTCAGCCTGGACGGCGCCCCGATCTCCGCCGAGCGGTTCATCGAGACGTACCAGGACATCAAGCCGTACGTCGAGATGGTCGACGGTCAGCAGGAGTACCGGCTGTCCTTCTTCGAGGTCCTCACCGGCATGGCCTACGCCGCCTTCGCGGACGCCCCCGTCGACGTGGCCGTCGTCGAGGTCGGCATGGGCGGCTCCTGGGACGCCACGAACGTCATCGACGGTGACGTCGCCGTGATCACCCCCATCGATCTGGACCACACCGACCGCCTGGGCGAGACGACCGGGGAGATCGCCGGCGAGAAGAGCGGGATCATCAAGCAGGACGCGACCGTCATCCTGGCGCAGCAGCCGGTGGACGCGGCGCAGGTACTGCTGAAGAAGGCCGTCGAGGTGGACGCCACGGTCGCCCGTGAGGGGCTGGAGTTCGGGGTCGTGGCCCGGCAGGTCGCCGTCGGCGGGCAGCTGCTCACGCTGCGCGGCCTCGGCGGCGAGTACCCCGAGGTGTATCTCCCGCTGTACGGCGCCCACCAGGCGCACAACGCGGCCGTCGCCCTCGCCGCCGTCGAGGCGTTCTTCGGCGTCGGCGCGCAGCGCGCGGAGCCGCTGGACATCGACACCGTCCGCAAGGCCTTCGCGGCCGTGTCCTCGCCGGGCCGCCTGGAGGTCGTGCGGCGCTCCCCGACGATCGTGCTGGACGCCGCGCACAACCCGGCGGGCGCCCGGGCCACCGCCGAGGCCGTGCAGGAGGCGTTCGACTTCAGCCGGCTGATCGGTGTCGTCGGCGCGAGCGGCGACAAGAACGTGCGGGGGCTGCTGGAGGCCTTCGAGCCGATCTTCGCCGAGATCGTCGTCACGCAGAACTCCAGCCACCGCGCGATGGACGCGGACGAGCTGGCCGCGATCGCCGTCGAGGTGTTCGGCGAGGAGCGGGTGCAGGTCGAGCCGCGGCTGCCGGACGCCCTGGAGGCCGCGATCACGCTGGCCGAGGAGGAGGGCGAGTTCGCCGGCGGCGGCGTACTGGTCACCGGTTCCGTCATCACCGTCGGCGAGGCCCGGCTGCTGCTGGGGAAGGGCTGAGATTCCACGATGCGTACGCTCTGTGCATCCACCCTGATCGGCGAGTTCTTCATCATCGGGTTCGCCGGGCTGGTCGCCATGAAGGACCCGGGTCTGTCGGTCTCCACGGTGTGGCTGGTCAGCGGCATCGCCATGCTGCTGTGCGTGCTGCTGTGCGGCATGGTGACCCGCCCCGGCGGGGTGGCGCTCGGCTGGGCCCTGCAGCTCGCGCTGATCGCCTCCGGCGTCTTCGTGCCGACGATGTACTTCATGGGTGCGGTGTTCGCGGCGCTGTGGTGGGCGTCCGTGCACTTCGGCAGAAAGGTGGACGAGGCGAAGGCCAGATTCGCCGCTCAGGCGGAGTCCGGTGCCTCTGCACCTGACGCTGCGTAACGGACGCCCCGACACGCCCTGTAACCTCGTCCCACCACCGCAGACGTCAGAAGGAGTCCTCCCGTGAGCCAGCGCACCCTCGTCCTGCTCAAGCCCGACGCTGTCCGTCGCGGCCTGACCGGCGAGATCATCAGCCGGATCGAGCGCAAGGCCGGCTGGCAGATCACCGCGCTGGAACTGCGTACCCTGGAGCGCGCGACGCTGGAGCAGCACTACGGCGAGCACGTGGGCAAGCCGTTCTACGAGCCGCTGGTCGAGTTCATGTCCTCCGGTCCGGTCGTCGCGCTGATCGTCGAGGGCGAGCGGGTCATCGAGGGGGTGCGCGCGCTCGCCGGTCCGACCGACCCGATCGCCGCCGCACCCGGCTCGATCCGCGGTGACTACGGCGTGATCGTCCGCGAGAACCTGATCCACGCCTCCGACTCCGAGGAGTCCGCCGAGCGCGAGGTGAAGATCTTCTTCCCGGGCCGGGTGTGAGTCGCGGCGTTTGAGTTTTCGGTAATTTTTCTGAGGGGGCGTCAGTTTCGCCGGGTGGCGCCTGACCAGGGACGGCCGTACATTTCCGGCCGTCCCTTGGCATATGCCTTGCCGATCGGGGGAACGCGTGCCTCCGTTGGACCGTCTCCACAAGCGGGGCGGCCCGCCATCTGGTGACAATGGCGGAGACCCTCGCGCAGTGTCCGTGCAGGCGCGTTTACGATGGAAGCCTTCACGTCACAGCACCCGCCTCGCCGTCCTGACATGCCCTCAAAAGCTCGGGAAGGCCAGATGAATCCGGATGGGGAACTCAATGTCGTTCATCGGCCGTGACATGGCTGTCGACCTCGGGACCGCCAACACGCTGGTGTACGTCAGGGGTCGCGGAATCGTTCTCAACGAGCCGTCCGTCGTCGCGATCAACACCAACACGGGTGGGATCCTCGCGGTCGGTGCCGAAGCGAAGAAGATGATCGGCCGGACGCCGGGCAACATCGTGGCGGTCCGCCCGCTGAAGGACGGTGTGATCGCCGACTTCGAGATCACCGAGCGGATGCTCCGCTACTTCATCCTGAAGATCCACAAGCGGCGGTATCTGGCCAGGCCGCGGGTGGTCGTCTGTGTGCCCTCCGGCATCACGGGTGTCGAGCGCCGTGCCGTGATCGAGGCGTCCTCCCAGGCCGGTGCCCGTCAGGTGCACATCATCGAGGAGCCCATGGCCGCCGCCATCGGCTCCGGTCTGCCGGTCCACGAGGCCACCGGCAACATGGTGGTGGACATCGGCGGCGGCACCACGGAGGTCGCGGTCATCTCGCTCGGCGGCATCGTCACCGCGCAGTCCATCCGGGTCGCGGGCGACGAACTGGACAACGCGATCATCCAGTACATCAAGAAGGAGTACAGCCTTCTGCTGGGCGAGCGCACGGCCGAGCAGATCAAGATCACGATCGGTTCCGCGTACGACCTCGACGCCGACGAGCACACCGAGGTCCGCGGCCGGGACCTGGTCTCCGGGCTGCCCAAGACCGTCGTGATCTCGGCCGCCGAGGTCCGCAAGGCGATCGAGGAGCCCGTCAACGCGATCGTGGACGCGGTCAAGACGACCCTCGACAAGTGCCCGCCGGAGCTGTCCGGCGACATCATGGACCGAGGAATCGTTCTGACCGGCGGCGGAGCCCTGCTGCGCGGACTCGACGAGCGGCTGCGGCGGGAGACGGGCATGCCGATCCACATCGCCGAGGACCCGCTGGACAGCGTCGCGCTCGGTTCCGGCAAGTGCGTCGAGGAGTTCGAGGCGCTGCAGCAGGTCCTGGACGCCCAGCCGCGCAGATGACATAACACTTCGATTCCGCCGTGCGAGACCTTCTCCTCTCGTGCGGCGGATCGTTGATGAGAGGCATAAGCTCCCCAAATGGGCCCCCAGGGCTTGCGTTTCGCATATCGCGCCCGCAAAGGAGCCCCCGAATTCCTATTGAGGAAGGGCACGGCCGCCGCACGTGAGGGACACGAAAGAGAGCCGGCTGCTCCTGGTCCTGCTGGTTGCCATCGCATTCGCGCTGATCACGGTGGACATCCGCGGGGGCAGGAACTCCCCGGTCGACGGTGCCCGGCAGGCCGCGGCCGCGGTGTTCGGCCCGGTCGAGAACGGGCTGGCCTCGGCGGTCGACCCGGTCGGCAACGCCGTCTCGGCGATCCGGGACTCCGGCAGCCGGCACGACCGCCTCGCCACGCTCGAGAAGGAGAACGCGGCCCTCAAGGCGAAACTCGGCAGCGACGACCGCAACCGCAGCCGCCTGAACCAGCTCGACAGGATGCTGAAGATCGCCGGCGAGGGCCAGTACGGCATCAAGGGCGCCCAGGTCGTCGCCATAGGAGCGGCGCAGGGCTTCTCCTGGACCATCACCATCGACGCGGGCGCCAACGACGGCATCAAGCGCGACATGACCGTCCTCAACGGCGACGGGCTCGTCGGCCGGGTCACCACGGTCGGCCCCGACACCTCCACCGTGCTGCTCGCCAACGACCCCGACTTCACCGTCGGCACCCGCATGGAGGGCGGCGACGAACTCGGCTTCGCCTCCGGGCAGGGCGACCGCCCGCTGCGCGTCGAACTGCTCAACGGCAAGGCGGAGGTGAAGAAGGGCGACCGGCTCGTCACCTTCGGCTCGGAGGCCGACCGGCCGTTCGTGCCGGGCGTGCCGGTCGGTGTGGTCTCCCGGGTCGAGCCCTCCAACGGCGGCCTCACCCGCACGATCTACGTCACCCCCTACGTCGGCTTCACCAAGCTCGACATCGTCGGCGTGGTCGTCCAGGCCCCGAAGAAGGACCCGCGCGACGAGGTCCTGCCGACCAAGCCCAAACCGGTCCCGACGCCGACGGTCACCGTCACCGTGACGCCCTCGGCCGACGCGAACGGTACGACGAACGACACGACCGACGAGCAGCAGTAGGAGCTGACTCTTCCATGCGCCTCAACCGGATCCTGCTCTCCAGCGCGCTGGTCGTCGTGGCCCTGGTGATCCAGGTGAGCGTCCTCGCCCGCCTGCATCTGCCGGGCGCCGTCCCCGATCTGCTGCTGCTCACCGTCCTCGGCCTCGCCATGGTGTACGGCCATGTCGGCGGCGCCCTCGTCGGCTTCGGCGCCGGCCTGCTCGCCGACCTCGCCCCGCCCGCCGACCACGCGGCCGGCCGCTACGCCCTCGTGCTGTGCGTCACCGGCTACTTCGCCGGACTCATCAGGCCGGAGAACGGCCGTCTGAAGTCGGCGACCGGCCCGATGGCCGTCGTGGTCGCCGCCGCGATCGGTTCCACGCTGCTGTACGCGGGCGTCGGCGCACTGGTCGGGGACACCGCCGCCCGTCATGTCGGCCTGCCCGGGCTGCTGTTCTCGGCGGCCCTGTACGACCTGCTGCTCGCCCCGTTCGTGGTCCCCGGGATCATGTGGCTGGCCCGCCGCGCCGACAACGACCCGCTCGCCGAGAGCGGCCCCGCCGCCAAGGCCGGCGACATCTCCAGCGGCTGGCTCTCCTCCGGCACCGGCCTGCGTATCGGCAGCCAGCGCGGCGGCCTCGGCGCGCTGAAGGCCAAGGCCCGCACCCGCTCCGCGCGGGTCGGCCGGATCAAGGGGGTCAAGCGGCTGTGAGTGGCCCGGAGTTCACCCGAACGGGTCAGCCGGCGCGGAACGCGGGCTCACAGGCTGGTCGTTCATCATTCGTACGCGTACTCGCATCGCCGCACTGAGAGGGGGACAGCCGCAGTGACCAACATCCCCGAGACCGGGCGGACCCCACGGGTCCAGATCCGGCTCGTCGTGATCCAGATCCTCGTCCTCTCCCTCCTCGGCACGCTCGGCGGCCGGCTGTGGTACCTCCAGATCCGCGAGGGCGCCCAGTACCAGAAGGAGGCGTCCGGCAACCACGTCCAGCAGGTCGTCGACCCCGCCGTGCGCGGCGACATCCTGGACGCCCGCGGCGTGCCCCTCGCCGACAACGAGACCCGCCTGGTGGTCTCCGCCTCCCGCACCGACCTGCTCAAGCAGAAGGACGACGGCAAGGCGGTCCTCACCAAGCTGGCCGGCGTCCTCGCCCTGAAGCCCGAGGACGTCATCCAGAAGGTCCGGCTGTGCGACGCCAAGACCCCCCAGCCGTGCTGGAACGGCTCGCCGTACCAGCCGATCCCGATCACCGACGAGGCCACCCCCAAACAGGCCCTGCAGATCCGCGAGCGCTCCGAGGACTTCCCCGGCATCACCGCCGAGCCCGAGGCCGTGCGCCGCTACGCGGGGCCGGGCAAGTCCAACACCGCGCAGGTGCTCGGCTATCTCTCGCCCGTCACCGACGCCGAGATCCAGAAGGCCAAGGACACCGACTCGCCCTATCTGCGCTCCGACATGGTCGGCCGCTCCGGGCTGGAGCGGCAGTACGACAAGGAACTGCGCGGCAAGGCCGGCGTCACCCGCTACGAGGTGGACAACCTCGGCCGGGTCATCGGCAAGGCCAAGTCGGATGCGGCCGAGTCCGGCTCCAACCTGGTCACCAGCATCGACTCCCGGGTGCAGCGCGTCGCCGAGTACGAGCTGGACAAGGCGATGAAGGCCGCCCGCACGCAGTACGACAAGATCACCGGCGAGAACTACAAGGCCGACTCCGGCGCCGTCATCGTCATGGAGGCCAAGACCGGCCGGATCGTCGCGATGGCCTCGGCGCCCACCTACGACCCGAACGTATGGGTGGGCGGCATCTCCGCCAAGGACTACAAGGCCCTCACCGGCAAGGACTCCGACTACCCACTGCTCAACCGGGCCATCCAGGGTCAGGCCGCACCCGGCTCCACGTTCAAGGTGGTCTCCACGGCCGCCGCGGTCAACGCCGGCTACGTCTGGGACGGCGGCTACCCGTGCACCAGCTCGTACTCGGTGGGCGGCCAGGTCTTCAAGAACTTCGAGGGCGAGAACTTCGGCCCGATCTCCCTCGGCCGCGCCCTGGAGGTCTCCTGCGACACGGTCTTCTACGGCCTCGCCGACAGGGAGTGGAAGAAGGACGGCGGCATCAACCCCAAGAAGGGCGAGCCGAAGGACTACTTCTTCAAGACCGCCCACCAGTTCGGCCTCGGCAAGGAGACCGGCGTCGACCTGCCCAACGAGGTCACCGGCCGCGTCCCCGACCGCCAGTGGAAGCTGAACTACTGGAAGGCCAACAAGGACGCCTGGTGCAAGAGCGGCAAGAAGGACGGCTCCTACGTCGAGAAGATCGCCTACGAGAACTGCCTCGAAGGCAACAAGATGCGCGAGGGTGACGAGATCAACTACTCCATCGGCCAGGGCGACACCCTCGTCACGCCGATCCAGGAGGCGATGATCTACGGCGCCGTCGCCAACGGCGGCACCGAGTACTACCCGACCATCGGCAAGGCGATCATCAGCGCCGACGGCAGGACCGTCCAGGAGATCAAGCCCAGGGTGCAGCGCAAGCTGCCCGTCACCCAGGCCACCCTCAAGGGCATGGACGACGCCTTCGCGGGCGTCATCACCCGCGGTACGGCCGCCTGGAAGTTCGGCGGCTGGCCGCAGAACAAGATCCCGCTGCACGGCAAGACCGGTACGGCGGAGGTCTACGGCAAGCAGACCACGGGCTGGCTGGCCACGTACTCCAAGGACTACTCGGTGATCATGACGATCTCCCAGGCCGGTACCGGTTCCGGTTCCGCCGGTGAGGCCGTGCGCAACATCTACAGCGCGCTGTACGGCGTCCGGGGCGACGGCTCCATCGACAAGAAGAAGGCGCTGCTGCCCAAGCCGCAGACGGGACTGCCGAAGGTCCGTAAGGACGGCACGATCATCAACCCCAAGGTCAGCGGCGACCCCGCGAAGGACGCCGAGAAGGCCCAGGAGGACAACCCCAGCAACGGGGACGACCAGCAGCCCGCCACCACGGCCTCGCCCGGCACGGGCAACCGCAACACCCGCAGGCGGCCGCGCCGCGGAAGGGGAAGCCGGAGGATGCCCTCATGACCGGCGCGAACAGCTTCTCCGTCTCCCGGTACGGCCCCGAGCGGGCCCGCTGGACCAGGATCTTCGCGCGCGACTCGCTCACCCGCCGGCTCGACTGGCCCATCCTGTGCGCGGCCGTCGCGCTGTCCCTGCTGGGCTCGCTGCTGGTGTACTCCGCGACCCGCAACCGCACCGAGATCAACCAGGGCGACCCGTACTACTTCCTGATCCGGCACCTGATGAACCTCGGCATCGGGCTGGCCCTGATGATCGGCACGATCTGGCTCGGCCACCGCGCCCTGCGCAACGCCGTGCCGATCCTCTACGGCGTCTCGCTGTTCGGGGTGCTGCTGGTGCTCACCCCGCTCGGCGCCACCATCAACGGCAGCCGCAACTGGATCGTGTTCGGCGGCGGCTTCTCGCTCCAGCCCGCCGAGTTCGTGAAGATCACGATCATCCTGGGCATGGCGATGATACTGGCGGCCCGGGTCGACGCCGGGGACAAGCCGTACCCCGACCACCGCACGGTCCTGCAGTCGCTCGGGCTGGCCGCCGTACCGATCCTGATCGTGCTGCTCATGCCCGACCTCGGCACGGTTCTGGCCATGGTGTCCATCATCCTGGGCGTGCTGCTCGCCTCCGGCGCCTCCAACCGCTGGATCTTCGGCCTGCTCACCGCCGGCGTGCTCGGCTGTGTCGCCATCTGGCAGCTGCACATCCTGGACGAGTACCAGATCAACCGCTTCGCGGCCTTCGCCAACCCCGACCTGGACCCCGCGGGCGTCGGCTACAACACCAACCAGGCCCGCATCGCCATCGGCTCCGGCGGCCTGACCGGCGCCGGCCTCTTCCACGGCTCGCAGACCACCGGCCAGTTCGTACCCGAGCAGCAGACGGACTTCGTCTTCACGGTCGCGGGGGAGGAGCTGGGCTTCGTCGGCGCCGGCCTCATCATCTTCCTGCTGGGCGTGGTGCTGTGGCGCGCCTGTCGCATCGCCCGCGACTCCACCGAGCTGTACGGGACGATCGTCGCCGCCGGGATCGTCGCCTGGTTCGCCTTCCAGGCCTTCGAGAACATCGGTATGACCCTCGGCATCATGCCGGTCACCGGTCTGCCCCTGCCGTTCGTGTCCTACGGCGGCTCGTCGATGTTCGCGGTCTGGGTGGCCGTGGGACTGCTGCAGTCGATCAAGGTCCAGAGACCCATGTCGGCGTAGCCCCGAGGCGGGGGCTCCGAGAGGTGGTGCACCGGGTGGATGACGGGAGTCTTCCGGCCATTCACCCGGGACGGGCCCTGCCGCGCCGCCTCGCGGCCCACTAGATTCAATTCATGGCGGATGCGAAACGCGAGATCGAGCGCAAGTACGAGTCCGACGACAGTGGGCTGCCCGACCTGACCGGCGTCGGCGGGGTGGCGGCCGTCCTGGACAAGGGCCTGGCGGAACTCGACGCCACCTACTACGACACCGCCGACCAACGTCTGGCCGCGGCCTCCCTCACCCTGCGCCGCCGCACCGGAGGCTCGGACGCGGGCTGGCACCTGAAGTTCCCGGTCGCCCCCGGCGTGCGGGACGAGATCCGAGCCCCGCTCTCCGACACCGTCCCCGAGGAGATCGCCGCCCTCGTCCGCTCCCGGGTCCGGGACGCCGAGCTGGTCCCGCTGGTCCGGCTCCGCTCCGCCCGCGATGTGCGCCACCTGGTCGACGCCGACGGCACCCTGCTGGCCGAGGCGAGTGTCGACGCCGTGACCGCCGAGCGGCTCGCCGGCGGGAGCGGGGCCGCCCAGTGGACCGAGATCGAGGTGGAACTGGCCGACGACGGCGACCCCGCCTTCCTCGACCTGGTGGAGAAACGACTGCGCAAGGCGGGCGTACGCCCCTCGGCGGCGCCGTCGAAACTCGCCCGGGCCCTGAAGGAGACGGGAGGCCACCGCCCCGGGAAGAACAAACACGCAGCACCGAGGACGGCCGGCGACCACGTCCTCGCCTATCTCCGCGCCCAGCGGGACGTACTGGTCGAGCTGGACCCCGCGGTCCGCCGGGACGTGCCCGACTCCGGGCACCGCATGCGGGTCGCCACCCGCCGGGCCCGCAGCACCCTGCGCAGCTTCCGCTCCGTCCTCGACCACGCCGTCACCGACCCCGTGGGCGCCGAGCTGAAGTGGCTCGCGGGCGAGCTGGGCCTCGACCGCGACCAGGAGGTCATGGCCGAACGCCTGACCGCCGCCCTGGACGCGCTCCCGCCCCACCTGGTCACCGGCCCCGTCCGCGAGCGCCTCGCCGCCTGGGCCGACGCCCGGCACGGCGGAGCGCACGCCCATATCACCGCCGTCCTGGACTCCCGCCGCTATCTGACCCTGCTGGACACCCTGGACACCCTGCTCGCCGACCCCCCGGTGCGAAAGGCCGCAGGGAAACAGCCGCAGAAGGTGCTCGCCAAGGCCGTCGACAAGGACCTGGCGGCCCTCGCCGCGCTGGTCGAGCAGGCGATCGGCGCGCCGCCCGGTGAGGAACGCGACATCGCCGTGCACGAGGCCCGCAAGAAGGCCAAACGCACCCGGTACGCGGCCGAGGCGGCCACCCCGGCCCTCGGTACACCGGCCCGCTCCCTGACCCAGGGCATGAAGTCCCTCACCACCCTGCTCGGCGAGCACCAGGACAGTGTCATGACCCGGCTGACCCTGCGGGAGCTGTCCGCGGTGGCGCACGCGGCGGGGGAGAGCACATTCGCGTACGGGGTCCTGTACGGCCGCGAGGAGGCACGGGCGGCGCAGGCCGAGGCGGAGCTGCCCGGCCTGTGGAAGGAGATCAGGCGCACGGCGTCCGGCTGAGCGTACGGGGGAGCCCGCCGGGCGGGTTACGCTTGATGGTCACCCCTGTCAGCTCACGAAGGTTCGCGAGATGCCTGCCGAAGCCGCCGAGTCGGTGTTCCCGGAGCTCGAAGCACTGCTCCCGCATGTGCAGAAGCCCATCCAGTACGTCGGCGGAGAGCTCAATTCCACGGTCAAGCCGTGGGACGAGTGCGACGTCCGCTGGGCGCTCATGTACCCGGACGCGTACGAGGTCGGTCTGCCCAACCAGGGCGTCATGATCCTCTACGAGGTCCTCAACGAGCAGGAGGGCGTCCTCGCCGAGCGCACCTACAGCGTGTGGCCGGACCTGGAGGCGCTGATGCGTGAGCACGGCGTCCCGCAGTTCACGGTGGACACCCACAGGCCGGTCCGCGCCTTCGACGTGTTCGGGCTGAGCTTCTCCACGGAGCTCGGCTACACGAACATGCTCACCGCCCTGGACCTCGCCGGAATCCCCCTGGAGTCCAAGGACCGCACGATCGACGACCCGATCGTCCTGGCCGGCGGCCACGCGGCCTTCAACCCGGAGCCGATCGCCGACTTCATCGACGCGGCGATCATCGGCGACGGCGAGCAGGCCGTGCTCGACATGACCCGGATCATCCGCGAGTGGAAGGCCGAGGGCCGCCCCGGCGGCCGCGAGGAGGTCCTCTTCCGCCTGGCGAAGACGGGCGGGGTGTACATCCCGGCGTTCTACGACGTCGAGTACCTCCCCGACGGCCGTATCGCCCGCGTCGTGCCGAACCGCTCCGGCGTCCCGTGGCGCGTGTCCAAGCACACCGTGATGGACCTGGACGAGTGGCCGTACCCCAAGCAGCCCCTGGTCCCGCTGGCCGAAACGGTCCACGAGCGCATGTCGGTGGAGATCTTCCGCGGCTGCACGCGCGGCTGCCGCTTCTGCCAGGCCGGCATGATCACCCGCCCGGTGCGCGAGCGTTCGATCACGGGTATCGGCGACATGGTCGAGAAGGGCCTGAAGGCGACGGGCTTCGAGGAGGTGGGCCTCCTCTCGCTGTCCTCGGCGGACCACTCCGAGATCGGTGACATCGCCAAGGGCCTCGCGGACCGCTACGAGGACGACAAGATCGGCCTCTCCCTGCCCTCCACGCGCGTCGACGCCTTCAACGTCGACCTGGCCAACGAGCTGACCCGCAACGGCCGCCGCTCCGGCCTGACCTTCGCCCCCGAGGGCGGCTCGGAGCGCATGCGCAAGGTCATCAACAAGATGGTCTCGGAGGAGGACCTGATCCGTACGGTCGCCACGGCCTACGGCAACGGCTGGCGTCAGGTGAAGCTGTACTTCATGTGCGGCCTGCCCACGGAGACCGACGACGACGTCCTCCAGATCGCCGACATGGCGACGCACGTGATCCAGAAGGGCCGCGAGGTCTCCGGCTCGAACGACATCCGCTGCACGGTCTCGATCGGCGGCTTCGTCCCCAAGCCCCACACCCCCTTCCAGTGGGCGCCCCAGCTCTCCGCCGAGGAGACGGACGCCCGCCTGGCCAAGCTCCGCGACAAGATCCGCGGCGACAAGAAGTACGGCCGCTCGATCGGCTTCCGCTACCACGACGGCAAGCCGGGCATCGTGGAAGGCCTCCTGTCCCGCGGTGACCGCCGTATCGGCGCCGTCATCCGCGCGGTCTACGACGACGGCGGCCGCTTCGACGGCTGGCGCGAGCACTTCTCCTACGACCGCTGGATGGCCTGCGCCGACAAGGCCCTGGAGCCGTTCGGCGTGGACGTCGACTGGTACACCACCCGCGAGCGCACCTACGAGGAGGTCCTGCCCTGGGACCACCTCGACTCCGGCCTGGACAAGGACTGGCTCTGGGAGGACTGGCAGGACGCCCTCGACGAGACAGAGGTCGAGGACTGCCGTTGGACCCCTTGCTTCGACTGCGGGGTCTGCCCCCAGATGGACACTCGGATACAAATCGGCCCGACCGGCAAGAAGTTGCTGCCCTTGACGGTCAAGAACGCAGGCCAGGCGCCCACTTCGAGTGGTCACGCACACTGACGTGAGCGAGGCACTCGATCGGGTGATTAAGGCGCTGGCGGGGGTGAGCGACGAAGAGATGGCCGCTGCGTTGGCTGCGGTCGGCGTTTCGGTCCCTCGCCCGTCGGCGCCGTCGGCGTGCACACGGACACCGCTGCCCGTTCCTCGAAGCGCCCCGCATATCGTCTCCGAGGTGGAGTGGGTCTGAGGCCGCTCCAGACTTGCGGGTGACCGTGTGGCATCCCGAATCCCCTCTACTGATGCGAGGGCCCGTTGGTGGGCGGTGGCGTGTGAGTCCGTCCTGTGCAACTGCGGAGCCCCCCAACGCAAGGCTGCTTGCTCCGCTCCAGCCAGGCCCCCAGCCGACTCTGCCCTTCTAGTGACGCGGTAAGACGCTGGACAGAGGGTCCCACGTCCCTGCTGCAGCATCGCGAGGTGGCGAAGCCGGCCCAAACTGGCACGGTCCAGCCTGAAGCTGAGATCAACTGACCACCAGCAGGAGGCAACGCTGCGCAAGTACGTACCTCGTGCCTCCCCGGAAACTGCACCTCCAGTGCCGTCAGAGGCTCACGCGGGCGCCACTGCCTCTCAGTAAGCCAGGGGCGCGGCCTGGGAGGGCCGGGGCCACTGTCAGTGGGGCGAGCTAACGTCCGATGCATGATGGTTGCTCAACCACTCCCGGCGACAAAACACTTGATCTACCCTGCTGGCAGGCGGAGTAGGGGGTGCGTCGCGTGGGGGGCTTGTCGAGAGTGGGCAGCGGAACCAAGTCCCGGGCTCAGAACATCAAGGCGGTACATCCGCGAACCGTTACGAAGATGATGGAGCAGCTCCAAGAGGGCTACGTCTCCAGCGTGGCAGCAAGCGCTGGCTGTTCAGCAGAAGTCATCGGCAAAGACACGTTTGGCGTTGATGTCCAGTTTATCCGCCCTGCTGCTACACACTTGGAGCAGGAAGGGCTGCTCTTTGCTCAACTGAAGTGCACGACGCAGGTTGTCCCAGACCGCGACACCAAGTCATTTCAGTACCGGTTCTCCAAGCGCGAGTATTTCGAAGGCCTCTCCGCCACCCGTTCGTACCCCAAGAAGATCCTCATCGTTATGACCGTGCCATACGAGCAGATGGGGTGGACAGAGGTGGTAAACGGCGGTCTACTCGTTAAGCGCGAATGCTACTGGACACACCTAGAGGGACAGACCTCAAAATTGGTGAAACCGGTGATCGATGTCCCAACCGACAATATTTTTGATGCAAATGCCCTAATAGCTATCATGGAAAGGCAGGACAGGGGTGAGTCGCTTGATGAATGAAGCCGAGGCCACAATCCCTGAGAATGTCGATCCAAACAGACTGCGGGTAGTCCTCAAAGACCTCGGCTGGCAGAAAGTGGGAGGTCGGGAAGGTATCTACGCGCGATACGCTCCGCCGCAAAATGCGGACTCAACCCAAGGTGCATCCAGCGTTCTAATCCCTCTCGATCAAAGAGCCGTCGACTATCCGAGCCTCATGCACTCGGCGTTGCTTCAGTTGGCCCATCGCAGGGATTTTTGGGCGCGCTCACTCTACCCCCGTCTAGCTCTATCGGCTTCGGATGAATTCCGCTTCAGGAAAGAGTCAAGCGCTCCGAGCGGTCTAATCTCGTGGCGGAACGGGGAGCGGCTCATTGAGTCGGCTCGAAGGACTCTTTTGGCTGGAGCGAAGTACTACTTGGGGCCGGAGCGTCACTTCGTGAATCGCCATGGACGGTTTGCTAGCAGGTATTTGGACCATGTAATGATGGGACAGTCGGCGCCTGGAAGCTATATCGTTACGGCTTTGGCGCCACCCGATGACCAAGTCAGCCTAAAACCTTCGGCTGATTCTCTCACCTCATCCTGGGACCCGGGAGCCATTCGACTCCGCACAGTCAACGAAGCGGTCGCACATGCCGTAGGAGCAACCGTTGAGGCGCTCGATCACTATCGCTCAAGTGGCTCTTTGGCAGGATTTGAGAGCGGTGTAGTCGACGGCATCTCATACGAGATGACTAACGCCATTCTCGGTATCGCGGCAAACGCCGATGAAGCGGATATCACGATCGAGTGGGATAAGGCATCCGCGCCACCTACTGCCGTAGAAAGCCACTTCGAATTCCGCGCTACGGATGTTCCTACGCTCACCCAGGCTGCAATTAGGCTTGCGGAAGATCAGGAAACGATGCAGATCTCGGTTACCGGGAGAGTGCATCTGCTGGCTAAGAAGCAAGCTGGCGGCGCCGGCGTGTTCGGTCTCGATTCCCTTCAATCAGCAGGCCCAAGAAAAGTGCGAGTAAGGCTCGCAGACGACGAGGACTATCACGAGGCCATCAGGGCCCATGAGGAGGACCTCGCGATTCAAGTGAGTGGGCGCCTGGAAAAGGAGGGAAATCTCAGCTGGCTCTACGACGCGACAGTGATTCGCACGTTGGGCCCCCTCGACGAGTATGAGTCTTCCCGACGCATGCGCCAGGAAGTCAGCTCGGATCAGATCGAGATGTTCTGACTGGCAAGAGACACCCATCTTGCTGTACGGCCACCCCTGGGCGGAAACCCGTAGGGTTGGCGAGCTCTGCCTCAGTCGCGACGTTACCTTCCCTGGCATCGGTGGCTGCATGCTGTGCGCACGGCACGGGGCGCGGGCCGGACGGGAGTGGGGCGGAGACAAGAGCGCTGGCCGGCCAAGCGCCGGACCTCGTGGTGAGCAGAGCGAGCCGCCTTAGTGAGGCAAAGCAAGTTGTAATCAGCCGCGTGGGGGCTCCGCAGCGCCAAGCCCGTACTTGGGTGTCACGCAGTCACGCGTATCGACAACGATGTGGGCGTTCCCAAGGCCCGGCAGCGCCGTCCGACAGAACCTCAGCGGCGCCGACGAGCGAGGACTCGAAGCGCCGACGCAGCCAGCGCAAGCAACCACTTCATCCTCACTCGCCCCCTGTCCTCCGGGGCTGGGTGCGGAACCTGCGAGGGCGTCAGCTTCCGAGACCACCCACCGGATTGAACGTTTAATTCCCGCCCTGGACACAGCAATAACGACCAAGCCGACTCGTTCCCTTAGCCATCTAGCTGTGCGACACCGATGCGCATTAAAGGTTGGAGCACGCTCCAGGTGACGGCTACGCCTACTCAAGCAGACGTTGCTCCATACAGCGCATCAGAATCGCCCTTTAGGGTTAAAAGCGGCCCATTATCTAGACGGGTGCTTTAGTCTGAGATTGGGCGGAGGCGAAAGGAGTCGTAATGACCAAAAACCAAGAGCGCTTGGGCCAGCAATCAATCATCGTAAACGTAAACGTTGCGAGCGGAGAGTATGCACCTCCTCAAGTGTCGCGTACGCAGGACACTGGTCAAGGTGAGAAGCCCGCCAAGATGCCCGACTGCTGGTGCCAATGCAACAGTGCCGAGGGTGCGGGCGCGGGCGCGGGCTAGGCGCTTATCTCCAGGCAAGCGGACTGAACAGGGACGATATAGCTACCCAAGTCACATACGCAGTATCCACGATTGGAGTTCCGCATGACTACCAGCGAATCCGAGTCGGGACAGCAGCTGCCTCTCGTTGTCAACGTCTACATCAAACGAGAGGGATACACTCCACCGAAAGTCGAAAAGTCAAGCATTGAGGCACCGCGAGCGCCGCTTTGCGCCTGTGACTGTGGGAGCAACGCCGGCAGCGGCAGCGGTAGAGGGTGACCATGAGTAACGACGATGTTTTGACGTGAAGAGTCTTTGCCTCGCGTGACAAAAGCGAGGTTTGGGACGCCTTCACAAGGCGGGCCTTAATCTGATTGGGCAGGAGAGGCGCATATGGATCTGCTGAATCGCGTAGTAGTGCCATCCAGATTGTCACTCATCTACCGGTCAGGAGAATGTCTAGGGTATAACCCGACTCTCAACACCTGGCATCGACTCAACGATGAATGCTCTGAGGTTCTCCGTTGGCTACGATCCGGGCGAGAGCGAAATCTTTTGCTTTCTCACCTGCAGCGTAGATTTGAGCTTGACGAGATGAGAGCTTCGAGCATCCTCGGAGCCACTCTTGAGTGGTGCGTGTTGAGGCATCTCCTGTATCTGGACAAGGAACCAGCCGCGCCAGATCTCAGATTTCCTGCCAAACCGTTGGGGGCCGTCTATTGGATTTGCACGCAGGCGTGCAATCTTCGGTGCACGTACTGCTATCAGGAGGCGATGTTGGCTCGACCGCAGGAGCTGACAACCGAGGAGGCCCTTAATCTCGTCGAGCAAGTCGTGGAGGCTGAAGCTCGGACATTTATTTTCACTGGAGGTGAGCCATTTTCGCGGCGTGATTTGCTCACTGTGGCGCGACACTCAAAGGAGCGCGGACTGCGCACCAATGTGATCACCAATGGGCACTATGTCACGCCAAAGAATGTGGATTCGGTGGCAGAGATTTTTGATCTAGTGACAATTAGTCTGGATCACGGAAAGCCGCATCACCATGATCGGAACCGTGGAGAGGGCTCTTGGCGTCGGGCTGTATCCGCCATTGAGTTGCTACTCAAGGCGGGCGTTAGCGTCGACGTCAACTCGGTATTGTCTCGATTTGGCCTAGGTGACTTGGAAGAACTTTTTAGATTCGTCGGGTCGAAGAAAATCGGACAACACAGGGTAGTGCCGCAATTCCCCATGGGTCGAGGTGCCACTGCCCGAGGGGAAGAGCTGACCTCTCAGGAGATCGTTGAACTCCCGGATCGCCTACATATCGCACACACAAAGGCATCCGCTCAAGGGAATAACTCAGTCCACGCCGAGGGCGACTACAGCAGCAAAGGGCGGTTGCGGTCCCATTGTGGAGCTGGGCTGACCGAGGTGTCGGTCGATCCTGAGGGCTGGGTCTACCCATGCAAGCTGCTACAGTATCCAGAATTCCGGACACAAAATATTCGCCAGGCTCGCCTACGCGAGATTTACGCAAGCCATCCCAAGCTAAGCGGAATTAGGGATAAGGTAGCTAAGTCGCTTCATCCGTGCAAGACTTGCATTATTCGGGATAGCTGCGGCGGCGGATGTCGTGGAATCCACTTTTCCTTTACTCGTGACTACAATAACGCGCATCCGCTATTTTGCGCGCTCCTGCGAAGGCAATTTGAGGTAGCTGCATGGAGGGCCAGCGGAGATGGGAGTGTTCCGCCTCCAGGTCTGGCCGGTTCTGATCCTGGCATTCCGGAGAATGCGTTCGTCCCACTTGCTGCAGTTACGGCCTCACATGAAGGATAGCTGATGAAAATTGAACATCATCCGCATGTGGTTTGGGACGAAGTCGACGGTCGAATGGTTCTCTGTCGTCTTGACACTGCAGAGTTCTTTGAGTTGAATCATGCTGGCGCAATCGTGTGGCGTTCGTGCGGACAGGGCTTTGACGCAATTTACTCTGCACTCCAGCATGCTTTCCCAGAGGTTAGTCCTGGACGCCTCCTGGCGGACGGTAAGGCATGTATCACCTCCCTCGTCGATGCGGGACTTCTGCATCGGGGTGAGGATGGAAATTCAGTGGCAACGAGGTGATGATCATGTCTGTGTCGATCAACAAGGCTTGCATCTCCTGCGGCGCCTGCATTTGGGAGTGCCCAAACAGTGCGATCGCGCCGGGAGATCCTCGCCCCACTGTGCACACTGAACGATGCACAGAATGTTATGGCTTCTTCGGTGAAAGTCAGTGCATGGTTGTGTGTCCTGCTGAAGCAATTGTTGTCGCTGAGGAACCGGTGGCACTTTTGCGTCAGCGGTTCCAGACCCTTCACCCTGGACGTCATGCCCAGAACACTTGGATCTGGCAAAGTTCCCCGCCCGTTGTGGAATAAACGGCCTCGGTCAGCTGTGAAACTGGGAGCGTTCGCCGAGCGGTGAGACATTCCCTGGCTGCGGCTTGGCCCACGACAGGCGACGATGCCGCCGTTTGGCTGCGGACGGGGTGGCGGGGCCGTCCGCGTGGAACGAAGACATGAGCGCGGGCGGGGAACACCGGGGACCAAGGCAGAGGCAGACAATGCCCCAAGGCCACTCCGTCGCAGGTCAGGAGCGCCACTAGCCTCGGAGCCCCCAAGAGCTGCCCAGGCTGAGAGCTCCCGCCCTCGCTGAGGCCGCCTGCTGCTGGGTACCGTCGTGCTTGTGTGTCCGGTGCGCGTTGGGTTGGTCACCCGAAGCTCGCACTGGTTGATCGCGCGCGACTAGGGGAGCTGGTACGGGCATGGCGGTTGACGCTGCTCGATCGGAAGAGAGGTTCACGTCAGCCAGGGCTACGCGGGTGATGAGTGCCGCGTGCCGGGCTGCGGGGCTCGATGACAGAGGCGCTGAGCTGATCCGGCTGGGAGAGAACGCGCTGTTCCGTCTGGCCACGGCGCCGGTGATCGTTCGAGTGGCTCGGGGCGAACCGTGGTTGCCGAAGGCTCGTGTCGAGGTTGCTGTTGCCAGGTGGCTGGCTGCAGAGGGGTTTCCGGCGTCTCGACTCGTTGACGGCCTCGAACAGCCCTTCCTGATCGACGGCCACCCGGTGACCTTCTGGCGTCTCATCGTGGAGGGCGACCGTAAGGCTACGTACGGCGAACTCGGCGGCATCCTAAGGGACCTGCACTCCATGCCTGTGCCCGCGGGCCTTGAGTTGCCTGCGTTTGACCCCTTCGACAAGCAAGAGCTGCGGATCAGTAAGGCGCCGATCCCAGACGATGACCGGGTCTTCCTCCGCAAGCGATGGCAGGAGCTGCGCGGTCAGTTCGAGGAGTTGAGGTTCGAGACTCCGAGGGGGCCGGTGCACGGTGATGCCCACGTGCAGAACCTCATGGTGAACGATCGGGACGAGGTGATCCTGATCGACTTCGAGGCCTTCTGTTTCGACCACCCGGAGTGGGACCTGATGGTCACGGCGGTCGAGCATCACAGCCTTGGGTGGCAGACCGATGAGCAGTACGCGGACTTTGTGCGGGCGTACGGGCGGGACCTGTACGACTGGCACGGATATGACACGCTCCGGCGGCTGCAAGAATTCGGTATGACGACGTGGCTCATGCAGAACGTGCAGGAGGACCAGGAGACAGCGGCCGAGTACCGCCGGCGCATCGCTGGCTTGCGCAACGACGATGCGCCGCGGGATTGGCGTCCCTGGTAGCTGCTACTCGTCCTCGTCGTCCAGGCGGGCGAGTGCTTCGCTCACCTGCTCGTTGAAGGCGACGACGGCCGGGTGCGCGGCGTGTGCGCTGACCTCGGCCTGGAAGTCGGTGACGTAGCGCTGGAAGCGTGCGGACTGGAGGGTATCGCCGCCGTTCACGGCAAGGCTCGCGGTGCTGACGGCGGCTTCCAGTTCGCCGTTCAGTAGCTGGCTCTGGGCGAGCACCATGCGGCAGAAGCCCAATGTACGGACGTACTGCGGATCGGTGCTGTCGACGGCGCGCTGTGCGTGCTCGACGGCTTCCCGACACATCTTCAGGTCCCGGAAGCAGTGGCAGAGCTCGCCCAAGAGTTCCGCGTCATCGAAGTAGCTCAGCCATGCCGGGTCGTCGGCGCTGTCGGCTCGCACGAAGTGCCGTTCCGCTTGGTTCATCGCCTCGGCCGCTCCGGCCCGGTCGCCGGCGTTGGAGAGCGCGCGGGCCTCCATCGCCCAGTAGTTGGCCATAGCTCGTGGGGTGGCTCGGCCTTTGGCGCCCTCAATGGCTGCGCGGGCAAGCTGGATGGCTTGTGTGGGCTCGCCCAAGTAGTTGGCCTGGTGACTGAGGTTGCCCAGGACGCGCGCCCCGAACATCCGGTCATCGATGACCTTGGACAGCCTTAGTGTGGACGTGAGGTAGCGGTGGGCAAGCCGGTGGCTACCGACGTCGTATGCGGTCCACGCGAGTAACTGGGAGACCTCGGCGGCGGCTCCGTAGAGCGCTGTGCCTACCTTCTCGCTGTAGCTGGCGCTCAGCAGGGGGAGGACCTCGTGACGGAAGTAGTGGCGTAATGCCTTGTGGCCGTGGCCTCCGCCGTACTTGAAGTCGAGCTGCATGAACATGGAAGCGGCGTCCCGGATCGCGCGTACGTCGCGCATGCCGACTCGTTGATGTGCGGGCCTGTCGGCCTGGATGCCGTCGGGCCGGTCGATCATCCATGACAGGACGGCTGAGCTCAGGTCGGCTTCCGCAATGATCAGTCGGTCTGAGGCCGGCGTGTCAGCGTGCTCCTGGGCAAGGCCATCGAGCGCCGCCAGAACGTCGGGGACCGTACGCGGGTAGCCGATCGGCTCGTGGGCAGTCGGCCGAGTGTGGTCGAAGAAACCGAGATCGCCCGGTGCGACGCGCCGGCCAAGCTTGGCACTGAGAACGTCGGCCATGATCGCTGCCGTCTCCGGCTTGATGCCGACACCGTCTCGCCAGCGCTGCACAGCGATGTGTGTCGTTCCGAGTCTGATGCCTCGCTGGGCGGCAGCGTCCTTCATCCGCTTGGCCAGCCCCTTGTTGGAGACCTTCGCTTCGTCCATGACCGCGATCAACTGAGTGTTCGGTTCTCGGCTCATGCTCCCCTGCCAACCCGAGAATTACGGCGAGTGTTCATCGTGTCACAGCAGTGTCGCACTGGGGGTTCATTGGTGAACCCCCTTGGCATTTGCCGGTGTTCACGTGAACCCCCCGATGAACGCTTCCGGCCAAGCCTGCCCCGCCGTTCACTGGTCACCACAGTTCGGCGAGCCAAGGGGCTCGCCAGTGCACGGGAGGGAACGCGGTGGAAGCGCGGCAGAGCAAACACACAGCGAACGCCCCGACGGTGGGTGCTCCGCACCGCTCGTGGCACGACCCCTCTAGCGGCCTCCGGGCGCTGACGGTCTACGCAGAGGACCCGGACTGCGTGAAGGCTGCGCGGGACATGGTCGATTCCTACCTCAGGACCTGGAGCCTGGGGTACGTGGTCGATGACGCGAAGCTCGTCGTATCGGAACTGGTCGGCAACGTCGTCCACCACGCCGTACCGGATGAACGTCTGTCGATGCCCGGTGCGAAGAGGCGCATCGACGTGTGGCTGATCAACTGGACGGGGCTGCTGGGGATCGGTGTCTTCGACGAGGACTCGAATCCTCCTGACCTCCCGGCGGGTGAGTTTCTCTCGCCGGATCTGGCGGGCGACTTCGTCGAAGCACTCGTACCGGATCGGGGACGCGGTCTGATGATCGTTCAGCGCCTGGCCGATGCGGTGTGGTGGTCGCCAGGGCTCAAGGGCGTCGGCAAGTCAGTGTGGTGCCGGTTTGACCTTGAGCGCGTTTGGGCCGACTGGTTCGAGTCGTCGACCTGATAGACGCCGGGTCGCCACCCCTGCTCTGCTCCCTCGCGATCGGGGGCGGGGTGGCGGCCCGGTCACTGGCCGGAGCCTGACCACTCTGGCCGAAGGGGCGCGGTCTCTCGGACGGCCCGGGGGCTCCCCTCCCGAGCGAGGGTCCGCGCTTCACATCCCCATATAGGCCGGGCCACCCCGTCAGCCCTGGAAAGCGAAGGGTGGCCCGGCTGGGAACACGGCGGTTCCCGGTGCCTGATGGTACCGGGGCCGCCGTGCTGCGTTTTAGCCCTGGTGCAAGGAAGTTGATGATCCGTTACCTAGATCAGGGCAGAGGTGGCAAGGTGACTGGCTCGGGTGAGGGCTGGCTGAACGACGGTCTCGATCTGCCGGGGGCGGACTCCGGTCTCTGGGTGTCCGGGGTGGACTACGTCTCCCGTTGGCGTGAGGCGCGTGAGGCTGCCGACCGGCTGAACCGCGCACTCCTGGGCGCGGGCTTGGAGCTGTCCTCCGTGCGGGCTGTCGCGTCCACGAACGAGGACGGGCGCGGGGTGGTGCGGCTGACGGGCTGGCCGGCCGTCGTGGACCGGCTCGCTGAGCTCCTGGAGGCACGCGCGGACAGCGATGGCGGTGCAGCATGAGGGGTGCTTTCGCTGGTGAAGTCTGCGGGAGGTCGGCGACTCCCCTGCTCGATGCCTCAGCCACAGACAGTCAGCCACGACGATGCCGTGCGGCGAACGAGCTGGCACGCGTGTGTCTCGCTCAGCCATCCACCGGCAGCAACCACGCTTCCGTGTTCTTGATCGTCGGGGCCGGTACCGCCCGAGACCCGGCACCGTTGGTTGGTCGACGCCTCGACTCCTTTGGCGTGCTGCGGGCGGGGGCGTCGGCCGACCGGACGGGACCGGCGTCCACGCCGCACGCCCGGCCGGGGCGGCAGGGCGCCCCGGCGCGCCGCAGGCGCGCCCTTGAGGAAGTGAAGGCGGTTTCGACCGATCGTTGTCTGCGCTCAGGCGCGGGGGTGTCGTGCGGGCTGCTTGTCGGCGGTGATCCGGTAGGCGAGTTCGGCCCGGTCGGCGCCGAAACGCAGTTCTTCGAGGATCAGCGGGCGGTCGTCGGTGCCGTGCGCGACGCGGTAGACGTGCAGGATCGGTGTGGCGTCCGGGAGCTGGAGCGTGGTGCGCTCGTCGGGCAGGGGCATGCGTGCTCGTACGGTCTCGGCCCAGGTGAGCTTGTGCCCGGCCTGGGTGAGCACCCAATAGAGGGCGGCCGATGGCTTGCACGGCTCCTGGCCGAGCAGGGGAACGGCCTCGGCAACCTCGAACGGGATCAAGGTGCGATGCATGGCGCGCGTCCCGGTGCTGGGGTCGGTGAGCAGTCGATCACAGCCGAACAGGGCTTCCTCGGCTTCGAGTTGGAGGAGCCGACCAGTGTCGTTCGTTGTGCGGGTGCGGTAGGTGCTCGGCTCCTCGGCCTCCTGCCAGATGTCGCCGCTGGGCATCACGAACTTGCCGTCGCTGGTGCGGCTGACGCCTCGTTCCACGGTGAGGACGGGCTGACCGCTGGAGCGGACAAAGCTGCCCTTGCCGTGGCGGACGTCGATGAGCCCTTCAGCCCGCAGTGCTGCAATGGCGTTGCGGACGGTCGGCCGGGACACCCCGTAGCGGACCATGAGCTGGGCCTCGGACGGCAACAGGGAGTCGGGCGCGAACTCGCCGGACAAGATCGCCTCACGGATCGCGGCGGCTACCTGCTGGTAGAGGGCTCCGGGGCGCTGGATCTCCGACATTCGGTCATCTCCGGGTGAAGTCATAGGCACGTCGCACGCGCGACATCACTCGTCAGCATAAGTAGTTGCACACTCGCCGTACAGAGCTCCATAGTCATCGCTCGTAAGGACAAGTGACGTCAGGATGTCACTGGCGTCCCGACTGGCCAAGGAGGCCAACGAAATGCAGTCCATTCCCGTGGACACAACGCGACTGGGCGTACTGCGGTGCGCCATCGCGCCGGAAGCGAAGATCAGCAACCACGAAACACAGGAGGTGAAGAGGGACCGGGACGGCAACCCGGTCTGGACCGTGGCCGTCACTGTGCGGCAGGACGGCCGGCGAATCTCCGTCATCGAGATCGCCGTGAGTGGTCAGCCCAAGGGCATAGAGGAAGGGCAGATTCTCAAGGTCACCGGCCTGACGGCGTTCATGTGGTCGATGGGGGACCGGCACGGCGTCAGCTTCCGTGCCGACGCGATCACGCCTGTGACCGGTCCGGCGCATGCCAAGGGCGGTGACGCCTGATGGGACCGCTCCTGCTCGCCCTCGGCTTGGCTGTGTTGGCGTGGGTGCTCGTCGTCGGTGACCTGGTCCGCCGGCGTCGCCCCGTCTGGCACTGGTACCTGATCGGCTACCCGGCCACCGCCTGCCGGGTCGTGTTCACCTGGCGCAAGGTCGCGGTGCTCAATGATCTCGCCGTGTCCAAGCGTCCGCCGCGCGGGCTGCTCGGTGACCTAGTCGTCAAGGGTGACCCGCTGCGGCCGGTGGCCCCGCGGATCGCCTTCCCGCGCGCCACTCGCATGGGCCTGACGGTGCTGGTTCGGCTCCATGCCGGACAGACCCCGGCGACCTTCCTGAAGGCTGCTGACGCGTTCGTGCACGCGTGGAAGGTTCACGCCGTCCGGGTCACCTCGCCCGAACGCGGGCTCGTCCTGCTGACGGCGACGGCCACGGATCCGCTTCAGCGGCCCGGCTTAGCCTCTGCTCCGACGGAGTTGCTGTCGGCGCTCATCGGGGTCCTAGAGAGTGGCGGCGCCTGGGTGATGAACCTGCGGCTCGTGCCCCACTGGCTCATCGTCGGTGCCACCCGCTCGGGTAAGTCCACGCTGCTGGCCCGGCTGATCACCCAGCTCGCCCCTCAGCCGGTCGCCCTGATCGGCATCGACTGCAAGGGCGGCATGGAACTGGGCCTGTTCGCCGACCGGCTCAGCGCGCTGGCCACCTGCCGACGCGAAGCGGTCGCCGTGCTCTCCGCGCTGGTGGTCGACCTGCAGGACAGGATGAGCGCCTGCCGGTCGGCCGGGGTCCGCTCCATCTGGGAACTGCCGGACAAGTTCCGGCCGGTGCCGGTCGTGGTGATCGTGGACGAGATCGCCGAACTGTACCTGTCGGACGGCACCCGTGAGAGCAAGGCGGAAGCCGAACAGTGCTCCACCCTCCTGCTCCGCATCGGGCAGCTCGGGGCCGCGCTCGGCCTGCACCTGGTCGTCGCCGGCCAACGCGTCGGCTCCGACCTCGGCGCCGGCGTCACCGCGCTGCGAGCTCAGCTCGGCGGCCGGATCTGCCACCGCGTCAACGACCCCGGCACAGCCGAAATGACCCTGGGCGACCTGAACAAAGACGCAGTAGCGGTCGCCCAGTCGATCACGGCAGAAGAACGCGGCGTGGCCGTCTGCACCGGCCCCGACGGCGGCTGGAGCCGCGCCCGCTCCCACCTCACCCCGACCGAGGAAGCCGTCTCCACGGCCCGGAAGTACGCCGCGACGGCCCCCGATCTGCCCGCCCTGAACCGCTCCCTTGAGGGTCTGGAAGGAGACGACAAGTGATCAGCGACGGTACCGCGTTCACGTTCTCGGTGATCTTCGGGATCATCACCGTCCTCCTCGTCCGCTCCCGCGATGTCAAAGCCTGGGAAGCGGTCTGTGTCGGCCTCTTCGGCCTCTACCTCGGTCAGACCCCGGTGGTCTTCACCATCCACGGTCTCGTGACCTGGCTCATCAGCGGCTTCGCCCACCACTGACCCGAAGGGACACACAGCCATGCCCATGCCTCGCGTGAGGTGCCCCCACTGCAAGGGCGACGGAGCCCGCAGGACCTGGACCGGGCGCTCGCGCCGGTGCCGCGTCTGCCGGGGCACCGGAACCATTCGCTGACCACCAACCCGCCCCCGACACGGAGGTGATCCCCATGACCCACGCGGCACCACCAGCCGTCCATGCCCCTGCCGCCTCGGCGGCCCACCCCGGAAGGTCACCACCATCACCCCGGACTTCACTCCGGCTGACCGGCGCGCCGCCCTCGACCGCGCGGCGCGTCTGTGTCAGCTCCCCGAAGTAGACCGCGACGCAATCCGCCTTGCACAAGACCCGAAGTTCCCTCGCCTGCTGCAGCAGATCACCACTACCGGCGGCTGCTCCCACCCCGTCCACCTCTCCGGCTCCACCACCACAGTGGACGGCGCAAACGGCGAGATCCTCTACCACTACGACACCCGGAATGAGCCCGGCGAACGCCTCCTCGTCCGCTGTCGCAACCGCCGCGCAACCATCTGCCCGGCCTGCTCCCGCCTCCACGCCGGAGATACCTACCACCTCGTCCGCGCCGGCCTCCTCGGCGGCAAGAACGTCCCCGATGCCGTCCGCCATCGCCCCCGGCTGTTTGTCACCCTCACCGCTCCGTCGTTCGGCCCCGTGCACCGATCATCGGAGCTGTGCCGTCCCCGTCGTGATGGCGGCACCTGCGAACACGGCCGTCCCCTTGGTTGCGGCCTCGTCCACACGCCTAACGCACCGAGTGTCGGCCAACCGCTCTGCCCCGACTGCTACGACTACACCGCCCATGTCCTGTGGCACGCACACGCCTCCAAGCTGTGGGACCGCTTCGTCATTGACGTCCGGCGGCGCCTCGCATCGTCAGTCGGCCTGGTGCAGTCCCACTTCGCCCGGCACGCCCGGCTGTCCTTCGCCCGCGTCGCCGAGTACCAAAAGCGGGCTGCCGTCCACGTGCATGCTGTCGTCCGCCTCGACGGCCCGACCGGCCCCGGAGACGAACCCCCGGCCTGGGGCACAGCCGAACTCCTCATCGACGTCGTACGCGCCTCCGCCCGGCGGGTCCTGGTCCGCACGCCTTACAGCCTCGCCGTGGGCGAGTTGAACCTACGCTGGGGCGCCCAGACCGACGCCCGGCCCCTCCGGACCGATGGTGACGGCCCTGACGATGACGCGGTCGCCGCGTACATCGCCAAGTACGTCACCAAGGGCGCGAGCGACACAGGCGCCGGCACTGACTACCCGCTCTCGACCTGGGGCGACGTCGAGTCGGCGCCCGTGAGCGAACACGCCCGTGCACTCATGCGGACTTGCTGGCGCCTGGGCGGCCTTCCCGAGTACGCGCCTCTCCGCCTACGCGCCTGGGTCCACACCCTCGGCTACCGGGGCCACATCCTCACCAAATCCCGCGCCTACTCCACCACGTACGCAGCACTCCGCGCTGAACGCGCCCAGTACCAGGGTCACACCGACCTACCCGACGCGCTCACTGAACGGCACTGGCGCTACGTCGGCTCAGGCCACACACCCGGCGCTGCACTCATCGCCGCCGGCATCGCCGAAGACCTTGCCGAGTCTCGACGGCTCGGCCTGGAGGGGCGGCATGAGGGGGAGTGGTGCCGATAGCTGCTCCGACCGAACGTGAACATCGTCCGCCTCGGTGCTCGCCGCTGGCTAGGACCGACGACGGCAGACCCGTGACTCTGATCGAGAGCGAGATCGTGATCGTTGACGAAGACGGCGCAGAAGAGCCGTTCGACCCCGCGTCGTGGTTCTCGTGAAACGAGAAGCCGCCTCCCGGTATGCATTGGGGAGGCGGCTGCGCTCATCTGCCTGGGCTCAGTCAGAAGACTTCAGCGAAGTCGTCTTCTTTGAGTATCAGGCGGTCTCGTACGTCCTTGGGGATCATGAGCTTCATATGGATGTGCGGTGCGCGTACCCCCTTCACCTTGGACCGCTTGATCTTGCACTTAACGCCTACCCGGAGGAGGTCGGCAGCCATGGCTTCCATGCCGCCTTCCTCCCACCGTTCCCGGAACGACTTGCCGTTGTGCACGGCTACCCATCGGTTCTGAGTGGTCTCAGGGTCGATGGCCTCCAACTGCTTGATGAGGTCGTCCAGCGTCTTCTCAGCCTGCTCCTTGGTGAACCGTGTCTTCGTGAATCGTCCTCCTGGCTCAAGGCCAGTCATGTAGTAGCTGATGGACTGTTCGAGACGCTGCTGTTCCTTACGGGCCTCGGCTCCCTGCCGGTACTCGCGTGTCATCACCGGCTCGTCTCCGAGAACCTTCAGGACGTCGTCCACGAGCTTCCTGTAGATGTCCTCCGGGTGAGGTGCGCCCTGTCCGCCGCTCTTGCATTCGTAGCACCGCAGGTAGGCGTACGACCTGCCGTTGTAGCCGGTCTTGTGCACCCTCATGTTGGTGCCGCAGTCATCGCAGATGAGGACTCGGAGGAACTTCGTGGCCCCATCGGGCTTGCGCGGAGGCTGGTCCCGCCGGCGTTGATCCAATGCCCTCTGAAGACTGTTGAACTCATCCTCGGTGAAGATCGGGTCCGCTACGCGAATGGGCTTCGCATCGCTGCCCAGCACGATCTTCGAGCGGCGTACTCCTCCGTTCTTGTCCTCTTCTACCCGGTATCCCATGAGAGCCGGATTCCTGAGCCGACGGATCAGAGTCGACGTGGTCAGGCCCGGCCCGCAGAGGCCGGCACGTACGAGAACCTTGACCATGCGCCGGACGGATGCGGGCTTCGCTCTCACGGCGGCGTTGCGGCACCAATGAAGTGCCCTGTACGCCTCCTGGTCGATGACAAGGACGGCCTTCCCATTCTCGTTCTGTGCCGTCTCATAACCGTACGTGGGTTTGCCTACGAGCCAGTCACTCTGGGTCTTGGTGTAGTCCCAGAGGCTCGCCACGCGCGTGCTCGTGTTGGCTGCCTCAATCTCGGCGATACCGCCGATGATCGTGACCATGATCTTCCCTGCCGTGGTGGTCAGGTCGATCGAGTCGTTCTTGGAGACCAGATTCTTCCCGTACTTCAGGCACCAATCGATCATGGTGCTGAGGTCGGTGAGGCGTCGTACGAAGCGGTCCAGCTTCCAGAAGAGCAGTACGTCAAACTCCGGCGCCCGGTTGTTGAGCCAGTCGCCGAGCTCCTTGCGCTTCCACGGCGGGACCTTGGTCGCAGACACGTTCAGGTCGCTGGCGACGCCGACGACGCGGTAGCCGCGTTCCCTGGCCAGCATGCGCAGATCGAGTTCTTGCCGGACTGGCGACGTCGTGTCCTCGGTGAGGACTGACAAGCGGACAGACAGCAGGGCCCGCGGGGCGTCGTCTGGTAACCGGGCCTCTGCCTTCTTGAGCTCCTCTAAGAGGGCCAGGTCCGCCGGCGTCCACTCGGCCTCAACGGCGTACTGCTTCTGCTCCGCTGCGGTTTGTGTTCTGGTTCGTCTCCCCATGCCAGCCAACGTAGCGCAGATTTAACGGAGTTGGTGTCTGCCCGCAGATGGACACCCACATCCAGATCGGCCCGACGGGCAGGAAGCTGCTGCCTCTGACGGTCAAGAACGCGGGTCCGACGCCGGCTGCGAGTGGTCACACGCACTGACGTGGGGGAGGCAATCGATCGGGTGATGGAGGCGCTGGCGGGGATGAGCGAGGACGAGGTTACCGCTGCGGTGTCGGCGGTCGTCGCTTCGCCTCCTCGCCCGTCGGCACGGTCGGCGTTCTCCCGGACGCCACTGCCGGGCCCTGGAAGTTCATCGCACATCGTCTCCGAGGTGGAGTGGGTCTGAGGCCCGAATTGCCTGTGCGTGCCTGTATGACTCCGCGAGCCCCCTTTCCTGACTGGGAAGGGGGCTCGTTGGCGTTCGGCGGCATGTGAGCCCATGGGCTTTGCGGCTGTGGACTGCCTCACGGTGTTGAGTTACGACTTTCTGTACATCATCAAGCACCCGTCGTCGCTTCGCTCCTCCGGGCGGGCACACAGTGCATGAGGTCAGAACCCGTCGTGGCTGGGGCGGTCGGCTCCACGACTTTAGCCAGCCACTTTGGCGCGAGCCTCCAAGATCATGGCCCCACATCGGGCACTAACGGGCAGGTCCACAAGCCTGCCCGATCCGCAGGCCAGCGTAAGGGGCCATGATCACTCACGCCAAAGCAGCTCCCGGCCAAAGTCGCTACGCCGACCGCTCGTGTACCTGCTGGAGCGAAGGAGCGGTTGTCAGAGCCCGCCTGGAACACCTCGCGCGGGCAGTGGCGGGCAGCCTGGCTCCCTTGGGCTCCGGTCCAACTCACTGGTAGTTGCGAAAATCAGTAACCGTGATCACTGTGGTCCCGGTCGCGGCGGTGGTCGCGGTCACGGTCCCCATGGTCCCCATGGCCGCCGTGGTCACGATCCAGGGCGGGTCGTCGTCGTACAGGACGCCACGGCGGCGCTGCGTCTGCTGACGCGCGTACAGGACGCGGTTGTCGAGGTCGAGGGCCGACCAGAGGAGACCGACGATCTCTCGCCCGCGTAGCCCCATGGCGATGGCCAGCACGAAGGCCGCGTAGAGCAGGTCCTTCCTGACGACGGCGAGGAAGTCGAGCGTCTCGTCCAGTGTCCAGGGCTTGACAGCCCTCGTCGCCAATTCGGGCTGCCCGCGACGTACGGTGGAGGTACCGAGGGCATCGCGTATTCCGGCCGCCGCGCCGGGTCGTCCTTGGCGAGAGACGAATCCCGGGCCGCCCCAGCGGTCGGCGCGGAGACGGGTCGGCATCATGTCCACCGCGGTCGAAGCGACTCTACGCAAGCTCGTCATGGCTGCGCGCGTACCGCGTACCCGTACCGGCCTGCGCCCCTGCCGGGGGGAGGCGTGATGGTCCTTTCCCGGCTGGACATCCACCGGCGGAACCGAGGGGAGGGGGCACTCGTCACGCTCGCCGGTGAGATCGGACCGGCCACCGCGCCGCTGCTGCGGGCCGCACTGGAGCAGTGTCTGCGCGACGGCGTCACTGTCATCGACATCGACCTGACCACGGTCGGCTCCTGCGATGCCAGGGGCCTGGACGTCTTGCTGTCGGCGTCACGGCGCGCCGGCCGGGTGCACGCCTCCCTGCAGCTGCACCACCCGTGCACACAGATCACCCGGCTCCTCTCAGTGACCGGATCCACCCCCCTGCTCCTCGCCGGCCCCACGGATCCCGTGCCACCCGCCCTGCCCCCTGACCCCCTGGAAACGGCCTCCTCGGGGCCGTCGGTCGAGGAGAGGCGGACGTTTGCGCACCCCGCTCGTGGGCCGGTCCCCAAGGACGGGATCCGCCTGCGCCGGCTGACCCGTTGGCAGACCGAGGGGATGAGGGAGGACATCGCGGACCTGGCCATGGCGTCCGTCGCGGGCACCCCCGGCGAGGCGTTCCACGACCGCGGAGACTTCGTGCGCCGCCTGGCGGTCAGTGCCCACCGTCCCGGCTTCGCACTGTTGGTCGCCGAGACGACGGTGCTGGTCGGTTGCGCCTTCGGATTTCCGTTGGGCCCTGACGGCCCCGGCCGCAGAGGGTTCGACCGAACGCTGCAGGAGAGTATCCAACGGCTCACCGCCTGCGCACGATTCGTTGTACTCACTCAGGTCGTGGCCCATCCGCACGCTCAGCGCCGCGACATCGCCCGCCGGCTGCAACAGCGTCTGCTCGCCGACCGGCGCGCCGCTCTGGGAGTCGCGCTGCTCCATCCGGCCGACCAGGCCGGACAAGTCGCCTTCGAGTCCTGGGACTGGCAGAACATGGGAGAGATCGTCGGGCTGCCCGGTCCGGTCGCCCCCTGTCTGCTGATCCTTCCTCTGGAAGGGCCGTCCCCAGCAGGCCGGTGATGTCGAGCGTCTCCCGCGGACATCCGTCGTGTCAGGCGACAGCGGCTGCGCCGTCCCGGCCGGTACAGCCGCCTGGCTCGGCACCTCGCACCGCCCTCCATTGCCGGGAGTACGCTGACTTTACCGAGAGCTTTTCAGGCGCACGCTCACAGCGGCGCCGTTCCCGGCGCGTGAGAGATGCGGGCTGCCGCAAGCCGCCCGGGACGGAAGCGCATGATGGATGCCATCACAAGGCCCGCCGAAGGTACGTCACCAGGTGACGCACAGACCTACCGGATGCCTTTGCCCCGGCTGAGCCTCACACCGGACGTCAGCCACGGCCCGCTGGACGGAGCGTGGTGGCCGCGCTGCGAGACGCTGGAACTGGAGTTGCCCGCGCTGGTCGGCTCATTGGACCCGGGTGTCGGCAGCGTCATCCGCGTCACCGTGGACACCGCGTCCTGGCCCGATGCCCCGCAGACGGTGACGGCGCCGGGTTATGTGATCGAGGTGGTCCGGACGGATCTCGCCGCCGAGGCGCATGCCATCACTCTGGACTGCGGCACGGTGGGGCGCTGGGAGCTGCTGGTGATCCCGCCCGACGAGCCGGCCGGAGCGGCCAGCTGGCTGCTGACCGCCGCCGCCGACCCCGAGAACCCGCTGTCGGCGCCGCGCATCCTGGCACTCGCCGAGAACGGCCTCGACGGAGAAGCCACATGGGAGTCGGAAGGAGGCCCCGGACTCAGGTGAGGGCTCGACGCCGTCGGGCCCATGTGACCGGCCGGCCGCTCCGGTCGCCGACATCCCTCGGTGGAGCGATGGCACGAGCGATCTCTTCGTCGTCCCACCCCGCCGCAACCGCTACGTGCGGATCATGGCGGGGGAGATGGTGATGCACGGACGGCGTGCGGACCGCTCCGAGAGCTTCGGGGAAGCGCTGCTGGGCGCGGTTCTCGATCGCGCGCACGAGCTACCGCCCCACCTGATCGGGCCGCTGGTCGCCAACGTGGTGGAGCGCTTGGGGGGCCGCCGTCCGCAGGTGCTGCTGCAGGACTACGGCCAGCTGCTGCTCATACCCCTGCCCGGCGAGGGCCTCACGGACGGGGAGCCGCAGGCGATCGACGCCTCCGAGGCGGGCCGCTGCTTTCTCGACGCGGTCCCCGTCGAGCTGCCCGAGGAGGACGGCGTCCGGGTCCATCTGCCGTTGCTGGACGGCGGCGATCAGGTGGGGGTCATGGCAGTGACGCTGGACAGCGTCGATGACGACGACCGTCGCCTGCTGCTCAGGATCTCCGGCCTGGTGGCCGACCTATTGGTGACCAAGCACGGCTATTCCGACCTGTTCTTCCGTGTCCGACGCGGTGAGGCGATGAGCGTTGCCGCGGAGATCCAGTGGTCCCTGCTGCCGCCGCTGGCGATGATCATGCCTCGGGTCGCCGTGGCCGGGATCCTGGAACCTGCCTACGACGTGGCCGGCGACAGCTTCGACTACGCCCTAAACGGCGACGTCCTCCACGTGGTGATGATCGACGCGATGGGACACGGACTGGACGCAGCCACGATGGCCACCGTGGCCATCGGCGCCTACCGCCACGCCCGCCGCCTCGGTATCGGGCTGTCGGAGATCTACGACTTCATGGACCGCGCCGTTGCGGGGCAGTTCGGTCCCGAGCACTTCGTCACCGCGCAGATGATGCAGCTGGACACGACGACGGGACGGGTGCAGTGGGTCAATGCCGGACACCCACCGCCGATCCTCGTCCGTGGCCACCGCGTCGCGCAGCGCCTGGTCGCCCCGACGACACTCCCTGTCGGCCTGGGTGGTTCGGAGCCACGGATCAGCGAGCTGGGGCTGGAGCGCGGGGACCGCGTCCTCTGCTTCACCGACGGACTGGTCGAGGAGCACAAGACCGGCGGGGAGGAGTTCGGGGAGGACCAGCTGATCGACTGCGTGAACCATCTGGAGCGAACCGGCCGCGGGGTCCGGGCGGTGACGCGCTCCCTGTCCCACACGCTCAAGCGGGCTCGGGGCGGACACACCACGGATGACGCGACGCTGCTCATGGTGGAGTGGCGCGGCTGACCTCGCCACCGTCGTCCGATGCCGTTCCGCCGACCTCGGCCGAGGGCCGGCCCGTCAGTCCGAGGGATCCTGGCCGCTTCCGGTATCGATGAGGATCTGTTCCGCCTGGCTGATGTTGTCTGCCCGAACGGCCTGGGCCATCGCGGCTCGGGCGGCCTCGGGTGTCGCGTTCGGCGGGACCACCAGCAGCGAGAAGAGGTCCTTGTCGCCCCGGGTGATCAGGACGGTGTCGTCACCCACCGGGAAGGAGTCGATGTGCACCACCCGGTCGTCGACGACGATCCGCGTCGGGAGCCCTGCCCAGGCCGCGGTGTCCAGCCCGACGCGCGTCACGGGCCCGAGGTGTCCGATGAGGGCGCTCAACAGTGCGGGCAGCTCGGCACCGATGTCGTGCGACCGCGGCCACCACGCACCGTCGAGGACTCCTTCGCGTGACTCCGTCGTTTCCAGCCGGAGCAGCGCACACCCCGGCCGCACGGCCTCATGGACGCCACTGGGCAGGTGCCGGGGAACAGGGGGTGTATCCGAGCTGGTCATGAGGACCACCCGTCTTCGGGAGTTGGTGCGAAAACGGGAGCCGCCTCGCATCTGCCACGCTACTCCTAGCCCCGACGTCTCCAGAAACGCCCTCTCCCCACCAGCCCCAGGCAGAACGGATCCAACATCATAAGGCCGGGAATCCCCGTGAACACGTGAGAACCACCGAGAGACGTTTTCCCAGGCCCGAGACCCCACTGGCGACGTTTCCGCAGGTCACAACTCCTAAAGCAGGGCTCACTCCACCCGGCGCCTCCGTCGACAGCGACGGCAACGACGGCAGACGCCAGCGGCACTCAACAGCCTGGCACGGTGCCGGCGGCGTGTTGGTAGGCCGCCGGCACCACCATGTGCCCGCATCTTCTAAGCGCCTGTCCAGGCGGCCAGATTGCAGACGACCGTGCCAGGAGCGTGCCAGAACGTGCGGGCGGTCGCGGGCCGCCCCGCACGGGAGCCGTACGCATGCGCGAGGGGCACCACGGGCTCCGGGTGGGATAGCTCCGCGGTGCCCCTCGCGGTGGTGCCGGGTTACTGGTGAGGGTTCAACCGTCGGGGCGGGCAGGACCACCGTGTTGTCCGCGCTGGATAGGCATCGCGTCGATGTTGGCGCAGCCACTGCCCGTGGGCGGCATTGCACTGACGGTCGGCTTGGTAACGCGCCCCCTGAACGCGATCAGACCGGCTCCCCACGCTCCCAAAGCTCCGATGAAGCCGCCACCCAAGGCCCCGATGAGTCCTGCCATCCCCGCGTCCACAGCCGTGCGAGTAACGGACTAGTGGGTGCCCTGTGTGCGCGAAGAACCCTGTCCCCTGCGTGCCCGTTCGAGAGGCATGTCAGGGGAAAGCACGGGGAACATCGGGCAGCGCACCGCACTCGCGCAGGTCAGGGTTCCCCCAGCTCAGCCCGCACCCGCATACGCGATCTTCCGACCTCGTGCTTCGCGAGCCGGTGACTGATCTCCGCAGCTTGACACGAGGCTGGGACCAGCTGCCCGCCTGAGCCGGCGGCGCCGGTTCTGCCTACCCTCGATGGAGGGGGTGACCAACCCGGAAAAGGACCGCCATGGACCTCCAGCTCAAGGACAGGGTCGCCGTCGTCACCGGAGCGAGCAAGGGCATCGGCCTCGCCATCGCCGATGCGTTCGCCCGTGAAAGCGCACACGTCACCGTCGGCAGCCGGAGCATTACTCCCGAGCTCAAAGGGCTCCATGAGAAGTACGGCGTCACCGCAGTCCCGGTCGACTTGTCCACCGCAGACGGACCGGGCGCACTCGTCCGACACGCGGTGGACGAGTACGGCAGGCTCGACGTCCTGGTCAACAGTTTGGGTACCGCGACGCCCCGTCCGAGCTTCCTGGACATCGACGACGCCGAGTGGCAACGGATCTTCGACATGACACTGTTCAGCGCGGTCCGGGCCAGCCGCGCTGCGCTTCCTCACCTGCTGGTCGTGGACGGGGGTTCCATCATCAACATCAGCTCCATCAACGCGCGTCTGCCCTTCCCCATGGTCGTGGACTACTCCGCGGCCAAGGCCGGGCTGAGCAGCCTGACCAAGTCGCTGTCCGAGGAGTTCGCACCGCGAGGCGTCCGGGTCAACGCGATCGCCCCGGGGCCGGTTCGCACTCCCTTCTGGACCGCGCCGGGCGGCTTCGCCGATGCCACGGCAGCCCAGGCCGGCACCACCGCGCTGGAAGCCATCGATGCAGTCGTGCCGCAGAGCATGGGCATCTCCACAGGACGAGTCACCGAAGCTCACGAAGTCGCCGATCTGGCTCTCTTCCTCGCCTCCCCGCTCGCCGGCAACATCACAGGAGCCGAGTTCACCATCGATGGCGGCCAGGTCAAGACATTGTGATCTCTTGCCCCTGCCTGCACACCCGGTTGCTGAGCGCCGGGCGGTGGGGATCGAAAGATGGCGCCGCGAACTGGTCCTACAGGTGTTCGAGCAGACGCGATGGCAGGACTGTCACGAGCCCTCCACCCGTGAAGACCGTGCCCGACCAGAAACGGCCCGAAGTCTACGGGCTTCGAGAGCTTCAAAACGACGAGTCCGGCCCGTGTCGGACAGCCAGCAGGGCCACGTCGTCGTCGTTGTCTGGTGGGCGTGCCCGTGCCAACAGCTCGTTGGTGAAGGATTCCAGGGGGCGGTGGGCCAAGGACGCGGCGTGGCGGCGCAGACGGTTGAGGCCCTCGTCCAGGCTGTGGTTCGGGGACTCGATCAGGCCGTCGGTGTAGAGCACCAGGGTTGCGCCGGGGGGCAGTTCCGCTGTCGCGTCGGGGCGGACCTGTTCGGGTGTGACGCCCAGCAGGATCCCGTGGCCGTCGGTCAGATAGCGGGCCATGCCGTCATGGGTGACCAGCAGCGGCGGTGGATGGCCCGCGTTGGTCCAGGACAGCTCGCACTGGCCGGCGTCGTTCTCACTCATGCGGGCGAAGACCAGCGTGGCCATGGAGACCTCCGCGATGTCCAGGGTCGCCCGGTCGAGCCATTCCACGATCTTGCTCGGTGGCTTCTCCTGGGACACCGCGTACGCGCGGAGCATGTTGCGCAGCTGGGCCATGCCGGCCGCGGCGTCCAGGTCGTGGCCGACGACGTCGCCGATGGCGAGGGCAGTGGCGCCGTCCGTCAGGGTGAACGCGTCGTACCAGTCGCCGCCGACCTCTGAGGCGTCCGGCGCGGGCAGGTAGCGCGCGGTCATGCTGCGGCCGGGCATCCGCGGGAGCTTCGGCAGCAGATGGCGCTGCATGGTTTCGGCGACCTTGCGCTGGCGCTGGTAGAGGCGGGCGTTCTCCAGGCCGAGGCTGGCGCGTCGGGCGATGTCTTCCAGCAGGGTGGCTTCTCTCGCGGTGAACCGCTCGGGCTGGTCTGCGCGGCCGAGGGTGAGGGCGCCCAGTACGTCGTGCAGGCTGCGGAGGGGGACCACGATCGCCGAGTGCATGCCGGTCGCCTCGAACAGGCGCCGCTGCTCCACCGCGATGCCGGAGTCGGGCGGTCCCTGGTAGGTCTCGGGGCCGGCGAAGGAGGACGTGACACCGCGCAGGGCCCGGGACAGGGGCATCGTGGACTCCTGGGGCACGGGCGGCATGGGCCCCTGGAGGTCCTCCCGGAACACCACGGTGCCGCCTTCGGCGTGGGCGACGGCAAAGCGCGACACTTCGTCCCGCTCGCTGATCAGGTCGATGACGGCCCAGTCGGCGATGCGAGGCACTACGAGGTTGATCAGGCGGCGCAGCGCCTCGTAGATGTCCAGGGTGGAGGTGAGCAGGGTCGTCGTCTCGGCGAGCAGAGCGAGCCGTTCCAGTTCGGAGAGCCGTCCGCCGGCCGGTGGCCGCTGGGCGGGACGCCCGGAGCGGCCGGCGGAGTGAAAGAGGAAGAGCGTGGCCGACGGACGGATCCCGATGTCACAGGGTGTGGCCAGCCATGCCACCGGCAACAATGTGCCGTCTCCGCGCTCGAGCCACTCCTCCTCACCCTGCTCCGTTCGCCCGCCGAGGACGCTCTCCCGCATCCGGCACTGGGCCCTCGGCACGGGCTCCCCGCAGCTGGTGCGGTGCAGCAGGTCATGGGCGTCCTGGCCGACCAGATCCGAGGCGGGGCGGGCCAGGAGTTCCTCGCCACGCGCGTTGACAGCGACGATGAAGCCTTGCTCGTCCGTCAGGTAAGCACCTGTACCGAGGGCGTCGAGGGCTGCCGCAACCGCTTCCAGCGGACCATCCGGGCCCCTCATCGCCGCCTCCCGTCACCCGAAGAATCGCCTAGGATCCCTGGGATCCGGGTTCCCCATGGGTCACCGCTGACTCTCGCAAAGCGCACCACAGACCGCACCAGATCGAGCGGGGAAAAGCGGGGAATCACGGGGAAAGCAGCCGCGCCCAATGCCCCCACCGTAATACCGTTCGCCCTGGTCAGCGCGCGAGCCCACGGCAAATGATCGCTCGCTGAGACTGCCTCGTCCTGGGTACCGTCGTGCCCGTGTGTCCGGTGCGCGTTGGTCTGGTCACCCGAGGCTCGCAGCGGTTGATCGCGCGCGACCAGGGGAGCTGGTACGGGCATGGCGGTTGACGCTGCTCGATTGGCCACGGCGCCGGTGATCGTCCGAGTGGCCGGGGAGAACCGTGGTTGCCGTAGGCTCGCGTTGAAGTCGCTGTTGCCAAGTGGCTGGCTGCAGAGGGGTTCCCAGCGTCCCGACTCGTTGACGGCCTCGAACAGCCCTTCCTGATCGACGGCCGCGTTTGACCGCAGATGGGCACGGTCATACAAATCGGCCCGACCGGCAAGAAGTTGCTGCCGTTGACGGTCAAGAACGCAGGTCCGACGCCGGCTTCGAGTGGTCACACGCACTGACGTGGGGGAGGCGCTCGATCGGGTGGTTGAGGCGTTGGCGGGTGTGGGCGACGAGGAGGAGGTGGCTGCGGCCGGGGTCTCGCGTCCTCGTCCGTCGGCGCCGCCGGTGCCCTCTCGGAGGTCACTGCCGGGCCCTGGAAGTGCTCCGCATATCGTCCCTGAGGCTGGAGTGGGTCTGAGGGCGGTTCCAGGCCTCTGCGCGCCTGTATGACCCCGAACTGCCTCTCGTGATGGGAAGGGGCTCCTGGTGATTTGCACCGGCAGTGGATCTGCGCGACGGGGCTGTCGGTAATAGCCTGGAAAAGGCACTTCGGGGTGGGGCGGGCACTCCTGAGGTAGTCGTCGAGGGGGCGCGAAACAGGGAGGAAGAATGCCCTGGAATCCGAGTGGCACGTACCTGGAGAGCTGCAACTGCGACGTGGTGTGCCCCTGCACCACCTCGGGCCTCACCGCACCGGCCGACCATGAGCGCTGCCAGGTGACCTTCGCGTTCCACGTGGACAGCGGGACCGTGGACGGCGTGGACGTCTCCGACCGCAGCGTCGCCGTCTTCATCGACGCACCCCGAGTGATGGCCGAGGGCGACTGGCAGGTCGCGCTCTACGTCGATGGTTCGGCCGACGACAGTCAGGCGGAGGCGCTGGGCAAGGTCTTCTCCGGCCGGGCCGGTGGGCCGATGGCGGCGCTCACTCCGCTCATCGGCGAGGTCCTCGGCGTGGAGCGTGTGCCCATCGACTACCGCGACGACGGCCGCCGTCACGCCGCGAGGGTGGGCGACGCCATCGACATCGAGATCGAGGACCAGGTCGCCCCGCAGTTCGGCGAGGGCGGTCCGGTGATGGGCCTGACCGGCATGTTTCACCCTGTGAACAGCTCGCTGACGATCGCCCGGTCCACGCGGGCGACGGGCCATGGCGTATACGGCAGGTCCTGGGACTTCACCGGAGGCAACGGACACTCGGCACCCTTCACGTGGTCCGTATGACCGATGGGCCGGTCACCGGCTGCCGCAGGGCGCGCCCCGCGGGGCTCCTGCTGGTCGCTGCGGCCTTCGCCTGGAGCTGGGTGGTGACGCGCTGGGGCGGTATGCAGGCGACGACCGGCACCATGGGCCTGGGACTGCCGGCTTTCCTGGTCGTGTGGACGCTGATGATGGCCGCGATGATGCTTCCCGCCACGGCGCCCGTCGCCGCGCTGTATGCACGCACCATCACCGCGCACCGGGCGAGGCGTATGGTCGCTTTCACCGTTGCCTACCTGCTCGTCTGGGCCACTGCCGGGCTGCCGGCGTACGCGCTGGCCGTGGGTCTGGGCCGGGCGGCGACCCTGCCCGCCGCGGCAGGGACCGCGGTGGCCGCGGCCGTGTTCGCGGTCGGTGGCGTCTACCAGCTCATGCCTCTCAAAGATCGCTGTCTGGCGAGGTGTCGCTCGCCGATCGGGCTGATGCTTCGCTACGCCTCGTACCCAGGGCGCTTTCGCGATCTGCGTGCCGGAGCCCATCATGGTGCCTTCTGCCTGGGCTGCTGCTGGTCGCTCATGCTGCTGTTGGCGGCGTTCGGTCTGATGAACGTGTGGGCCATGGTGGCGCTGGCCATGGTGATCACCGCTGAGAAGCTCGCTCCGGCGGGCCGCCTGGTGGCCCGTGCCGTGGGTGTCGCCTCGATCGCTCTGGCCGTCGCCGTGTTCTGGGTCCCGGCGTTGGCCCCGGGTCTCACCGATGGCGGCGTGAGCGGCATGTGAAGGCGGACGACCGATGCCGGCGACAGCTTTTGGCGTCTTCCCGGACGCCGCCGCCGGGTCCGGGGAAGACCTCGGGGGGCGTCTTCGAGGTGGAGTGGGTCCAGGGCTGCTGCCGGCTCGCATGTGACTCTGTGGCTGGCTGAGTCCCCCTTCCCTGCCGGGAAGGAGGCTCACCGAAGAGCCGGTGGCCGCGGTGTGGCAGGTGGCCGAGCGCCACGACTTGCGCCGGCGGTCGTCCGTACCGGATGGTCGCCCTCGGACACCCGTCTCCCGCGGTGACACAAGGAGAATCGGATGAGTGACGACACGCGGCCGCGGATCGAGGTCACGATCGCGGCGCCCGTGGACGTGGTGTGGGACGCGTTGCGGGACAGGGAGAAGATCCGCCACTGGTTCGGCTGGGACTACGACGGCCTGGACGGCGAGATCGACCTGATCTTCTTCACCGAGACCGTGGAGGACGCCTCCACCCGCACGTTGAGGCTGCACGGCGGTGACGCGATCAGTCTCGAACCGCACGGCGAGGGCACCCGGGTCACACTCACCCGCGTCCTGCGCGGTGACAACCCGGCCTTGGACGCCTACTACGAGGACGTCACCGAAGGCTGGATCACCTTCATGCACCAGCTGCGGTTCGCCGTCGAGCGCCGCCCCGGCGCCGTCCGCCGCACACTCAGTTTCGTGGGCGGCAACGACGACGCGGTGCACCTCATCGACGCACTCGATCTCGCCCACATCGCCGCGGGCACGCCGTTCCAGGTGAATCTGGTCGGCGAGGACGTCAAAGGCGAGATGTGGTACCGCTCCGACCACCAACTCGGCATCACCGTCGACGCCTGGGGCAACGGTCTGCTCATCGTGTCCAGCATGGCCCCGACACCCGACAAGCCGAAGGGCGCGGCCATGGCGATCCTGAGCACCTATCACCTCGACGACACCCACCTGGCCGACCTCGACTCCCGCTGGCGGGCCTGGTGGACGGAACGCTTCCCGGGCGGCGAATAGCCCTCGTCAGCCGCCCCCCACGCCACCGCCGACGGCTGCTGCACCGCCCAGGCCGCCGAACCGGCCTGTCCGCCGGAGGCCTAGGATCAGGCCACCGGTACGAGAAGGGGGCGGGCGATGAACAGCCGCTCATGGAAGTGGGCGCTGATCTCGGCCCCGATGGCGCTGTCGGTCTCCGCGTGCATGGGATGGGGCGGCTATCCGCAGGCGAAGAACGTCCACGACTCTGAGCTCATCGGCACCTGGCGCGCCCGGGACTGCGACACCACGCTGACCTTGCGGCCGGACCGGTCGGCCTCCGCCGCCGGCATCCCCACCGAGACGGACCTCAACGGCAAGATCACGCGAAGGCTCAGCGGGGACGGCACCTGGGCGATCTACACGTCCGGTGCCGAGCAGGAACTCGATGTGACCATAGGGGACGAGGAAACCCCGTTCGACCTCTACCGGGACAAGGGGCGCTTGTCGGTGGGTCTGACCGTAGGGGACCCCGACGAGATGAACTGGTGCACCCTGACCAGACACTCGAAAACGCCGCCGCCGTGACACCTGGGCCAGTCAGACGCCGACCCCGTCCAAAGCGGTGAAGTCGCCGGACAGCCTCGGCAGGACCACCAGCACCCCAGGCCGTACTTCGCCCGAGGTCCGGGCGATCCGCTCCGCCCACTCGACCGGCCACCGGGTGGTGGCGTCCCAGACCACACCCGCGAGATCCACGCCCTCCAGCTCTTCCGCGGAAAGGTCGGCGCCTCGGAAGTCGTCCGCTGCGCCTTCCAGCCGCTCACCAGCCGCGTCGACGTCGCTGATCAACGCGTCCACCACGGCGCGCAAGCGCTCGTGCGCTCGGTTGAAGACGCGAAGGTTGCGGGCGTCGCGAGGATGAAAATCGGGCATGTCGAGCTGGAGGCTGGTGGGCGGCCTGTAGACATACGCCTCGACAGGCTCGATCGCGGCCTTGAGCTCGCGGGCGCGGTCACGTAGGTGATCTCTGGCCTCGATGAGAGCCTCGACGAGAGGTTCGGCCTCGGAAAGCGCACCGGCGAGCACCTCCGCTTCCACCGCGGCACTGCCAAGGACGTGGGCTTCGAACATGGTGCGGACAAGATCGGAACTCGTCACCAGGGCCTGACCCAGGGATCCGTCCCTGGCGTCGTCGGCTTCAGTGGCACTTGCGAACGTCTGGCCGACCGTCTTCAGCATGGCGGCCACGGGCTGGATGAGATGCCTGTTCCGCAGGCGCCGATCACCCCTCAGCGCCTTGATCGATTCGGCGCACAGTGAAATCGCCGCATCCGTGCGGAGCTCAGAGTTCGAGTCGTGCGGGGAGGATTCCTGGCGGGCGGGAAGGCCGTCCGCCTCTTTTGCCGCTCTTCCGCGTCGGCCCTCCGAAGAAGAGGCTGCCTGAGTCCGCCCAAGCCTGTGAGGCGCGATCGGCTGCCAGGCGAGCGCAGCTCGAACCCATGACCACAGACTCTGCCCCGGAGGCAGAACCTGGAGACGAGGACCGGTGAGGCGGGAACGGACATCACTCAGCAACGAATGCCTGTCAACGGACATCGACGTCCCCCGGCTGCGCTGTGTCCTGTGGAGCCGTTCGTCGACCGTCCGGCGAGGGAGGCGGCACAGGGCTCGCCGAAGGTGAAGACGACACGGGCTCGTTGGGAGCCTGGACCATGATCTGCTGCAGGATCACAGGTGCGCTGACACCGATGGTGAATGCTGCGAAAGGGCCGGCGATCTGGTGAGACGCCACGTATACGGCGTTCACGCCCACGGCCATGATCAGGCGCAGAGTGACGGCGATCGCGTATCCCGCGACCTTGGTCTGCTCTTGCTCATCCACCCATGGCCAGCTGTGAGTTTGATGCCAGAGATGCCACATCTGACGTATTTCGACGAGCGCAGCTCCACCTAAGCCCCACAGGCACGCTTGCCACCAGACCATGGTTCTCAGCCACCCCCTGCTGCGCGGAGCTTCCCAGCCGCGTAGGTCGACGGTAGCGGACACAGGTCACTCTTCCCACTACGCCGCAGGCCCGCGGGCCGGACCCAGGTACGGGAAGGGAGGGTTGATTTTTCGCCTCCCCGTTATCTCGAAAGCCCAGGTCAGCGGCGTGGCGCGGACGGTCCCGTGTGGATCTGTGCCGCCGGCCACAGCGAGCGGGTATCCGCGTAGGCTCATACTGAGCCATGACAAAGCCTGCTGCACCGAAGCGTCATCTGCCTACCAGCCCCTTCAAGGCCCCGGTCTCCCCGGCTCCCAAGCACTTCGCCGTGGGCGACCAGGTGACCCATGACGTGTACGGCCTCGGCCGGGTGATCGGCATCGAGGACGGCATCGCGGCGCTCGTGGATTTCGGCTCGTCGCAAATGCGGATCCTGAGCCCGTACGCCAAGATGACCAAGCTGTAGGACCGCTGTGCCCGGTCGCCGCACACCAGGCTCCCTCAGGGGCCTGTCACGAAAGAGAGACCTCTCATCGATCTGATGCCGCTGTTCTCCGCCCCGGACGGGCAACCCCGCTGCTCCACCGCAGCATCGCCGCCTCCGACGACAAACCCCTTCCAGGCCCCTGCCTTCGGGGAGGAAGAGACGTTGCCGTTCGAGGACGCGCAGCAGCCCGCCCCGGGCACACGTGCGGCGCGGCCGAAGGCAGCTTAGCTCCACGCATGACGGTGGCTGCGGCGACCGGCCGCGGTCGTCTTCGGTGCCGCGGTGAGGAGTGCGGCCGTCTCGGTTCCCGTTTCGTCCAGCCCCGTTCACCGTCGGCCGGGTGAGACCGCCGGCGCCGGCGGGGTGAGCGAGGAGGAGGTGGCGGCCGCGCCGGCCGCAGTCGTCGCTTCGCCTCCTCGTCCGCCGCCGGAAATCTTTCCGGGTCCCGGCGTAGCGTGAGATGACGAACGCACCGCGAGAGCGGTGCGCTGCGGCGAGCGGTCCTTAGCACGGACCTCAGGAGGCCGCACGGACCCCGCGCGCCGTTTTCGTCCGGAGCGCCCGCCGAGTCCGCCGGGCTCTTCGTCTTCGACGACGGCCGGGACGAAGACGACGGGCAGGAAGCGGCTTCTTCCGCCTGAGTCGTGATCGTCTTGCCTGCGTGCCTGCGTGCCTGCGTGCCTGCGTGCCTGCGTGCCTGCGTGCCTGCGTGCCTGCGTGCCTGCGTGCCTGCGTCCCCGCGTGCCCGCTTGTCCTGCTCGGCTGGCGAGAAGTCGTTGTCCGATGTACGGGATCGCGCCACCGGATATGCGGTGACGGGGGCCGCGCCCCTCTGTCTCGGAACGGTCCTGCGAATTCCCCGGAAACGGCCTCGCGGTAATGAATTCGCGGCGGTCACGGAATCGGTCCGCCCGAATGGCCTAAGAGGAGGAGTCGTAAACCGGAATTACAGTCCGACCATGCGAATGTTGGGGCGCCTGGCGGCGGACTGATGTTCAAAGCTCGAACTGCCCGGGGAAAGGGAGCGAGAGTCCGCGTGGGCGAGATCAGGTATCCGAGGTCCGGTACCCGAGGAACAAGGAGGGATTCTCCCCATGCGAGTAGCAGCGCCAGCAAGGACGCGGTCGGGACGGGCGAGATGGGGGGCGAGGCTCGTCGCCGCCGGTCTGACCGCGACCGTGGCACTCGGCATCGCCGCCAGCCCCGCGTTGGCCCAGGCGGGTCCGCCGAGCGACGCAGGCGTGCAGCCCATCGAAGTGGACGACAACCCGCCCGTGTCCTGTCCCACGGGCGCGACCGGGTTCCGAGTGGAGGATCCCACCACCGGAAGCGTCAACATCCCCGGTGACGGAAACTTCACGATCACCGTCACCGACACCACCGCGGGACAGGTGTTCAGCTTCGACATCCCCACGGCCGATCACCGCTCCGCCATCAAGGTGGTCGCCAAGGGCGGGACCGGCGGCGCCAACGTCTACACGTACGACAGCACGACGGGCTTCCCCAACGGCATCACGATGGACGGATCGCTGCACGCCCCGATCAACCCGAGCGGCAAGTTCGCGGACCTCAGCCACATCGACTTCTGCGTCATCCCCAGCAACTACTGACGCCTCCGCCGACAGCGCCGAAGGCGGACGGTGCGGGACCCGCACCCAGTTCGGCCGACCGACGACAAGCGACTTTCTGAGCCCCCTCCCTGGTGCGGAGGGGGCTCAGTGGTGTTCCCCGCCGCGCCCGCGCTGTTGCGGAGGCAAGCGCCCCGGCGTTGCAATCAAGTGTGAGGCACTTTGGCGGCGCCGAGTCCGTCGACCGCCCCGCTCCGGGGACGGCGGCCGGCCGGAAAGGGCTCAAGAACGACGCCCTGGGCATGTTCTCCTCCGTGGCGATGGGTCTGGCCTCCACCGGCCCGGCGTACAGCCTGGCCGCCACGCTGGGCATCATCGTGGCCGGAGTCGGACTGCAGGCACCGATCGTCACGATGCTGGCGTTCATCCCCATGCTGTTCGTCGCGTACGCCTTCCGGGAGCTCAACGCGAGCAACGCCGACTGCGGGACCACCTTCACCTGGGCCACTCGCGCCTTCGGGCCGCGCACCGGCTGGATGGGCGGCTGGGGCCTCATCGTCGCCAACATCATCGTCATGGCGAACCTGGCCGCGATCGCCGCCGCCTACGGCTTCCGGCTGGTCGGCCTGGACGGCCTGGCGGAGAGCCGGCTGTGGACCACCGCGGCGGGCGTCGGCTGGATCGCCGCGCTGACCGTGATCTGCTACGTCGGCATCGAGTTCTCGGCGGCCGTCCAGCGCTGGCTGCTGTGCCTGGAGGTGGGGATGCTGGTCCTCTTCGCCGTCGCCGCGCTGGTCCGGGTCTACGCCGACCCCCCGCCGACGGCGATCCATGTGTCCGCCTCCTGGTTCAACCCCTTCCAGGTGCCTTCGACGACGGCGCTGACCTCGGGCGTCCTCGCGGGCGTCTTCATCTACTGGGGCTGGGACACCGCCTTCTCGGTCAACGAGGAAACCGTCGACAGCAGGCGGATCCCCGGCCGCGCCGCCGTCCTGTCCACCGTGCTGCTCCTGGTCATGTACGGGCTGGTGTCCACCTCGGCGCAGGCCTTCGCGGGCGTCGGCACCTCGGGCATCGGCCTGGGCAACCCGCACAACGCGGACGATGTGCTCTCCGGACTGGGCGCGGCCGTGTTCGGGGCCCAGGGCACGGGGCTGCTGCTGTCGAGACTGCTGATCCTGATGGTGCTGACCTCCGCGCTGGCCTCCGCCGAGACCACCATCCTGCCCCTGGCCAGGACCGTCTTCTCGATGGCGGTCCACAAGGCGGTCCCCTCCCGGTTCGCCCGGGTCCACCGCAGGTTCCTCACCCCGACCTGGGGGACCGTCGGCATGGGAGCGGCCTCGATCGCCCTGTTCGTCCTGCTCGCGTCGTTCAGCCAGAACATCCTGGCCGACTCGGTCGAGTCCGTCGGTCTCGCGATCGCGTTCCAGTACGGACTGACCGGCTTCGCCTGCGTCTGGTACCACCGCAGGGTCCTCACCCGCAGCGCCAAGGACCTGGTCTTCAAAGGCGTGCTGCCCGGGCTCGGCGGGCTGTTCATGGCACTGCTGTTCCTCTACGCCACCTTCGTGGTCTACGCCGACCCCCGGTACGGCACGACCAGCGTCGACCTGCCGCTGATCGGCAGAACGGGCGGGGTCACGGTCCTGGGACTGGGCGCCCTGCTGATCGGTCTGCTGCTGATGCCGGTGGTCACCCGGGGACACGGCGTGGCCCTCAAGCTCCAGCGGGGCCTGCTTCCGCGCCGCCTGCCGGCGCACGCGGCCGTGGACTCGTCCAGCCGCTATCTGCCCGCCGACAGCGGCTCCGGGGTGGGCGGCGACTGGTACGACGTCATCCCCCTGTCCGGAAGCCGGGTCGGCCTGGTCGTCGGGGACGTGCTCGGTCACGGTCTGCGCGCCGCCGCCACCATGGGACGCCTGCGCACGGGAGTCCGCGTGCTGGCCCGGCTGGACCTGGCCCCGGACGAACTGCTGTTCCGCCTGGACGACCTGGTCGACCAGACCGCGGACGAGAGCGGGAGCGGCCACCACCCGGGCCACCGGAGGCAGCACGCCGACGCCGCCCTGGGCGTGAGCTGCCTGTACGCGGTGTACGACCCGGTCTCGGGCAGCTGCAGCATGGCGCGGGCCGGGGAGTCGGTGCTGGCGGTCGTCCAACCGCACCCGGGCGTCGTCGAACATATGGAGCTGCCGCCCGGACCGCCGCTGGGCCTCGGTGGCGTGCCCTACCAGAGCACGGACGTGGAGCTGGCGCCGGGCAGTCTCCTCGCCCTTTTCACGGGCGGCCTCCTCCAGGCGGCCGACGGCCCTGACGCCGGGCTCGCCCAGCTGTCCGGGGTCCTCGCCGGTGCGTCGGAGTCACTGGAGTCGCTGTGCGACAGGGCGGTGACCACCCTGCTGCCCGGCGCGGTGGACGTGGACGCGACGCTGCTCGTGGTGCGCACCCGACGGCTCGACCGGAACCAGTTCGCCGAGTGGGCGCTGCTTCCGGACCCGGCGGCGGTGGGCACCATCCGTACCGCCGTCAGCAAGCAGCTCGGCGACTGGGGCCTGGACGACCTGGCGTTCACCACCGAACTCATCGTCAGCGAGCTGGTCACCAACGCCATCCGCTACGTCGGCGGTCCGATCCAGGTACGCGTGATCCGCGACCGGGCGCTGACCTGCGAGGTCTCCGACACCGGCCACACCTCGCCCAATCTGCGGCACGCGGCCAGCGACGACGAGGGAGGCCGGGGCCTGTTCATCATCGCCCAGATGACCCATCACTGGGGCACGCGCTACACCCCGAGCGGCAAGACGATCTGGACCGAACAGGACCTGCCACCACCGGACGGCCGTCCCTAGACCGGGGGCCGGTCCCCGACGGGCGGCGGCCGGGCCTGCGGCGGCACGATAGGAGGGCAGGGAACGGCCGCGAGACCTGACGGGAGGAACTCCCATGGTGCAGCCGACGGCGACGAAGGCCCCGGCCCGGAAGCCCGTCAGCAGGGGCGGCGTCTTCTTCTCGTTCGCTCCGTGGATCATCTTCGGAGTGGTCGCCGGTCCCAGTACCTGGGAGTACGCGGCCCTCGCCGCACTGGTCGCCTCGGTCGTGCTGTCGGGACAGGACATGCTGCACGGCAGACTCCGCATCCTCGACATGACCGGCATCGTGTTCTTCGCCGTGCTCTCGGTCCTCGGGCTGGCCCTGAACCGCGGGCAGCTCCTCTGGGTGGAGACGTACGCCCAGGTCATCTCGAACGGACTGGTGGCCGTCGTCGCTCTCGGATCGCTGTTCGCCGACCCCTTCACCGCGCAGTACGCCCGGGAGACCACTCCCCGGGAGCTGTGGCACTCGCCGGTCTTCACGCACATCAACCGTGTGCTGACGGCCGTGTGGGGCACCGCCTTCGCCCTGATGGCGATCTCCACCTGGCTGGCGATCCTCCTCCCCTCCCAGGACGACTGGTTCAACTGGGTCATCCCGATCGCCCTGCTGGTCGTGGCCGTGAAGTTCACCGAGCGCTATCCGGAGTCGTACAAGACGCGGGTGACCTAGCCGGATCCGAAAGCGGGCCCGGGGCGTCTATCCCTGTATGGAACTGCAGCCGCCGCCTCCCCGGTCCCCGCAGCCCGAAGGCTGTCTCACCGTCGCGATCCGCATCCCCCTGCGCATCGTCGTCCTGGTGCTGGTGGTGCCGGTGCGGATGGCGTGGGACGCGCTCGTCGTCGCCGGAAGGTTTCTGCGGGACACCGTGTTCCGGCCGCTCGGCCGGGCGCTGCTCTGGGCCGGAAAGGCCCTGTTCGTCTGGCCGTTCGTGGGCCTGTGGCGCTATGTCCTGGTCCCCGTCGGCAAGGCGCTGGCCTGGCTCTGCACCGTGCTCGTCGTCGTACCGGCCGTGTGGTTCCACCGGCACGTCCTCACGCCCGTCGGGCACGCCGTCGCGTGGCTGGCGCGCGGCGTGGGCGCCGGGCTCGGCTGGGTGTACGCGCGCGTGCTGCTCCCGGTCGGGCGCGCGGTCGCCTGGCTGCTGAGGGGCATCGGCGCCGTGCTGGCCGCCGTGGGCATCGGCGTGTACACGGCGGTCGCCTGGCTGGTGCGGTACCTGCTGGTCGTGCCCGCGCGATGGCTGTACGACTGGGTCCTCGCGCCCGTCGGACGTGCCGTCGCCTGGGGCGTACGAGGGCTGGGACGGCTGCTGGGCGTGATCGCCACCGGCATCGGAGTCGCCCTGTACTGGATCCTCCGCGTCCTCTTCGTGCTGCCCGCCCTCGCGCTGTGGCGCTGGATCCTCGCGCCCGTCGGCCGGTTCCTCGCCGTCGTGGCACGGGAGGTCGGGGACGCCCTCGGGCACGCCTGGCGGATCGCCGGACGGATCTCCCGGGCCGTCGGCCGGGCGCTCGGGACCCTCTTCCGGTGGATCTTCGTGGAGCCGGTGCGCTGGGTGTACCGGACCGTCCTCACCCCGGTCGGCCATGTCGTCCGGGACGCCGTCCTGCGGCCCGTCGCCGAGGGCGCGCGCGTGGTGGGCCGGGCCGTGCGCGAGGCGCTGGCCGGCGCCCGCGAGACGGTACGGCAGGCCCGCGCGGACTTCCGGCGGATGCTGTTCGGCGAACCCCGCCGGCCGGCCCCCGTGGACCGGCGGGAACCTCAGGGGCCCGCGACACGTACTCTTGGTGGTAGTAGGACCGCACTCACGAAGGACTAGGACACTGGGCAAGCGACAGCCCGAAGGCCCGCCGCCCGCACCCGCGGTGCAGCGCATCCGACTGCGCTACACCAAGCGCGGCCGCCTGAGGTTCACCAGCCACCGAGACTTCCAGCGCGCCTTCGAGCGGGCGTTGCGCCGTGCCGAGGTGCCCATGGCGTACTCGGCCGGGTTCACGCCGCACCCGAAGGTGTCGTACGCCAATGCCGCACCCACCGGCACGGGCAGTGAGGCGGAGTATCTGGAGATCGCGCTCACCGCGGCGCGTGACCCAAAGACGCTGCGCGTCCTCCTCGACGAGTCGCTGCCCGCCGGGCTCGACATCGTCGACGCGGTCGAGGCGCGGACCTCCGGCCTCGCCGACCGGCTCACAGCCTCCGTCTGGGAGCTGCGGCTGGACGGCGTCGACCCGGCCGACGCCGAGCGCGCGGCCCTGGCCTTCCAGAAGGCCGAGACCGTCGAGGTGCAGCGGATGACCAAGAACGGCGTCCGCACCTTCGACGCCCGCCCCGCGGTGGTGAGCCTGGAAACGCACGGTTCACCGGCTGATAGGCCGACCGACCAGCCCTGTGCGATACTGCGGCTGGTTGTTCGGCACGTGACGCCTGCCGTACGACCCGACGACGTCCTGTCCGGTCTCCGCGCCGTGGCCGACCTGGCGCCGCCGGTCCCCGCAGCGGTGACCAGGCTGGCGCAGGGGCTGTTCGATGAAGAGACCGGCACGGTGACCGACCCGCTCGCGCCCGACCGCGAGGCAGCCGAGGCCCTGACGGCCCAGCCGGCCGCCGCCGCGACGGCGCCGACGCCGGAAGGTCCCGCGTAGGGACGGACGTCGTAGCGCCGCCCTTGTACTCGGGAGCCACCTGGGTCGGGCAGCGCACCGACCAGAAGACTTTCGCCAGGCCGTACCGACAAGGCGTACGGAACCGGCGAGACAGGACACAGAGTGCTCCCGTGCGGCGCCCGCGCCCCGGACGGCGGCCATCGCGCATCGCGCGGGCCGCGGACGTCAACGGCGGCCGGTCCCTAGAGACCGGCGTCGGACCAGGCGCGGCGCCCGGGAGCCTGACGGGAGAAACGCCCGCATGCTCGAGCCGACCGAACCCACCGAGTCCTCAACGGGCTCCGAACTGAACACTCCGAGCGACACCCTGCCGCCGCGCAGGCGTCGCCGGGCCTCCTCGCGCCCCGCCGGCCCGCCGGCCGGCACCGAGGCGTCCGCCGAGGTCACGATGCCGGCCATACCGGCCGCGGACTCCGACGAGATCGCCGAGGACACCGAAGGGGCCGTGGCCGCCACTGAGGCCGGAGAGGCCCTTGAGGCGATCGAGGCGGAAGAGGCCCCCGAGGCCGATGTGAGTGCGGAGACCGCACAGGCCGTGGAAGAGGCCCCGCCCGCCGGCCGTACGCGCCGTCGCGCCACGCGCCGCGCGTCCGCCCCCGCCGGGGCGCCGTCGGCCGCCGAGGCCGTCGTGGCGGCCCCCGCCGTCGCCGAGACCGACAAGCCCGCCGCCGTCGCCGAGGGCGGCGAGGTCGTCGTCGGCGAGGAGGCAGCGCCCCGCCGCGTCCGCCGCCGCGCCACCCGCAGCACGTCCACGCCGACCGGCGCCGCCGCAGCAGCGGAGGCGCCCGCGACCGCCGGGGGCGCTGTGACCGAGGAGGCCGCGGAGGCCGAAGCCCCCGTCGAGGCCGCCGCCTCCACCGAGGCCGCTCCCGCCGGCCGTACGCGCCGCCGTGCCACCCGCCGCGCGTCCGCCCCCGCCGGGGCGCCCGCGTCCGCGGCCGAGGAGGCCACCGAGACCGTCGTGCCGGCCGCGTCCGTGGCGGCCGGGGCCCTGCCGGAGCCTGCCGCCGAGGCGCCGGCCCCTGCCGAGGAGGAGGCGCCCGCCGGCCGTACCCGCCGTCGTGCCACGCGCCGCGCGTCCGCCCCCGCCGGGGCGCCCGCGTCCGCGTCCGAGGAGGCCACCGAGACCGTCGTGCCGGCCGCGTCCGTGGCGGCCGGGGCCCTGCCGGAGCCTGCCGCCGCCGAGGCGCCGGCCCCTGCCGAGGAGGAGGCGCCCGCCGGCCGTACCCGCCGCCGTGCCACCCGCCGCGCGTCCGCGCCCGCCGGGGCGCCGAACGCCGCCTCTGAGGAGGCCCCCGCCGCGGTCACCGCCGAGGTCCCCGTGGCCGCCGAGGTGAGCGGTGCCGCCGAGGAGGCAGCCCCGCGCCGTACCCGCCGCCGCGCCACGCGCCGCGTGTCCGCGCCCGCCGAGACCGAGAAGACCACCGTCGAGGCCGCGTCCGCCGACGCCGGCGCGCACACCCCGGAGGTCCCCGTCACCACGCACACCACCGAGCCCGCCTCCGCCGCCCAGGCCCCGCAGGCTCCCGCGGCACAGGCGCCCGCCGAGGAAGCCGCGCCGCGACGGGCCCGGCGCCGGGCGGTGCGCCCCGTGTTCGGGTTCTCCGAGCCCGCGAAGTCCGCGCCGGCCGCCGAGGCCGAGACCGAGGGCGCCGAGGCCGGGTCCCCGCGCAGGCCCGCCCGCCCCGCCGTCGCCGTCTTCCAGGCGCCGGTGTTCGCCGAGCCGAGGTTCCAGACCCCGGAGCGCGCCGCCGCCGAGGCGGCCGCGGAGGCCGTCGAGCCGGCGGAGTCCGAGGAGTACGCGGAGGAGCGCGCCGAGTCCGGCTCGCGCCGCCGCCGTCGTCGCAAGGGCGCCGCCGTCGCCGAGGAGACCCGCGCCGGCCAGGCCGAAGAGCCGGAGGAGGCCGGGGAGGCCGCCGAGTCGGAGGAGGCCCAGGAGCCCGTCGAGGACCTCGCCGAGGGCGAGGAGGCCGAGGACGGCGAGGAGTCGGAGGGCGCCGAGGGCTTCGAGGAGTCCGGCTCGCGTCGCCGTCGCCGTCGGGGCGGCCGTCGTCGCCGTCGCGGCGAGGCCGGCGACGGCGAGGGCGCGGACGCCGAGGCCGAGGAACTGGCCGCCGAGCAGGCCGCGCAGGACGCCGAGGACACCGCCGAGCAGGAGGAAGAGGACGCCGAGGAGGCCCACGACGAGGCCGGGTCCTCCAGCTCCAGCAGCCGCCGTCGCCGTCGTCGCCGTCGCCGCGCCGGTGACACCGGCGTCGACACCGAGCCCGGCGAGGGCGACCCGGAGCGCACGGTCGTCAAGGTCCGTGAGCCCCGCCCGAAGGCCGAGCCGTCCGACGAGGTGCAGTCCATCAAGGGCTCGACCCGTCTGGAGGCCAAGAAGCAGCGCCGCCGGGAAGGCCGGGAGCAGGGCCGCCGCCGCGTCCCGATCATCACCGAGGCCGAGTTCCTGGCCCGCCGCGAGGCCGTCGAGCGCGTGATGGTCGTGCGCCAGCACGGCGAGCGCACGCAGATCGGCGTCCTGGAGGACGGCGTGCTCGTCGAGCACTACGTCAACAAGGAGCAGTCGACCTCGTACGTCGGCAACGTCTACCTGGGCAAGGTCCAGAACGTGCTGCCGTCGATGGAGGCCGCCTTCATCGACATCGGCAAGGGCCGCAACGCCGTCCTGTACGCCGGTGAGGTCAACTTCGAGGCGCTGGGCATGGCCAACGGCCCGCGCCGCATCGAGTCCGCCCTGAAGTCCGGGCAGTCGGTCCTCGTGCAGGTCACCAAGGACCCGATCGGGCACAAGGGCGCGCGACTGACCAGCCAGGTCTCCCTGCCGGGCCGCTACCTCGTGTACGTCCCCGAGGGCTCCATGACCGGCATCAGCCGCAAGCTGCCCGACACCGAGCGGGCCCGGCTGAAGACCATCCTCAAGAAGATCGTCCCCGAGGACGCGGGCGTGATCGTGCGCACCGCCGCCGAGGGCGCGAGCGAGGACGAGCTGCGCCGCGACGTCGAGCGGCTGCAGGCGCAGTGGGAGGACATCCAGAAGAAGTCGAAGAACGGCAACGCCCCGACGCTGCTGTACGGCGAGCCGGACATGACCGTCCGGGTCGTGCGCGACATCTTCAACGAGGACTTCTCCAAGGTCATCGTCAGCGGTGACGAGGCCTGGGACACCGTGTACGGGTACGTCTCGCACGTCGCCCCCGACCTCGCCGAACGGCTGTCGAAGTGGACCTCCGAGGTCGACGTCTTCGCCACCTACCGGATCGACGAGCAGCTCGCCAAGGCGCTGGACCGCAAGGTCTGGCTGCCCAGCGGCGGTTCGCTGGTGATCGACCGGACCGAGGCGATGGTCGTCGTCGACGTCAACACCGGCAAGTTCACCGGCCAGGGCGGCAACCTGGAGGAGACGGTCACCAGGAACAACCTGGAGGCGGCCGAGGAGATCGTGCGCCAGCTCAGGCTGCGCGACCTCGGCGGCATCATCGTGATCGACTTCATCGACATGGTCCTGGAGTCCAACCGCGACCTGGTGCTGCGCCGTCTGCTGGAGTGCCTGGGCCGCGACCGCACGAAGCACCAGGTGGCCGAGGTGACCTCGCTGGGGCTGGTGCAGATGACCCGCAAGCGGGTCGGCCAGGGCCTGCTGGAGTCCTTCTCCGAGAACTGCGTGCACTGCAACGGCCGCGGTGTCATCGTGCACATGGAGCAGCCGACGGCCGTCGGCGGCGGTGGCGGCAAGCGCAAGAAGCGCGGCAGGGGCGGTGACGCGCACGAGCACGTGCACGAGACCGCCGCCGTGGCCGTGGAGGCCGGTGAGGCCGTCGAGCCCGAGGTGGAGACCGCCGTCGAGGTGGCCGCCGAGGTCGCCGAGCCGGTCGCCCTGCCGGCCCCCGAGTTCACGCCGGACGAGGAGCTGTACAGCAGCGTCGCCGAGGCGGAGGCGGCGGCCACCCGTGGCCGTACGCGGCGCCGGGCGAGCCGCCGGGCCTCCGCTCCGGCGGGCGCGCCGAAGGCGGAGCGGGCCCCGAAGGCCGAGGCCTTCCGTGGCCGGGCTCCGCAGGCGGAGGCCGCTCAGGAAGAGGCCCCGAGGACCGAGGCCGCCGTCGCGCCGACCGCGCAGGACGTCACCGCCCAGGAGGCGGCGGCGCGCCCGGTGCGTCCGGAGCCGGCCGTCGAGGCGCTGGCCGAGCCCGCGGCCGTCGAGGACCAGGTGGTTCCGGCGCCGCAGGGCGAGGCTGTCGAGGAGGCCGCGCCCAAGGGCCGTACGCGTCGTCGTGCGACCCGCAAGGTGTCGGCGCCGGCGGGTTCCCCCGCGGGGGCCGAGGCGGCCGTGGTGACGGTGTCCGAGACCGCGCCCGCGGTCGAGGCACCGGTGGCACAGCCCGGGGCCGTCGCGCCGGCCCAGGCCGACGAGGCGCCCGCCGAGAGCGCCGCCCCGGCCCGCACGCGGCGCCGTGCCGTGCGTGTGGCCAGCGCGCCGACCGCCGCCGAGGAAACGGCCGTCGTGGTCGTCCCGTCGGGCGCGGCGGAGGAGGCCCCGGTCGCCGTGGAGGCGGCGGAGGAGGCCGCTCCGGCCAAGAAGGCGGCCCGCAAGACCGCCAAGAAGGCCACGGCGAAGAAGGCTGCCGCCAAGAAGACGGTGGCCAAGAAGACGGTGGCCAAGAAGACGGCCGCGAAGAAGACGACGGCCAAGAAGGCGGCGAAGACCGCCAAGACGGCCGCCGCGAAGTCGACGGCGAAGAAGACCACCACGGTCTCCGCCCCCGCCGACGAGGGCTGATGCCCACCGTGTGCGGCCGGTCCGGTGACCGGCCGCACACCCGTGCGGCCGTGTCGCGGCCTGGTCCGTGTGACCGGCCGCACACCCCGGGGCCCGGTTTGACCCCCTCGGCCGTGCCCCGTAACCTTGACCGTCGGCGTGTCACTGAGCGCGCCACATCCCCGTAAACCTCTTCCTCCCGGACGCAAGGCGGGCCGGGAGAGGTCGCCCATGTGTCATGGGCGGCTGGCCTGCGGGGGTGCCGGTTCTGACGAGCGAAAGAGAGATCCGCGTGTACGCCATCGTGCGCAGCGGTGGTCGCCAGCACAAGGTTGCTGTCGGCGACATCGTTGAGGTTGACAAGATTTCCACTGCCAAGGTTGGCGACACGGTCGAGCTCTCGACCCTGCTCGTTGTCGACGGCGACGCCGTGACCAGCGACCCGTGGGTGCTGGCCGGCATCAAGGTCCAGGCCGAGGTCGTGGACCACCACAAGGGCCAGAAGATCGACATTCTGCGCTACAAGAACAAGACCGGCTACCGCCGTCGGCAGGGCCACCGCCAGCAGTACACGGCGATCAAGGTCACGTCGATCCCCACGGCTGCGAAGTAAGGGACTGAGGAGACATGGCACACAAGAAGGGCGCATCGTCCACCCGGAACGGTCGCGACTCCAATGCCCAGCGGCTCGGCGTGAAGCGCTTCGGCGGTCAGGTCGTGAACGCGGGTGAGATCCTGGTCCGCCAGCGCGGCACCCACTTCCACCCCGGCGCCGGTGTCGGCCGCGGTGGCGACGACACGCTGTTCGCGCTGCAGGCCGGTGCGGTGGAGTTCGGTACCCACCGTGGCCGCAAGGTCGTGAACATCGTTCCGGTCGCCTGAATCGCCTGATTCAGCACCGAACGCTTTCGCGAGGCGGACCTCACTTCCCGGTCGGGAAGCGGGTCCGCCTTTCGCGTGTTGACCAGTGTGTTCGCGTGAACCCCTGTGTTAACAACTGGACATACCCGTACTTTTCTGGAGGCACTGAACCATGACCACCTTCGTGGACCGCGTCGAGCTGCACGTCGCCGCGGGTAACGGAGGCCACGGCTGTGCCTCCGTACACCGGGAGAAGTTCAAGCCGCTCGGCGGCCCGGACGGCGGCAACGGCGGCCGCGGCGGTGACGTCATCCTCACCGTCGACCAGTCCATTACGACGCTGCTCGACTACCACCACTCGCCGCACCGCAAGGCCACCAACGGCAAGCCCGGCGAGGGCGGCAACCGCTCCGGCAAGGACGGCGAGGACCTGGTCCTGCCGGTGCCGGACGGAACGGTCGTGCTGGACAAGGCGGGCAACGTGCTCGCCGACCTGGTCGGGCACGGCACGTCGTACATCGCCGCGCAGGGCGGCCGGGGCGGCCTCGGCAACGCGGCGCTGGCCTCCGCCCGCCGCAAGGCGCCCGGCTTCGCCCTGCTCGGCGTGCCCGGGGACCTGCAGGACATCGTCCTGGAGCTGAAGACCGTCGCCGACGTGGCCCTCGTCGGCTACCCGAGCGCCGGCAAGTCCTCGCTGATCTCCGTGCTCAGCGCGGCCAAGCCGAAGATCGCCGACTACCCCTTCACGACCCTCGTGCCCAACCTGGGCGTGGTGACCGCGGGGTCGACCGTCTACACCATCGCCGACGTGCCGGGTCTGATCCCGGGCGCCAGCCAGGGCAAGGGCCTGGGCCTGGAGTTCCTGCGGCACGTGGAGCGCTGCAGCGTGCTGGTGCACGTGCTGGACACCGCGACCCTGGAGTCCGACCGCGACCCGCTCTCCGACCTCGACATCATCGAGGAGGAGCTGCGGCAGTACGGCGGTCTCGACAACCGGCCCCGGATCGTCGTCCTGAACAAGGTCGACGTGCCCGACGGCAAGGACCTCGCCGAGATGGTCCGTCCCGACCTGGAGGCCCGCGGCTACCGCGTCTTCGAGGTCTCGGCCGTCGCCCACATCGGGCTGCGGGAGCTGTCGTTCGCGCTCGGCGAGCTGGTCGCCGGGGCGCGTGCCGCGAAGCCGAAGGAGGAGGCGACGCGGATCGTCATCCGGCCCAAGGCCGTGGACGACGCGGGCTTCACCGTCACCCGTGAGGAGGCCGGCGGCGAGGCGCTGTTCCGGGTGCGCGGCGAGAAGCCCGAACGCTGGGTGCGCCAGACCGACTTCAACAACGACGAGGCCGTCGGCTATCTCGCCGACCGGCTCAACCGCCTCGGTGTGGAAGAGCAGCTGATGAAGGCGGGCGCCCGGTCCGGCGACGGTGTCGCCATCGGTCCCGAGGAGAACGCCGTCGTCTTCGACTGGGAGCCGACGGTCATGGCCGGCGCGGAGATGCTGGGCCGCCGCGGCGAGGACCACCGCTTCGAGGCGCCGAGGCCCGCGGCCCAGCGCCGCCGGGACAAGCAGGCCGAGCGGGACGAGGTGCAGAGCGAGTACGACGACTTCGACCCGTTCGAGTAGGACGCGGTCGGCTGCCGTCGCCGTCCGGGGCTGCCGCTCCCGGCTCGGCGCGGCGGCCGGAACGGCCTCGTCCGCAGGCCCCGGACCCGCCGTCGTAGGAACACAGCGAGAACCCGCGGCACACTCCAGGGCAACCGCACCCCGCCCCGGTGAGTCGAACCGTGCGGCGCCGAGCTCTCTCGGCGCCGCACTCCTGTCTGCACGACTCCCGTAGCTTCCGTGTCCCACCTCAGTCTCCGCCGGTGCGCCCTCACGATCGCCACCGGCGTGGCCCTCGCCGTCGGCGCTCTCGCGGTCCCCGCCCACGCGGCCACCGCGTCGGTGCCCAGCGGCAGGCACCTGCACGACGACTTCGACGGGGACGGCTACGCCGACCTGGCCGTGGGCGCGCCGGGGGAGAACACGAAGGCCGGGGCCGTGTGGGTGGTGCGCGGCACCGCCGCCGGGCTCACCCCGACCGGCTCGTCCGGTTTCGCGAGCGGCACCCTCGGCACGGTGGCCACGGGCGCGCAGCCGGGTCACCGCTTCGGTTGCTGATTCTCCGGCGCGTTTCCGATCTGTCGTCAGATCCGTTGTGGAGCGAGGGTGTTCCCGTGCCGCAACGGATCTCCTGCTGTCTCCTCATTTGTCATGCTCGCGATTGAGTTCGTTCAGCAGGCGGACCGTCCGGCCGTGGGAGTTTCCCCGTGTCCGAAGAGGCCACCGTGGCAAGGGAGTCAGAGCATGACCGCAGCATCGCCCGATCGCCGCCGCTTTCTGACCGCCGGGGCCGCCGTCCTCGGTGCCGCGGCCTCCGCCCAGTTGTGGTTGCCGGGCACGGCCCGCGCCGCGGGCACCCCGCTCCCCGACGGGGTCTTCACCCTCGGCGTCTCCTCCGGCGACCCGCTGCCCGACGGCATCGTGCTGTGGACCAGACTCGCGCCCGACCCGCTCGACGGCGGCGGCATGCCCGACGAGGTCTTCCCCGTGGAGTGGGAGCTCGCCGAGGACGAGCGGTTCCACCGGAGCGTCTGCCGGGGCACCGCCCAGGCCCGGCCCGAATTCGGCCACAGCGTCCACGTGGACGTCCGCGGGCTGCGCCCGGACCGCCCGTACTGGTACCGCTTCCGGGCCGGCGGCCAGCTCTCGCCCGCCGGCCGCACCCGCACCGCGCCCCACCCGCACCAGCGGGGCGGTTCTCTGCGTGTCGCCCTCGCCTCCTGCCAGAACTGGCAGCACGGCTATTTCACGCCGTACGCCGACATGCTCGGGCAGGACCCCGACTTCGTCCTCTTCGTCGGCGACTACATCTACGAGTCCGCGCCCTCCTCGACGGCCGTGCGGCGGCACGAGGGCAAGGGGGAGCCGTACACCCTGGAGCAGTACCGCAACCGGTACGCCCAGTACCGCACCGACCCCGACCTGGCCGCGATGCACGCGAACGCGCCCTGGGTGGTCACCTTCGACGACCACGAGGTCGACAACGACTGGGCCGGCGAGATCCCGCAGGACCCGGACAAGCAGTCGCACGACGCGTTCGTGGCCCGGCTGACGGCGGCCTTCCAGGCGTACTACGAGCACATGCCGGTGCGGCCCTCCGCGATCCCCGACGGCCCGCACATCCAGATGTACCGCCGCCTGGAGTTCGGCCGCCTGGCCCGGCTCAACGTGCTGGACACCCGGCAGTTCCGCAGCGACCAGGCGAGCACGCAGGAGGGCGCCGAGTCGCCCTCGACGACCATGCTGGGCGCCGAGCAGAAGCAGTGGCTGCTCGACGGGCTGCACGACTCCCCGGCCCGCTGGAACCTGATCGCCTCGCAGATCATGATGGCCGAGACCGATCTGCTGCCGGGTGACGGCAAACTCTGGTACTACGACGCCTGGGACGGCTACCAGACCGAACGCAACGCCCTGCTGGAGGAGTTCGCCGGCATCCGCAACCCGGTCGTCCTCAGCGGCGACCGGCACCTCACGATGATCAGCGACCTCAAGGAGGACTTCGCCGACCCGGACTCCGACGTCGTCGGCGCCGAGTTCGTCGGTACGTCCATCTCCAGCAACGGCGACCAGGACCAGGATGCCTTCCATGCCCAGTGGGACCCGCTGAAGGCGGACAACCCGCACTGGAAGGTGATCGACGCGCACCGCGGCTACCACCTCTTCGACATCCGCTGCGACGGCATCGACGCGGCGGTCCGCGTCGTCGACACCGTCGTCAGGCCGCAGGCCATGGCGAGCACGCTGGCCCGGCTGCGGGTGGAGACGGACGAGCCCGGCGTCCAGGTCGTCTGACGGCAGGGGTGACAGCAGCACCGCGGGACCCACGTCGGTCCCGCGGTGCTCTCGTACGCGCCGCACCGCGCAGCGGTCCCTTGTTCCCGGCGAGACCGAAAAGCTGCGCAATCTTGATGTGGAATTCCGTGGCAATGGAGTGCCGGCCGAACCGCATTACCGCCTTGTCCGGGGCGGCGCCGTGCCCGCTATGAAGAACGCGTGTTCCCCCACGCCCCAGACGTGAAGATCGTGACCCCGCGCCGGGCGTGCGGGTGCCCGGACGCCGCTGTCCGAAGCGGTTGTGGCGGTGCCGAACGGGCCGTGGGCAGGGCCCCGGGAGGGGCCTGTGGACTTACTCACAGCAAATTCACGGGTGTTCGCGGGGCCCGCGCGCAATCACCATGCGTGCCAGGTGAATGACAGGTTGCGCCCGCATATGCATGGGATGTCGCTCACCTTGCACTGCGCTTACCGAAAGTGGGACCATTTCACGGTTCCCTGTCGCCCCAAGGTAGGTCACCTGTGTCCCAGCACATAGCCAAGCCCCGTACCACCGCAGTGATCCTGGCCGGTGGCACCGGTCAGCGGGTGGGTCTGTCGATCCCCAAGCAGCTGCTGAAGATCGCCGGCAAGGCAGTCATCGAGCACACCCTGACCACCTTCGAGAGGGCCGACTCGATCGACGACATCATCGTGCTGATGGCACCGGGCTATGTGCCGGACATCGAGAAGATCGTCGCCAAGGCCGGCTTCACCAAGGTGAAGAAGATCATCGAGGGCGGCTCGACGCGGAACGAGACCACCGAGCGTGCGATCACCGCCCTCGGTGAGGGGCTGGCCGAGGGCGAGGACCGCAACGTCCTCTTCCACGACGCCGTGCGCCCCCTGCTCTCGCAGCGGGTCATCGACGACTGCGTGGTGGCGCTGGAGCGTTACCAGGCCGTGGACGTCGCCATCCCGTCCGCGGACACGATCATCGTGACCCGCACCCACGGCGAGGACGGCGAGTTCATCACCGAGATCCCGGACCGCTCCCGGCTGCGCCGCGGCCAGACCCCGCAGGCGTTCAAGCTGTCCACGATCCGCCGCGCCTACGAGGTCGCCGCCGGCGACCCCAACTTCCAGGCCACGGACGACTGTTCCGTCGTGCTCAAGTACCTGCCGGACGTGCCGATCCACGTCGTCGCGGGTGACGAGTACAACATGAAGGTGACCCAGCCGGTCGACGTCTTCATCGCCGACAAGCTGTTCCAGCTCGCCTCCACCGCCGCGCCCGAGCAGAACGGCGAGGAGGCCTACCGCGAGCTCCTCACCGGCAAGACCATCGTGATCTTCGGCGGTTCCTACGGCATCGGCAAGGACATCGCCGAACTCGCCGGGTCCTACGGCGCGAACGTCTACGCCCTGGGCCGCTCCACCACCGGCACCCACGTGGAGAACCCGGAGGAGGTCGACGACGCGCTGTCCAAGGCGTACGCGGAGACCGGCCGGATCGACTACGTCGTCAACACCGCGGGCGTGCTGCGCATCGGCAAGCTCGCCGAGACCGACAACGCCACCATCGAGGAGGCGCTGAAGGTCAACTACCTGGCCCCGGTGCAGATCGCCCGTTCCAGCTACAAGTACCTCGCCGAGACCAACGGCCAGCTGCTGCTGTACACCTCCAGCAGCTACACCCGCGGCCGCGCCGAGTACTCCCTGTACTCCTCCACCAAGGCCGCCATGGTGAACCTCACCCAGGCGCTGTCCGACGAGTGGGCCGGCGACGGCATCCGCGTCAACTGCATCAACCCCGAGCGCACCGCCACCCCGATGCGCACCAAGGCCTTCGGCCAGGAGCCCGCGGGTTCGCTGCTCTCCTCCGAAGCCGTGGCGGGTACGTCCCTGGACGTGCTGCTGTCCGAACTGACCGGCCATGTCATCGACGTCCGCCAGCAGGACCCGACGGCGGGTGCCGCGAAGGCCTCCGGTTTCGAACAGGCCCTGGCCACGGTCCTGGACCGCCAGGACGGCGTGTAATAATTCGTCAATACCTTTTCGGAATTCAGGCCTCTGCCGCCGCTCATTCACCGGGCGTTTAGCAGAGGCCTGAATCCGTACATCGCGCACATCTCTTACATCTTTCGCGAACCGGCACTCCCCCTCCCAGAGCAGGTTTCTCCGTGATATCCACCGCTATTCGCGTCGCCCGGGTGGGCAGTGCGGCCGAGCTGACCGCGGCGGCCCTCATGATCCTGGGCTTCCCGGCGCTCATGCTGGCCGCGCTCGTCCCGAGCGTGCCCGCCTTCGCGGCCCTTGCCGCCGTGACGTACCTGGCGGACCACTATCTGCACCGCAAGGGCAGCTACCTGATCAACCGCCTCAGCAAGATCCGGGCGGGCCTGTCGATCCGCTTCCTGATCCGGCAGCTGCTGCTGATCCTGCTGCTGGCCCGGCTGTCGCACGCGGACGACCTGATCTTCTACGGCGCCGTCGCCTGCTTCATCGCCTTCTACGGCCTCCAGGCCCCGCACGGCGCGCTGGTCACCCTCATCCGCAACCGCCGCCGGATGCCGGTCGCCACCCGCAACATCGACCTGAAGTCCCGCATCCGCATCCCGGACGCCCCGCCGCGCAAGCTGCTGCACCGCAGCGCGGAGAAGATGCTCCACCTCGACCTGTTCGCGATGATCGGAATCGTGATCTCCGCCGAGCTGGACTCGTCGGCCGCCGGCTTCGTCGGCATCGGCCTCACCGTCGCCCTGGGTGTGCTGTACGTCCTGGTGCTCGTGCCGTTCGTGCGCGGCCGGAAGATCCCGCCGAGGGGCGATGTGGTCCTCGCCGCGGTCGACGACTGGCTGGCCTCCTACAAGCCCGAGACGGCCCTTTACTTCTCCGGCTCCAAGGACTCCGCGTACCAGGTGAACATGTGGCTGGAGACGATGGAGCAGCTGGACACCCGGCCGCTGATCATCCTGCGCGAGCGGGCCATCCTGAACAACCTCGCGCCGACCACGGTCCCCGTCATCTGCGTGCCCGGAGGGGTGCACCTGATGAACATGGACCTGTCGACCGTGCGCGTCGCCCTGTACGCGGCCAACGTCGGCAAGAACATCCACATGCTGCGCGTGCCCACCATGAAGCACGTCTTCATCGGCCACGGCGACAGCGACAAGCTCGCCAGCGTCAACCCGTACAGCAAGGTCTACGACGAGGTGTGGACCGCCGGCCGGGCCGGCCGGGACCGCTACGCCATCGCCGACGTCGGCGTCCGTGACGACGACATCGTGGAGGTCGGCCGCCCGCAGCTCGCGCCGATCCAGAGCTGGCAGGGCGTGCCCGAGGACCGCATCCCGACGGTTCTCTACGCACCGACCTGGGAGGGCTGGGACGGCAACCCCGGCAACACCTCCGTCGTGCTCGCCGGCGAGAACATCGTGCGCAAGCTCGTCGCGGCCGACCCGCCGGTGCGCGTCCTGTACAAGCCGCACCCGTTCACCGGCACCGTCAGCAAGGAGGCCGGCGCCGCGCACAAGCGGATCACCGCGCTGGTCGAAAAGGCCGCCGCCGAGCGTGGCGCCGACTCCCGCTTCGCCTGCGACGGCGCCGCCATCGCCGGGGCCAAGGCCGAGCTGGCCCGGATCGAGGCGCGGCTCGCCGAGCTGGCCGCGGCCCGCGGCGACAGGGGCGACGAGGCCGAGGCCACCCGCGAAGGCGTCGTCGACGTGGCCAGGCATGAGGAGATCGCCCGGCTGCGCACCGAGTGGAACACCGCCTACTGGCGCTCCTTCCCCGCCTACGAGCACCGCGTGATCACGGGCGCCGAACCGCGCCTGTACGACTGCTTCAACGTCTCCGACGCGATGGTCTCGGACATCTCCTCGGTGGTCTCCGACTTCATCGCGAGCGGCAAGCCGTACGCGGTCACCGACTCCGGCGAGCTCGGCCACGAGGAGTTCAGGCGGCAGAACACGGCCGTGCGCGCCGCGGTGGTCCTGTCCAACGACGCGGCCGAGCTGGGCGGCCTGCTGGACGCCGTGCGCGACCCGTCCGCCGACCCGCTGATGGACGCCCGCACGGAGCTGAAGCGGTACCTGCTGGGCCCGGACGAGCCGAGGTCCATCGACCAGTTCAACGCCGCGGTGGCCGGCCTGGCCCTGAAGTCCGAGGCCCGCAACGTGGGCCAGGAGTCCCGGCTGGGCGCCGCGAACGCGGACCCCGCAGAGACCGCCGAGCTGACCAACGCGGTGCCCGGGCAGCGGACCGCGTCCGCCGGCGATCCGGACGGTGTGAACGCGGGCTGAGCCCGCCGTCACGAGGGCCGGCCCCGGGAGCGATCCCGGGGCCGGCCCTTTTTCGCGTCTCTTACCTGGGATGAGGGTCTCTTACCGACCCTACGTACTGTAGGGCGGGAGCGGTAAGCGGATCCCAGCTTTCCGAATCCTGTGTGACGTACACCACTGATTGCCTCGTGCAGGGCAACCGCTTGCACGGGTCGTCCGTCTAACAGGGTGCCAATAAGGTGAAACGCGGGGAATATTCCGGGAATGTCCCGGGAAAGTTCCGTTGACAAGGGGGAAGAGTGACCGTCGTGCCGCAGCCTGATGTGAGCGTGATCATCGGGGCGTACGAAGCGATGCCGTACCTGGTCGAGTGTCTGGCGTCCGTCGAGGCGCAGACCATCGACCCGGCGCGCCTGGAGGTCATCGCGGTCGACGACGGTTCCACGGACGGCACCGCGCAGTGTCTGGACGAGTTCGCGGCCCGCGCCCCCATGCCGGTCACCGTCATCCACCAGGAGAACTCCGGCGGCCCCAGCGGTCCCCGCAACGTCGGCCTCGGCAAGGCGGCCGGGCGCTACGTCTTCTTCCTCGACGCCGACGACCGGCTCGGCCCCGAGGCGCTGGAACGCATGGTCGCCATGGGCGACGAGAACGGCACGGACGTGGTCCTCGGCAAGGTCGAGGGCATCAACCGCATCGCTCCGAAGTCCATGTGGGGCAAGACCCTCGGCCGGACCGACGTCTTCTCCTCCAACATCAAGTTCACGCTGAGCGCGCAGAAGCTGTTCCGCCGTGAACTGCTGGAAAAGCACGGCATGCGGTTCGACGAATCGCTGTTCACCGGCGAGGACGCCCTGTTCACCCTTGAGGCGTACCTGCGCGCGGACGGCGTCTCCGTCCTCGCCGACTACCCCTGCTACTACCTGGTCGGCCGCGACGACGGCAAGCACGTCACCAAGACCGGCAGCTACACCCTGCGCTTCGACTCCGCGCGCGCCCTGATGAAGCTGATCGCGGACATGGTCCCGGCCGGCGACAAGCGCGACCTGCTGATGCTCCGGCCCTTCCTCATCACCTTGCTCCCGCAGTTCGGGCCGAAGTTCCTCACCGACAGCGAAGAGGTGCGCCGGCACAAGTTCGAGCTGGCCAAGCCGCTGATGGACGCCTACTGGACGCCCGGCGTGGCCCGCCGCCTGAAGGTCCACGAGCGGCTGCGGCTGCACCTGGTCGCCCAGCAGCGGTCCGAGCTGCTGCTCGATGTCGTCAAGTTCGTCAAGGCCAAGAAGCAGGCCGCAGCGATCCTGGAGAAGCGCGGCACCCGCGTCTACCTCGTCTACCCGCACTTCCGGTCCAAGGCGGCCGGTGTTCCCGACGACATCTACCTCGCCGAGCCCCGCGAGGCGCGCGCCTTCCACGGCTACCGCGAGGCCGCCGCCAACTCCTTCCTGCGCCGGGCGCTGCGCAAGGTGCGGCGCATGATGCAGGCGAGGGAGTTCAAGGCGGCGGCCTGACCGGTACATCGGGTGGTCCGGGTGCGTCGGCATGGCGGTCACCCGGGCGTTCGGGTCGGTGAGGTCCCGTCAGTGCAACTGCCGTGCGTCACTGCGGTTCTGGCCGATGAACCGCAGGTGGGGATAGTGCGCGTGGGCGCGGTCGATGAGGGGGCCCAGGCCCTGCTTCTGCACCGCGCTGTGCGAACCGTTGACCGCGATCCGCGACTCGGCGGCGCCGCGCAGAACGCGCGCACCGACTGTTCCATCGGCCTGAGCCGGTCCGGGCTGTAGCCCACCCCGGTCTGCGCGCCGACGCCCAGCACCACGACGGGGATCCTCAGCTTGCCGAGATTTCTATAAGCGACCAGTGCAACCCTTTTTGCCGTACACAAACTGTGAGCGAAGCGCTACGCACCGCCTGTCCGGAGGCTGGACCGGTGGGCGCCGGACGATCCACTTCGCGTAGATTGCCGTATGGGCAGCCGGAACCGCGCGCAGCGGCAGAAGGAACAGAGGACAAGGTGGCAAGGGCAAGGCAGGCCGTGGGCGAGGCCCGCAGGATCGTCGTCAAGGTGGGCTCCTCGTCGCTGACCACCGCGGCCGGCGGACTGGACGCCGACCGCGTGGACGCGCTGGTCGACGTGCTGGCCAAGAGCCGCAGCGGGGGAGAGCGGGAGGTCGTGCTCGTCTCCTCCGGCGCCATCGCCGCCGGCCTCGCGCCGCTGGGGCTGCGCCGCCGCCCCAAGGACCTCGCCCGCCAGCAGGCCGCCGCCAGCGTCGGCCAGGGCCTGCTCGTCGCCCGCTACACCGCCTCCTTCGCCCGCTACGGCGTCCGCGTCGGCCAGGTCCTGCTCACCAGCGACGACATGAGCCGCCGCGCCCACCACCGCAATGCCTCCCGCACCCTCGACAAGCTCCTCGCGATGGGCGCCTTCCCGATCGTCAACGAGAACGACACGGTGGCCACCGACGAGATCCGCTTCGGCGACAACGACCGCCTCGCCGCCCTCGTCGCCCACCTCGTCCACGCCGACCTCCTCGTCCTCCTCTCCGACATCGACGGCGTCTACGACGGCGACCCCAGCAGGCCCGGCACGTCCCGGATAGCTCAGGTGCGCGGGCCGGAGGACCTGGCCGAGGTCGAGATCGGCAGCGCGGGCAAGGCCGGGGTAGGCACCGGCGGGATGGTCACCAAGGTCGAGGCCGCCCGGATCGCGGCCGCCGCCGGCATCCCCGTGGTGCTGACCAGCGCCGTGCACGCGGCGGACGCGCTGAGCGGCGGCGACACCGGCACCTACTTCCACCCCACCGGCAAGCGCTCCGCCGACCGGCTGCTGTGGCTGCAGCACGCCTCCACCCCGCAGGGCGCGCTGATCCTGGACGACGGCGCGGTGGACGCCGTCGTGAAGCGCCGCACCTCCCTGCTGCCCGCCGGAATCGCCGCCGTGGAGGGCGAGTTCAGCGCCGGCGACCCCGTCGAGCTGCGCGACACGGCGGGCCGCGCGGTGGCCCGGGGGCTCGTCAACTTCGACGCCAAGGAGATCCCCCGGCTGATCGGGCGTTCGACCCGCGAGCTGGCCCGCGAGCTGGGCCCGGCGTACGAACGCGAGGTCGTACACAGGGACGACCTGGTGCTCCTGCACGCGTGACAGTCGCGAAGCCACGCGTAAAACGGGGCGTAGGGACCGACCCCGGTGGGGGACGTTCCGTAAAACCACCACGCGGAGCCCTGCGGCCTGCTCAACTTTGTGTCTGGGACGTGTTGCAGGAACACGTTCCATCAAGGGGCCATGCGAGCCATGCGTGAAGGAGGCCGTCGTGAGACGAGCGCGCCCTGGGGCGACGTCGCGCGGTGCTCTGACGAGCGTCGCGGCCGGGGACGCCTACGAGGAGCCCAAGGACCTGCCCCGGCTGTGGCACGTCACCCTCAGCGTCTCCGGGGAGCACGTCCCCCTGTCCGACCTGCGCCGGTCCCTGGAACAACTGGCGCATGACCACCCCTTCCTGCTGACCAGCAGATACGCCACCGACCACGCCGAGATCCGGTACTGGGAAGAGGCCCGCGACCTGCACGACGCCGCCGCCGTGGCACTGCGCCTGTGGGGCGAGCACCGGCAGAGCGCCGGGCTGCCCGCCTGGGAGATCGTCGGCCTGGAGGTCATCGACCGCGAGACCTACCACCTCCGCATCGCCGAGGGCTACGGCCCGGCGCCGGCCACGCCGGTGGGAGTGCATCCGTTCTGACCGGGAGGCCGTGAGCCGCACGCGGGCCGGACGGCGGCTCCGAGCGGGCGGGGGCCGGAGCGAGCGGCGGTTTTCCGGCGCCCGGGCGCCGGCTCAGGGCTGCCCGGGCCCGGGGGGCGTCGTTCGCCCCTTTTAGGGCGTCTCGGGGTGTGGGACGACGGCTGAACGGCGCCGCGCCGCGCACTACCCTTCCCCCATGACCACGCTCTCGCCGTACGACTCGATGTCCCCGGTCACCCAGGCCGCCTACCGGGCCAAGGCCGCCGCCGCCGACCTCGCGCCGCTCCCGCGCGCCGAGAAGGACGACGCGCTGCTCGCCATCGCCGACGCCCTGGAGGTCCGGACCAGCGAGATCGTCGAGGCCAACGCCAAGGACATCGCCAAGGCCCGGGAGAACGGCACCAGCGAGGCCATCGTCGACCGGCTCACCCTCACCCCCGAGCGGGTCCGCGCCATCGCCTCCGACGTCCGGGACGTGGCGAAGCTGCCCGACCCGGTCGGTGAGGTCGTACGTGGCTCCACCCTCCCCAACGGCATCGACCTGCGCCAGGTCCGGGTGCCGCTCGGCGTCGTCGGCATCATCTACGAGGCCCGCCCGAACGTCACCGTCGACGCCGCCGCCCTCTGCCTGAAGGCCGGCAACGCCGTCCTGCTGCGCGGCTCCGCCTCCGCCTACGAGTCCAACACCGCCCTCGTCCGCGTCATCCGCGACGCCGTCGGCGGCGCCGGGCTGCCCGCTGACGCCGTCCAGCTGGTGCCCGGCGAGAGCCGCGACTCCGTCCGCGAGCTGATGCGCGCCCGCGGCCTGGTCGACGTCCTCATCCCGCGCGGCGGCGCCTCCCTCATCCAGACCGTGGTCAGCGAGTCCACCGTCCCCGTCATCGAGACCGGCACCGGCAACTGCCACGTCTACGTCGACGCGGCCGCCGACATCGACATGGCGATCGACATCCTGATCAACTCCAAGGCCCAGCGGGTCAGCGTCTGCAACGCCGCCGAGACCCTCCTGGTCCACCAGGACATCGCGCCCGAGTTCCTGCCGCGCGCCCTCGACGCCCTCGCCGAGGCCGGCGTCACCGTGCACGCCGACGAGCGCGTGATGGCCTACGCCAAGGACTCCCAGGCGACGGTCGTGGAGGCCGTGGCCGAGGACTGGGAGACCGAGTACCTCTCGTACGACATCGCCGCCGCCGTCGTCGACTCCCTCGACAAGGCCGTCGAGCACATCCGGCTGTGGACCTCCGGCCACACCGAGGCGATCGTCACCACTTCCCAGCAGGCCGCCCGCCGCTTCACCCAGCTGGTCGACTCCACCACCGTCGCCGTCAACGCCTCCACCCGCTTCACCGACGGCGGCCAGTTCGGCTTCGGCGCGGAGATCGGCATCTCCACGCAGAAGCTGCACGCGCGCGGTCCGATGGGCCTGCCCGAGCTGACCAGCACCAAGTACATCGTCACCGGCGACGGCCACGTGCGCCCCTGAGACTCACCCGTTCGGCCGTACGTCCCGGGGGCAGCCGACGTGCGGCCCCCGGGTGCGGCGGCACGTCCGAAAGGTGTCTCATCAGGCGGATGAATTTCCATACCGTCTGCCCAAATTGACCCCCCAGGTCTACTCTGGATCCGTGCCGGAGGACGTGGGGGGCACGCCGTTCCGTGACGGCTGGGAGCCCGACGACGACCACGACCGCGGGGTGTCGGACGAAGAGTTCGCCTCCGTGGTCTTCGACGAGGCCTTCGTACAGGCGGCGACGTTCCACGAGCCGACCGCCGTCGAACGCCTCCTGGCCGCTGCCCAGGCCAGAGCCGAGGCCTCCGAGGCAGAGGCCCGCCGCGCCCACGCCCGAGGCGAGCGCTACGACGACGCCTACGGCCCCGAGGGGACCGATTTCGGTCAAGATCCGGACGACGAGCTGGAGGACACCTATGTCCTCGGCGACCGCCACGGCCCCTTCGGCTCCTACGGCAGACAGGTTCGCTGGCACCGGCCCGTGGCCTGGGTGCTGGCCGTCGTGATGGGCATCGGCATGGTCGCCCTGGCCTTCGCCGCCGTCTACCGAGGCGGCTCCGCCGACACCCGTGACGGGATACCCGCCCCCGCCTCGACCGGTCTGGAGCAGGGCAGCGCCGCCGCCCCCTCCGCCTCCGCCGAGACCTCCCAGCCGGCGGCCTCGGCCATCCCGCGCTCCCCTTGAACTCCCGCCCCGCTTTTGGTGAGCACCTGTCAGAACTTGTCGTGTAGCAGGGCGTTTACCTGAGGCCCCCGAGACCTACCCTGAAAGTATGGGCGGGCCTGGAGACCCACCGGAGGGCACACCCGAGGGCGGCCCCGCCGGTGGAGAGGACGAGTACCGATCCGTCGTGTTCGACGAGTCCTTCGTCCGTGCTGCCCGCCTCCAGGAGTACTCCGCCGAGGAACGGATGACCGACCACGCGCCCGCCGTACGCCGTCGCCCGCACCTGCACCGCGGACTCACCCGGCAGGCCCTGATCCTCGTCCTGCTGATCGCCGTCGCCTTCGGCACCGCGGTCTACATGGGCGTCCGCCACCCCTACAGCACGCCGCAGGCCCGGCGCACCGTGGAACCCCTGCGGACGACGGTGATCCCGCTCGCCCCGACGGGAAGGGTGCCGGGCGCCTCCGACGCCGAGAGCCTGTACGCGCACAGCCCCGCCGCCCAGTTCGAGATCGGCGCGGAAGGCATACCCCTGCCGGCCTCCCGCAGCACCGCCCACTTCTCCGACAGCCAGGTGGTGACCGCCCTCACCACCGCCAAGGACTACATCGTCCGCTCCTCGCTCTACCCCGAGGTGCTGATCGGCCGCCAGGTGCACCCCGCGCGGGCCCTCCTCGACGCCGACCAGCTCGACCAGTTCGATCAGAGCATCCGCCACCCGGCGGCGGACGGCCGGCACGCCGCCACCGGCTGGCTGGTCCGTCTCGACCCCTCCCGCGTCCAGCTCGCCGACGACCGCGTCCGCGTCCAGGGCGACCTGCAGGCCACCGAGGCCGACGCGGGCGCGCTGGAGGTCACCGCCGATCACACCTTCGTCTACGCCCTGCGCCCCACCGGCGCCGCGGCGAGCGCACCCGCGTCCCTGTTCACCGTCCGCCGCGAGCTGACCTTCCGCCTCACCCGCGACGACCTGCGCACCCACCAGGTCCAGCTGGTCACGTCCCATGTGCAGGCGGGCCCTCTCGCCTGCGCCGAGGACTCCGCCGCCTACCTCCGCCCGCTCCTGGCCGGCCAGACGGCCCGCACCGGCGCCCCCGCGGGCACCGACCCCTACGAGACGGACAGCCCCGCGGCCCTGTGCGGGACGCTGGCCACCAGGGCTCAGCCGACGGTGTGACGGGCCGGCTCTATTCCGCGGCGTCCGCCGGGCCGTCCTTCGGCGGGGGCGGGGTCTTGAAGCCCTCGAAGCCTCGGCGGACCCGGCCGCCCAGGTCCCCCGCGCCGCCCGCGAGATCCGTGACCAGCTTCATCAGCGGGTCCTTGGAGGTCTTCACATCGCTCGCGTAGCTGGCCGCCGACTCGCGGAAGGAGTCGCTGACCGAGGTGTCCTTGTCCTCGTCGCGCCGCGGGTAGTGGCCGTCCATGAGCCGCTGGAAGTCGCGGGACTCGGCCCACTTCTTCAGCTCGGCGGCCCGCACGGTGGTGAACGGATGCGAGCGGGGCATCACGTTCAGGATCTTCAGCACCGAGTCGCGCAGATCGCCCCCGGAGTCGTACTCCTCGGCCTGCTCCAGGAACGCGTCCACGTTCATCTCGTGCAGATGGTTGCCGCCCGCGATCTTCATCAGGCCGCGCATCGAGGCCCGCAGGTCCTGCCCCACCAGCAGCCCCGCCCGGTCCGCGGAGAGCTCCGACTTGCGGAACCACTCCCGCAGCGCCGTGATGATCGCCATGATCGCGAGGTTGCCCAGCGGGATCCAGGCCACCTTCAGGGCCAGGCTGGTCAGGAACAGCAGGATCGTGCGGTACACCGAGTGCCCGGACAGCGCGTGTCCCACCTCGTGCCCGACGACCGCCCGCATCTCCTCCTCGTCGAGGAGCTCCACGAGCCCCGTGGTGACGACGATGATCGGCTCGTCCAGGCCGATGCACATCGCGTTCGGCTGCGGGTCCTGCGTCACGTACATCGGCGGGACCTTCTCCAGGTCCAGGATGTAACACGCGTCCAGCAGCATGGCGTGCAGATGCTGGAACTGCCGCTCGGACACCCGCACCGAGTCGGACAGGAACAGCAGTCTCAGGCTCCGCTCGGGCAGCAGCCCGCTGAGCGCCTTGAAGACGGTGTCGAACCCGCTCAGCTTGCGCAGCGCGACCAGGGCGGAGCGGTCGGCCGGATGCTCGTAGGCACGCGAGGAGATCCCCGGGAAGCGCCTGCGCTGCCTGCTCGGCACGCGCTCGTGCCCCGTCTGCTGCTGGCCGTCATCGGGCATGTCTTCCCCCATGTGCGTGTGAGTGCCACTGTGCCCCCGAGGCGGGGCCCAGCCTAGGCGGAGATACCGTGGACGGGCAGTACAGCCGAAGGAGTCCACGCATGGATCACCACCCCGCAGCCGCCCGGCTGACCGAGGCCGCCACGAGCGCCGTCCAGCAGCACGGGTCCGGGAATATGCTCCGCATCGTCCTGATCGTGATGATCCTGGGCTGTGTACTGACGGCCTGGTTCCTGCTGCGCGGCTACAAGCAGAAAGACGACTGACGGCCGGCAGAAGTTCCGGCGGCCGTCCCCGACGGAGGAGTCGGCGTGATCGCCGCGCGGCCGCCCGCTTACGATGAGCCGACATCTTTATCCCGCCCACACGCGATAGGTCCTGCCGAAGATGAGCTTCCACAGCGCCGCAGCCCAGTTGGTCACCCTTGCCGCCGAGGGCGAGCCGCACGGCGGAAACCACGACAGCCTCAACCCTGCCATCACCGGCGGCAGCGCCCTGGTCATCCTGCTGCTCCTGCTGTGGATCACCACCCGCTTCAACCGCGACCGCTGAGCAGGGACCCCGTCCCCGGCCGGACGCCACAGGCCGGGCCGGTAGGGTCTGCACGCATGGGAGAGCAGGACATGCCTACCGGTCCGGCGTACGAGAGCGCCGACGACACGGTGAAGCACCCGCAGTACGGCCCGGGCAACGGCCCCGTCCACACGGGCAAGCGACGCCTGGGCGTCATGGGCGGAACCTTCGACCCGATCCACCACGGGCACCTCGTGGCGGCCAGCGAGGTCGCCGCGCAGTTCCAGCTGGACGAGGTGGTGTTCGTGCCCACCGGCCAGCCGTGGCAGAAGTCCCACCGGAAGGTCTCCCCGGCCGAGGACCGCTATCTGATGACGGTCATCGCGACCGCCGAGAACCCCCAGTTCTCCGTCAGCCGCATCGACATCGACCGCGGTGGTCCCACCTACACCGTGGACACGCTGCGTGACCTGCGCGCCCTCAACCCCGACACCGACCTGTTCTTCATCACCGGCGCCGACGCCCTCGCCCAGCTGCTGACCTGGCGGGACAGCGAGGAGCTGTTCTCCCTCGCCCACTTCATCGGCGTCACCCGGCCCGGCCACCACCTGACCAATCCGGGTCTGCCGGAGGGCGGTGTCTCCCTCGTCGAGGTTCCGGCCATGGCCATCTCCTCCACGGACTGCCGTTCGAGAGTCGCCAAGGCAGACCCCATCTGGTACATGGTGCCGGACGGAGTCGTGCGCTACATCGCCAAGCGCCAGCTGTACCGCGGCGAGTGAGCCGAGAGGGGCACCGGTGAACGACCGATACGACGCGGGTGACGGTGGCTACGGCGCCGGCCCGTACGAACTCGTGGGCTACGACGAGTACGGCCAGCCCGTGTACCGGCAGGTCCCGGCACAGCAGGCCCAGCAGGCGACCTACGACCCGTACACCCAGCAGCAGGGCTACGGATACGACCCGTACGCCACCGGCCAGCAGCCGCCGGTGCCCTCGTACGACTCCGGCCGGCCCGCGCCGGCGTACGACCCGTACGGCTCCCAGGCCCCCTACGGCGCCGGCACCCAGCACGGCGGCGGCTACGACCCCTACGGGCAGCCCGCGGGCAGCGGACAGCAGCCCCGGGGCACCGAGCAGACCGCCTACATCCCGCAGCAGGCCGGCCCGGCGGAGCACCCGCACGCCCCGGCACAGCCCGAGGAGCCGCGGGACGAGGAGGAACCGGACTACCACACCGAGCAGTTCGCGTTCGTCGAGGAGCCGGACGGTGACTCCGAGGACGTCATCGACTGGCTGAAGTTCACCGAGAACCGCACCGAGCGCCGCGAGGAGGCCCGCCGCCGCGCCCGCAGCCGCATCATCGCCCTCCTCGTGGTCCTCGCCCTCGTCGCCGTCGGCGGCGTCGGCTACCTCTGGTACGCCGGAAAGCTGCCCGGCCTGTCCTCCTCCGGCTCCAAGCCCGGCGCGGCCACGCCCGTCAGTGCCCAGAAACGCGACGTGATCGTCGTCCACCTGCACAACACCGGCAAGGGCGGCACCTCCACGGCGCTGCTGGTGGACAACACCACCACCCAGCAGGGCAGCACCGTACTGCTGCCCAACTCCCTGGCCCTGAGCGACGACGACGGCTCCACCACGACCCTCGCGAAGTCGGTCGACGGCGATGGCGCCTCCGGCACCCGCGACCAGCTCGACACCGTCCTCGGCACCAACATCCAGGGCACCTGGCGCCTCGACACCCCCTACCTGCAGAACCTCGTCGACCTGGTCGGCAACATCGACCTCGACACCAACACGGACGTGCCCGACCCGGACGCCAAGAAGAAGGGCGCCGAGCCGCTCGTCCACAAGGGCAGCGCCCAGACCCTCAGCGGCAAGATGGCCGTCGCCTACGCCACCTACCGCGCCGCCGGCGAGTCCCAGAACGTCCAGCTGGAGCGGTTCGGCCAGGTCATGCAGGGCGTACTGCGCAAGCTGTCCTCCGACCCGTCGGCGGCCACCACCACCGTGCAGACGCTCGCGCAGATCCTCGATCCGCCGCTTACCGACAAGGACCTCGGCACCTTCCTCGCCAGGCTCGCCGACCTCGCCAAGAGCGGCGACTACAAGACCGCCCTGCTGCCCGTGCAGGCCGACGGCACCCTGACCGCGCAGACCAGCGACAGCGTGGTGAAGAACATCCTCGGCGGCACCGCCAAGAGCCCCGACGCCGGCTCCGCGGTCCGGGTCTCGGTGCAGAATGCCACCGGTGTGAAGGACGACACCGAGAAGGCCCGCGTGGTCCTCCTCAACGGCGGCTTCACCTTCCTGGAGGGCGGCGCGGCCTCCGGCGCCCAGACCGCCTCGAAGGTGGTCTACTCGGACGCCTCCCACCAGGCGGACGCCGCACAGGTCGCCAAGACCCTCGGCCTGTCCGCCGGCTCCGTGACCAAGGGAACCGTCTCCTCGGGCGCCGACGTCTCGGTCGTCCTCGGCCAGGACTACCGGCCCGCCGCGTCCTGACCCGGCCCCCCGCACCCCACGTGCCACCGTAATCGCGTGGGGTGCGCCGGGCGGTCCGTGAGACCCTTGAGGTCCAGCGACCGCCGACCGAAAGCTTCGTAGTGACCGCCACCGACCGTTCCCTTGAGCTCATCCACACCGCCGCCCAGGCAGCGGCCGACAAGCTCGCCCACGACGTCATCGCCTACGACGTCAGCGATGTGCTGTCGATCACGGACGCCTTCCTGCTGGCTTCCGCGCCGAACGACCGCCAGGTCAAGGCCATCGTCGACGAGATCGAGGAGCGCCTGCAGAAGGAACTCGGCGCCAAGCCGGTGCGCCGCGAGGGCGACCGCGACTCCCGCTGGATCCTGCTCGACTACGTCGACATCGTCGTCCACGTCCAGCACAGCGAGGAGCGGGTCTTCTACGCTCTGGAGCGGCTGTGGAAGGACTGCCCCGAACTGGAGCTGCCCGCCGACGCCAAGGCCACCCGCGGCAAGGCCGAGGAGCACGCCAAGCTGCAGGCTGCCGAGGGCGAGCAGGAACCCGGCGGGGAGTGGTGATGAACGCCACCGGAGAGGTGTCCGACCGCAGGAGCCGCGGCCGCCGCATCATCCTGTGGCGGCACGGTCAGACCGCCTGGAACGTCGAGCGCCGCTTCCAGGGCAGCACCGACGTCGCGCTGACCGAGACCGGCATCGGCCAGGCCCGTCGCGCCGCCCGGCTGCTGGCCTCCCTGGGCCCCGACGCGATCATCTCCTCGGACCTGCAGCGGGCGGCGAACACGGCCGTCGAGCTGGCCACCCTCACCGGCCTCGACATCACCCGCGAGGAAGCCCTCCGCGAGACCTACGCGGGCGTCTGGCAGGGACTGACGCACGAGGAGATCATCGCCCGCTACGGCGAGGAGTACGCCGCCTGGAAGCGCGGTGAGGCGGTCCGCCGCGGCGGCGGCGAACTGGAGACCGAGGTCGCCGACCGTGCCGCACCCGTCGTGCTGGGGCACGCCGAGAAGCTCCCCGAGGACGGCACCCTGGTCGTCGTCAGTCACGGTGGCACCATCCGCACCACCATCGGCCGGCTCCTCGGTCTGGAGGCCGGGCACTGGGAGAGCCTCGGCGGCCTCTCCAACTGCTGTTGGTCCGTGCTCGGTGAGGGCGCCCGCGGCTGGCGCCTGCTGGAGCACAACGCGGGCACCCTCCCGGAGCCCGTCCTCGGCGACGACGACTGAGCCGTCGCAGGCTCGCGGACCCCGGATTTCACTTTCTGGCAGGTCACAGGCTAAAGTTCTTCTTGTTCGGCCCGCCGAGCGGGAAGACAAGGGGCTATAGCTCAGTTGGTAGAGCGCCTGCATGGCATGCAGGAGGTCAGGAGTTCAATTCTCCTTAGCTCCACAGATCGACACTCTGTTGAGTTGTCAAAGATCGGTGATGAGGATCCCGTCCCCTCAGGGGGCGGGATTTTCTGTTGTCAGGGTCGGGGGCCACAGCCGCTCTCTTCGCTCCCGCAGCGCCGCGACCTTCGCGCGTGACCTCTCGTCCTCCGGTGTGTAGACCACGATCCGGCACTCGGGCATCCCGTCGATGGACAGCGACTGCGAGGACAGCCGCATGTCACCCACCGCCGCGTGACGGAACGTCTTCACCCGAGGGCCCGGCGGTGTCACCTCACCGCTCGCCCAGAGTCTCGCGAACCAGGGGCTCGCCGCCGACAGCGCGCGTATGTAGTCCTCCCAGGCCCGCTCGCCCACGTGCCGGCCGTACGCCGACCGCAGCGTCGCCACCATCACCGGCAGCTCATGCTCCCGGTGCACCACCGGGCACGTCTCCTCCGGCAGCGTGAACAGCGTCCACAACACGTTCGGCGCGCCGATCGCGCCGGCCTCCGGCACCGTGAACAGGTCGCGGTAGGCCGGGTTCGCGGCCAGGACGTCGTAACGCGCGTTGTAGACCACGGCCAGCAGCGGGTCGAGGGCGTCGATGACGTCCTGCACCTGCGGGGCGACCCGGCGGGGCAGACCCTGCGCCGCCGCCTCGAACGGCACTTCCGCCAGGCGGTACAGATGCTCCCGCTCCGGCGCGTCCAGCCGCAGCGTGCGCGCGACCGCGTCCAGCACCTGCGGCGAGGCGTTGATCGGCCGGCCCTGCTCCAGCCACGTGTACCAGGTCACGCCCACGCCGGAGAGCTGGGCGACCTCCTCCCGGCGCAGCCCGGGCGTGCGCCGGCGCAGGCCCGGCGGCATCCCCACGTCCGCCGGTGTCACCCGCGCCCGCCTGCTCCGCAGAAAGACGGCCAGCTCCGGCCTGCGCCGCTGCGTGCTCGGCGCCCGCGCCACCCTCGTCGTGTCCGTCGGCTCCATCGCCATCGTCAAGCCCCCCCGTCGTCCCCGTCTTCCATCGTCGGCAGCCGGGCCCGGTACTGCCAGGTGCTGGCAGTACCAGCATCACCGGGCACTCGGCACCGGTACCGGCTCGTCGTCAGGCTCGACGCCATGACGACGACATCCCGGTCCGGACCGGGCACCGGGCCCGCTCCCCACCCTGAGATCAGTGAACCATCCGCCACTGACAGTGACCTCGCCACCGCGGACAGCGCGGAATCATCCGTCACCGACAGTGAAGCACCCGGCACTGACAACCGGCCCCGGCTGCTCCTCGCGGTCCTGCTCACCGCCCTGTTCATGGCGGCCCTCGACGTCTTCATCGTGAACGTCGCCGCCCCCACCATCGGTGCCGAACTCCATGCGACAGGCGCCGATCTGCAGCTGGTCATCGCCGGTTACACCATCTCCTACTCCGTTCTGATGATCACCGGTGCCCGGCTCGGCGACCGCCTCGGCCACGGCCGGGTGCATCTCGCCGGCGTCGCCCTGTTCACCGCGGCCTCGCTCGCCTGCGGCCTGGCGCAGGGGGCGACCCAACTGATCGTCTTCCGTCTGGTGCAGGGGGCCGGTGCGGCGTCGGCCATCCCGCAGGTGCTCAGCCTGATCCAGCGCACGTTCACCGGCGAGGCGCGGGCCCGGGCGCTCGGCGCCTATTCGGCGGTCCTCGCCGTCGGCGCGGCCGCCGGGCAGATCGCGGGCGGCGTGCTGGTCAGCGCCGATCTCTTCGGCACGGGCTGGCGGCCGGTGTTCCTGGTCAACGTGCCGGTGGGCGTCCTGCTGCTGGTACTGGGACGCCGCGTGCTGCCGCTGGGCGGCGCGAGCGGAAAGGGGCGGTCCCGCGCGCTCGACCTGCCCGGACTGGTGCTGCTGGGCGCGTCCGTGTCGATGCTGACGGTGCCGCTGGTGCTCGGGCAGCAGGAGGACTGGCCGGTGTGGTCCTGGCTGTCGCTGGCCGGAGCCGCGCTGCTGTTCGGGCTGTTCTGCGGATACGAGTCGCGGCTGGCCCGGCGCGGTGGCGCCCCGCTGATCGCACCCCGGGTGCTGCGCCATCCCGGGATGGGCCTGGCCGTCTTCCGCATCCTCGCCGTGATGTCGGTCAACGCCGGCTTCCTGTTCGCCCTGACCCTGCATGTCCAGGGCGGCCTCGGCTACAGCGCGCTGCGGGCCGGCCTGGGCTTCGCCCCGACCGCCGCCGTCTTCGGGGCCGTCAGCGTGACCTGGCGAAGGTGGCCCGCGGGCCTGCGGCGCGTGCTGACCCCCGCCGGGTTCGCGCTGACCGCGGTGTCCGTGGCCGTCGTGGGGGTGGCCTTCCACACGGGCGGCGACGGGGGAGCGGTCCTGTACGCCGGATACGCCGGCGTGGGCGCCGGGCTCGCGCTCGCCTTCAGTCCGACGCTCACCGGCGCGCTCGCCACCGTGCGGCCCGAGGACGCGGCGGACGCCAGCGGCCTGCTGGCGACGGTCGCCCAGCTCGGCCAGCTGATCGGCGTGGCCTCCTTCGGCACACTGTTCCTGAACCGCCTTGAGTCACTCGGCGCCGTGCGCTCGTATAGCTCTGCGGAGGCGTTCTCGGTGTGTGCCTGGGCGCTGGCCGCGACGGCCGCGGCGGGGGCTGTGTCCGGACTGGTACTGAGGCGTCGCTGACCGTATTGCTCCGGCCGTGGCAGAATCAAACGGCCGGAAGGGGGCGCGGCCCGACGGGAGGGAGTAGCGATGCCTGCGAGCATCCTTGAGGAGGTCGGCCACCTCCTCGGTGCGGCGTTGATACGGAACACGACAACGCTGCTGAGCTGCCCTTCCTGTGGTTCCGCGCATGTCGCCCAGGTTCTCGGCGACAACGGCGGGATCTCCTACGTGTGCACGGCCTGCGGCCACAGCTGGAGCTGATCGATGGGTGCACACAGGCGAAAGTGCGACTGGTGCGGGAGCGGTACCCCGATCGTCCGAGACATGGAACCGGTCAATCCCGACTACCAGTACTGGTGCGAGGAATGCGCGCGGGCGCTGATCATAAAAGGCGACCCGATCGAGACGTACCGGGAACTGGAGGGTGAGCCGATCTACGGCCGCCTCCTTGAGGAGCACTGCACACTCAAGCGGTTCTATTCCTTTGTGACGGCTTGACGCCGCCCGCACCGCTGCCGCGCCGCGGCAACGATGTCCGCGTCAGCACGAGGAAGAGCACGCCGGCTCCCGCGTAGAGGGCCGAAAGCGTCAACTCCGGGATGTTCTGGTGCAGTTCCGGGCGCCGGGTGCCGTGTGGCACCCACCAGGGGGCGTACGAGCAGAAGACCAGCAGCGTGCCCAGGGCCGCGGGCCTGGGCCCGTGCGACCACAGCAGCAGCACGAGGGGTACGCACCACACCCAGTGGTGCGTCCATGACACCGGGCTGATCAGCAGAGCGGTGACGGCGCACGCGCACACCGCCCAGTCCCGCCGCCCCCGCAACTCCGCCGCCACGGCGGCCGCGAGGCCCAGGACGGCCGCGACGGCCGCCGCGGCCACCCAGGGCGCTCCCGGGTCGGGCGTGTGCAGAACGCGGGCCAGGACGCCGCGCAGGGCCTGGTCGGCGGTGTCCTCGGCATGCCCCACCCGGCCCACGCGGAACATTACGTCCGTCCAGAACCGCCACGAGTCGTACGGCAGGACGGCCGCCGCCAGCAGCGTCGCCCCGGCGAACGCGACGCCCGCCCCGCGCGCGTGCCCCAGCCACGGCCCGGCGTCCCTGCCCCGCAGGCGTGCCACGACACCTGTCACGAGCAGGAACACCGGGAACAATGCGGGCGTCAACTTGACCGCCGCGGCCATCCCCAGCCCCGCTCCCGCCAGGCGGTCGTGCCGGCCGGCGCGGCGGCGGGACAGGTCCCACAGCACCAGGACGGCCAGCAACAGGTTGACCTGGCCGTAGCGCAGGGTCGTCCACACCGGCTCGCACCACACGGCCGGTGCCGCGACCCACCAGACGGTGTCCACGCGCGCGTGGCCGACGAGTCGCAGCGACAGCCGTACGAAGACCACCAGGAGCGCGAGGTTCCCGGCGGTCGCCAGGAGCCGCAGGGGCGCGGTGTCGAGCAGGGTCAGCGGGGTGAAGAGCAGTGCCGCGAACGGCGGGTAGGTGGTGGGCAGGTGCGCGGCCGTCGCGCGAAGCGCGTACAGGTCGCCGCCGGCGCGCACGGTGGCGCCCTCGGCCCGGTACACCATCAGGTCGATCATCGACACGTGCGCGGCCCGCTGAGCGGCGCAGAACGCCGTGAAGGACGCCAGGCACACCCCCAGCGCGACCGGCGTACGGCGGTGGGCTGCTGACGGCGCGATCACGGTCACGAAAGCAGACATTAGCGGTCGTATCGGCGCAGGCCTGAAACCGATTTGGCGCTGCGTCCCCGGGCCTGTAATGTTTACGACGTCGCCGGGGGAACCGGGCGAAACAAAACAAAACAAGGGGCTATAGCTCAGTTGGTAGAGCGCCTGCATGGCATGCAGGAGGTCAGGAGTTCAATTCTCCTTAGCTCCACAGAAATCGAAGGCGGATCATCCGATGGATGGTCCGCCTTCGGCGTGTTGCGCAAAGGCGGCGCGCGTCGAAGGACGGCCGGTCGCGCGAAAGGGGGGGGCACCCGGCTCGGGTGACCCGCCCCTTTCGCGCGCTCAGCGGCCGAGCGCGCGCCGGCCGCGGCCCTGGGAGACGACCGGCAGGTTCCGGGAGGGCGCCTGCCCGCGCGTGTCCTCCTCGATGCGCAGGGCGAGTGCCGGACAGCGGCGCACCGCGCGCAGCGCCTTCGCCTCCGCGTACCGGGGCACCTGCGCCTGGGCGACGGTCGGGAAACCGTCGGCGCCGAGTTCGAACACCTCGGGGAGGATGTCGGCGCACAGTCCGTGGCCCCGGCACAGCGTCCAGTCGACATAGATCTTCTGGCGGCTGGAACCGGTCTCCTCGGGCTCTCCGCCGCCCGGGATGCCCGCAGGGGCCCTGCCGCCCTCGAAGAGCGGCAGAACGCCCTCCACGGGCCGTCCGCAGCCGTTTCCGAGCACATGGGCGGCCAGGTCGTCGGTGAACGCCTTGATGGTCGACTCCAGGAACATCGCCGAGCCGTCCGGATGCGAACAGGCGCCGCGTCGCTTGACGTTCTTCGCGACCTGCTTCAGCGCCTCCAGGGCGGCCGGACCGCCGCCGTTCAGGATGTCCTCCATCCCGCGCGCGGCGGCGGGCAGTCCGAGATAGCAGGGGCCGCACTGGCCGGCGCTCTCCTCGGCCAGCCACTGCGCCACCCGCAGCGACTCGCCCAGCGGACAGGTCTCCTGGCTGATCGGCAGGATCGCGCCCGCGCCGAGCGAACCGCCCACCGCGTCCAGCGAGTTGCGGGAGACGATCGCCTCGTTGACGGTCGCCGCGTCGATCCACTTGCCGTGGTAGCCACCGGTCAGCACGCCCTGCGGTACCGGCGGGGCGCCCGCCAGCTGCAGCACGTAGCGCAGCGGCACGCCCGTGGGGACCTCGAGCACCATCGGGCGCGCGACCGCACCGGAGACCGTGAGCATGACGGTGCCGGGTTCGTCGTACAGGCCGGTGTTGCCGTAGCGCTCGGGACCGATGCGGGCCGCGATGGCCAGCTGGGCGAACGTCTCCGCGTTCGACAGCAGTGTGGGCGCGCCGCCCACGCCGGTCTGCGAGGCGCTGATCTTGCGGCCGGGGGGGATCGCCGGACCGCCGTCGATCGAGCGGATCAGCGAGGCGGCGGCCCCGGTGACCATCCTCACGGGATTGCGCTGCACCCACGCGCGTAGCGCCGATCTACGGCTGTTGCTCAGCCCGCGTTCGGCGAGCGCGGCCTCCATGGAGCGCTGCGTGGACTCGCGCGTGACGCCGATCACGAGCGTCCGTGCGCCGAGCGCCTCGGCGCACAGCAGCGCGCCGTCCAGGATCAGGTGCGGGGCGCGGTTGATCAGCACCGTGTCCTTGCGGCAGGCCGGTTCGTCCTCGCTGCCGTTGACCACCACGACCGGGCGCACGCCGCGCTTGATCGCCGACTCGGCGACCGAGCGCAGCTTCTTGTGGAAGGGGAAGCCCGCGCCACCGCGGCCCTTGAGGTTGATGCGTTCGGCGAGCTGCGCGAGCTGCTCGCCGCCGAGCGGGTCGAGCGGCCCGTGCACCTTCAGGTGCATGGGCAGGTCGAGTCGTTCCACAAGGTCGAAGCCCGACGTGAGCTGGGGAAGGCCGACCACGCGGACTTCGGGGACGTCGGGCAGGGCCTCGTTCACTTAAAGCCTCCGGACGGCATGTTCCAAGGTTCGCCCGAACCCGGTGCGTCGTACGACGCACCGGGCAGCGTTTCGGTAGCGGGACCGCTGTTGTACGTGTCACTCGGGTTGTACGCGCCGTAGAAGCCGTTTGTCTCACGGGTGTCGTACATGTCACTTCCGCCGTAACCGGCGGCGTCCGCATTGCCGTAGACCGGGATGGTCTGCCCGGTGTCCTGGAGCGGGTCGTACACGGACCGCGGGGCCTCGCCGACCGGCGGCGGGGACGGGACCGGCCAGCTGCCCGATGTGCTGGAGGGGCCGTCCACGCGCGGGACGGCCTCGGTGGGCTGCAGGTCCATCGGCAGGTCCATGCGGGCGCCCTGGCCGGCCGCGTACGACTGTCGGGTGCGCCCCGGCGCGGAGACGGCGCGATAGGCGGCGGCGAAGCCCGACGCGGGTTCCGCGGCGGGAGCGACGGGGGACTGGTAGAGCGGCGAGGAAGGGGCGGCTGCGGCCCTGGGCTCGCGTCGGCCCTCGAAGCCCGCGGGCGCCGGCTCGGCCGCCCGGGAACGGCTGGCGTCCAGCTCCTCCAGGCCTGGCCGTTCGGAGCTGCCGAACAGTGCCACCATCCGGTCGGCGACCCTGCGCTTGACGGGGCGCGGGGCGGCGCGCAGCGCGAGGGCGCCCATCACGCCCAGCAGGGACAGGCTGTAGAGGATCACGAAGACCGGCTTGGCCGAGCGACCCGCGTAGAGGCCGTGGACCAGCGCCGCGCACCAGGCCGGGTAGGCCAGCATGTGCATGGCGCGCCAGCGGGCGGCGACCGGGGCCGGGGTGGCGAAGTTGCTGCGCAGGGCGCCGGTGACACCCACGAAGATCATCAGCAGGCCGGCCAGCGAGCCCAGCCCGATCAGGCCGCCGATCCCCGTGACGCCGAGCGAGAACGGGATGATCGCGGCGATCAGCTGGGTGTGGCCGAGCGCGACCTTCGTGGTGATGTGCAGCAGCAGGAACGCGATCGAGGCGACCGCCGTCGTCCGGTGCACCGCCTGGCCGACGATCCGCTGCCGTGTGTTGAGGAAGATCCGGTCCTGGGCGAACAGGCCCCAGATCACCGAGCAGCTCAGCGAGACGAGGGAGAGCACGCCCGCGCCGAAGTTCAGGAAGTCGCGGAACTGGTTGCCTCCGACCAGCACGACCACGGGTATGAGCAGCAGGACGACAGCCGATGCCACCCCATAGGCCGAGCGGCCCGGCTTGGGGAGGGAGCGGGTACTACGACGAGGGTTCATGGGGGCAACTCCGAGCAGTTTCGGGAAAGCGGTCCCGCTGCCGAACTCTAAGTGGCGCCATACCGATCAGTACGGGGTTTGAGTTATTGCGTTGTTATCAACGGACGATGTGACTGGGACGGTGTCCCGTAGCGGACGGTACGCGAAGTATTCCTTGACCTTGGTTCAGTTCCGGTGGGGCTTCCTGGCATGTCCACTAGGGATACGGAAGCGCGTCGCGGCTTGCTCAAGGCCGTCGCGGCTTGCTCAGGGCCTGCGGTACCCTAGCGCCATGCGTGCCGTACGCCTTCTGCTTAGCGGGCCGCGCTGATCAGTACCGACCCCGGTCGAACCGCGAGGTCGGCATCGGCGCGGCTTCCCCTCCTGTGCGAGGGGTTTTTTCGTTTCTTTGGAAGTCACAGCCGCTGGCAGAGACGATCGATGGAGCTTTGAGGATCATGAGCGAGACGAACCCCGCTGCCGCCGAGGTGGCCGCGCCGCACCGCTACACGGCCGCCATGGCAGCCGAGATCGAGGCACGCTGGCAGGACTTCTGGGACGCCGACGGCACCTACGCGGCGCCGAACCCCAAGGGTGACCTGGCCGGCGACCCGCAGCTGGTCGCCAAGCCCAAGAAGTTCATCATGGACATGTTCCCGTACCCTTCCGGTGCGGGCCTGCACGTCGGCCACCCGCTGGGCTACATCGCCACCGACGTCTTCGCCCGGTTCCAGCGCATGACCGGCCACAACGTCCTGCACACCCTGGGCTTCGACGCCTTCGGCCTGCCCGCCGAGCAGTACGCCGTGCAGACCGGCACGCACCCGCGCGTGTCCACCGAGGCCAACATCGAGAACATGAAGGCCCAGCTGCGCCGCCTGGGCCTGGGCCACGACAAGCGCCGGTCCTTCGCCACGATCGACCCGGACTACTACAAGTGGACCCAGTGGATCTTCCTGCAGATCTTCAACTCCTGGTACGACGACGAGGCGCGCAAGGCCCGCCCGATCTCGGAGCTGATCGCCCGGTTCGAGTCCGGTGAGCGCGCGATCCCGGGCACCACGCGCGCGTGGAGCGAGCTGAGCGCCCGCGAGCGCGCCGACGTCCTGGGCGAGTACCGCCTGGCCTACGCCTCCGACGCGCCGGTCAACTGGTGCCCGGGCCTGGGCACGGTGCTGGCCAACGAGGAGGTCACCGCCGACGGCCGCTCCGAGCGCGGCAACTACCCGGTCTTCAAGGCCAAGCTGCGCCAGTGGAACATGCGCATCACCGCCTACGCCGACCGGCTGCTGGAGGACCTGGAGGAGCTGGACTGGCCCGAGGCGATCAAGCTGCAGCAGCGCAACTGGATCGGCCGCAGCGAGGGCGCCCGCGTCGACTTCCCGATCGACGGCGAGCGCATCACGGTCTTCACCACCCGCCCGGACACCCTGTTCGGCGCGACCTACATGGTGCTGGCGCCCGAGCACCCGCTGGTCGAGAAGTTCACCCCCGAGGCCTGGCCCGAGGGCACGCACGCGGTGTGGACCGGCGGACACGCCACCCCGGCCGAGGCCGTCGCCGCCTACCGCGCGCAGGCCGCCTCCAAGTCCGACGTCGAGCGGCAGGCCGAGGCCAAGGACAAGACCGGCGTCTTCATCGGCGCGTACGCGACCAACCCGGTCAACGGCGACCAGGTCCCCGTCTTCATCGCCGACTACGTCCTGATGGGCTACGGCACCGGCGCGATCATGGCCGTCCCTGCGGGCGACCAGCGCGACTTCGAGTTCGCGCGCGCCTTCGAGCTGCCGATCCGCTGCATCGTGGAGCCGACCGACGGCCGGGGCACCGACACCTCGACGTGGGAGAACGCCTTCGGGTCGTACGACGCGAAGATCATCGACTCGGCCAACGACGAGATCTCGCTGAACGGCCTGGGCGTCGCCGAGGCCAAGGCCCGCATCACCGCATGGCTGCAGGAGAAGGGGATCGGCGAGGGCACCGTCAACTTCCGCCTGCGCGACTGGCTGTTCAGCCGCCAGCGTTACTGGGGCGAGCCCTTCCCGATCGTCTACGACGAGGACGGCATCGCCCACGCGCTGCCCGAGTCGATGCTGCCGCTGGAGCTGCCCGAGGTCGAGGACTACAGCCCGCGCACCTTCGACCCCGACGACGCGGACACCCAGCCCGAGACGCCGCTGTCGCGCAACGAGGAATGGGTCAACGTCACCCTGGACCTGGGCGACGGGCCGAAGAAGTACCGCCGCGAGACCAACACGATGCCCAACTGGGCGGGATCCTGCTGGTACGAGTTCCGCTACCTGGACCCGCACAACGACCGGCAGCTGGTCGACCCCGAGATCGAGCAGTACTGGATGGGGCCGCGCGAGGGCCAGCCGCACGGCGGCGTCGACCTGTACGTCGGCGGCGCCGAGCACGCCGTGCTGCACCTGCTGTACGCGCGCTTCTGGTCCAAGGTCCTGTTCGACCTGGGCCACGTCTCGTCGCCCGAGCCGTTCCACAAGCTGTTCAACCAGGGCATGATCCAGGCCTACGTCTACCGGGACAGCCGCGGCATCGCGGTGCCGGCCGCCGAGGTGGAGGAGCGCGACGGCGCGTACTACCACCAGGGCGAGAAGGTCAGCCGCCTGCTGGGCAAGATGGGCAAGTCGCTGAAGAACGCGGTGACCCCGGACGAGATCTGCGCCGAGTACGGCGCCGACACCCTGCGTCTGTACGAGATGGCCATGGGCCCGCTGGACGTCTCCCGCCCGTGGGACACGCGCGCGGTGGTCGGCCAGTTCCGGCTGCTGCAGCGGCTGTGGCGCAACATCGTCGACGAGACGACCGGCGAGGTCACCGTCACCGCCGCGGAGCCCGACGAGGACACCCTGCGCGCCCTGCACAAGGCGATCGACGGCGTCCGCCAGGACCTGGAGGGCCTGCGCTTCAACACCGCCATCGCCAAGGTCACCGAGCTGAACAACCACCTGACCAAGGCCGGCACCGCCGTGCCGCGGTCCGTGGCCGAGCCGCTGGTGCTGCTGGTCGCCCCGCTGGCCCCGCACGTCGCCGAGGAACTGTGGCGCAGGCTGGGCCACACCGGCTCGGTCGTCCACCAGGACTTCCCGGTCGCCGACCCGGACTACGTCGTGGACGAGACCGTGACCTGCGTCGTGCAGATCAAGGGCAAGGTCAAGGCCCGCCTGGAGGTGCCGCCCGCCATCTCCGAGGAGGAGCTGGAGAAGGTGGCCCTGTCCGACGAGAAGGTCGTCGCGGCGCTGGACGGCGCGGGCATCCGCAAGGTGATCGTCCGGGCGCCCAAGCTGGTGAACATCGTTCCGGCGTGACGGACACCGGTCCGGACGGCTGGGAAACCGGTGACCGGACGCCGGTGAGACCGGTATCGGGGTAGTCCCCTACGGGCAGGTTCGGGGTTTTTCTGGAACTCCGAACCTGCCCAATGCGTTTACCGTGGAAAGCGCAGCGGCGAGTGCCGCGCCGGCCGGAGGAGGAGCGTCGTGGAAGCAGTGATCGTCGTGTTCACCCTGCTCTTCCTGCTCCTCGTCGGCCTGGGCGCCTACGCCACGGTCAAAGCGGTCGGCGCCGCCAGACGCGGCGTGGACCGGACGATCGAGCAGGCCCGGCGCACGGTCGAGGACCACACGCTGCGTGCCAAGTCCTTCGTCCAGGCCGGCCCGGCCGCCGAGATCGCCCAACTGCGGCTCGCGCTGCGCACCTCCATGCGCGCCACCCAGGACGCGCTGCGCGTGGGCGCGGCGGAGGACGAGTCGTTGAAAGAGTCCCTCGGCCTCTTCGAGCGGCTCAGCGCCCACGGGCACGAACTGGACGCCGACCTCAGGCGCCTGGAGTCGGAGCCGGACCGGGCCGAGCTCAGCGCACGGCTGCCCGAGCTGCGCGCCCGCACCGAGCGCATCACCAAGTCCGCGGACTCCCTGCGCTGGGCCGTCCGCGACCGGGCGCGCCGCTTCGTCGAGGACGATCTGGGAGCGCTCAGCGACCAGATAGACATCGAGGCCGACGCCTTGCGTCACTGGACCCCGGCCGGCCCCGCACCCGCGCACGGTCAACGGCCCGACGCGTCCGCTTCGTCCACGGCTCCGTCCGCCGCGGAGGACCCGGCGCGGAGGCACGCCGGCTCGCGCACCTCCCGCACCGCCGAGGAGCAGGCGCCGCAGGCGATCCCCCCGCCATCGCCCCGCCCCGCGTACCCCTGGCAGAAGCGCCCCCGGCCCGAGAGCACCACCTGAGCGGCCGTCCCGGCCCGCCTCGCAGGGGCCGGGCTGCCGCGCGAGCACTACGGCAGGTAACCTCCAGCTCATGTCCCGCCATGTCGCGATCGTCACCGATTCAACGGCCTACCTGCCGCCGCGGACGATGGAGCGTCACGGCATCACGGCGGTGCCGCTGACCGTGGTCCTCGGCGACCGGGCGCTCGAAGAGGGCACCGAGATCTCGACACGCTCGCTCGCCCAGGCGCTGCAGAAGCGCCGCCCGGTCACGACCTCCCGGCCGAGCCCGCAGGTGTTCGCGGAGACCTACCGCAGGGTCGCCGAGTCCGGCGCGCGTGCCATCGTCTCCCTGCACCTGTCCGCCGAGCTGTCCGGCACCTACGACGCGGCGGTCCTCGCGGCGCGCGAAGCACCCGTGCCGGTACGGGTGGTGGACACCGGGATGATCGCGATGGCCCTCGGCTTCTGCGCGCTCGCCGCGGCCGAGACGGCGGAGGCCGGCGGCACCGCGGACGAGGCCGTCACGGCCGCCGAGAAGCGGGCCGCGGGCACGTCCGCATACTTCTACGTCGACACCCTCGACTATCTGCGCCGCGGCGGTCGCATCGGAGCCGCACAGGCTCTGCTCGGATCCGCGCTCGCCGTCAAACCGCTGCTCCAGCTCGACGGCGGCCGCATCGAAATGCTCGAGAAGGTCCGTACGGCGTCCAAAGCCATCGCACGGCTGGAGGAGATCGCCGCCGACCGGGCGGGCAGCGCCGAGGTCGACATCGCCGTCCACCATCTCGCCGCCCCCGACCGTGCCGCCGCGCTCGCCGACAGGCTGCGGGAACGGGTGCCGGGCCTGGCCGACCTGCATGTCAGCGAGGTCGGGGCGGTCATCGGGGCACACACCGGCCCCGGGCTGCTGGGAGCGGTGGTCTCACCCCGCTGATCCATCACCCGCGGGCTGATCCTTCACTCACCCGCGGGCTGATCCTTCACTCGTACGGGTGGCGGAGTTATCCACAACGGGGCCGTCGTCCCCGGGAATTGACCAAGATCATCGCGAGTCTGCGGGATGTTCCATCCTCCTCGCATGGCACTTCGATCACGTTCACGCACAGCCACTCCGACCAGCGGCCCCGGCCGTGGGCCCACCTCCGACGGCCGTGTCCGCCACCACCGTGGCCACGACCATCGCCGCTCCCGTCGCGCGCCGGCACCGGCCGACGAACTGCGCCGCCGCGCGGAGCTCCTCTTCGGCGAACGGGCCGTACGGTGGCGGGAGTCGGGGAACGGGCCCCCGGACGGAGAAGATCCCGCGCCCTTGGCGGCCGAGACGGTGGCGGCGGACCCGGTGCACGGTCCGGAGCCGGCGAGGACAGCGGCTGCTCCGGGTCCGGCGAGGGCAGGCACCGCCCCGAGTCCGGCGAGGACACCGACCACGGCCGCACCTCGCCCGGTCACGCCACCGAACGCTGTGCCGGCGGACCAGACGGCGCCACCGGCGCCACGTACGTCGCCGGAAGCCGAACCCGCCGACGCCTTGAGCCCGTCGGCGCCCTCGGAGCGTGTCGGTCCCGGTCGGCGGGAGCGGGCCCGGCTGGCGTTGCGGGAGCGGCTGCCGGTGCGGTTGCAGACACAGTTCGCCGTGGAGCGCCGCGGAGTCGTGGCGCTCTCCGTGATCCTCGTGGCCGCCGCGGTGTTCGCCGTGCAGCACTTCTGGGCCGGGCGGACGGAGTCCGTGAGCGCCCCCCAAGTGGTGCGCGCGCACACTCCCTACGCCACCAGGGAAGATGCCGCGAAGCCCGCTGCGCGAGCGGACGCGTCGCAGACGCCGGCCGGACAGATCGTCGTGGACGTCAGCGGCAAGGTCCGCAGGCCGGGGGTCCGGCGGTTGCCGGCCGGTTCCCGGGTGGCCGACGCGCTGCGGGCGGCCGGCGGGGTCCGTCCGGGCGTGAGCACCGAGGGGCTCAACCGGGCCCGGTTCCTGGCCGACGGCGAACAGGTCGTCGTCGGCGCGCCCACCGGGGCGGCGGCACCGCCCGGACCGGGCCCCGGACCGGCGTCCGGGACGGCCGGCGGACCGGCGGGCGCGGGCCCTGCGCAGCCCGTCTCCCTCAACACCGCCACGGCGGACCAGCTCGACAGCTTGCCCGGAGTCGGTCCGGTGCTCGCGCAGCACATCATCGAATACCGCACCCAGCACGGCGGTTTCCGCTCGGTGGACGAGCTGCGCGAGGTCAACGGCATCGGCGACCGCCGGTTCGGCGATCTGCGGAATCTGGTACGGCCATGAGCCAAGTGGTCGACGGCGGGCCGCCGGGACGGGGAAGGCCCGGCGGGCTCGCGGATGCCGGGCGAGGAGGCCGGCGGCCGCAGGACCGGGGGGCCGCGGACGCCGGGGTACGTGACCGTGAGGAGGACGGGACGGCGCACGGCGACCGGGCCGGGCCGCTGGACCTGCGCCTGGTGCCGCCCGCGCTCGCCGCCTGGGCCACGGCGGCCGTGACGCTGGACGTACCGGCGGTCTGGACAGCCGTCCTCGCGATCGCCTGCCTGACAGGCGGGATCGTTCTGCTGTCGGCGTGCGGCTCCGGCCGGGCCGGACGGCCCGCGGAGGCCTCGCCGACCCGGCGGGCCGGACGCATGGCGCAGGGAGCACGGACGCTCCAGCGGTCCGGGTGGGCCCGCGCCCCGATCGCCGCCGTGCTGCTCTGCGTCGCCGCGGCGGCCGCCGCTGCCGGGCTGCACGGGGCAGACGTACGCCGCGGTCCTGTGCCCGAACTGGCCCGGCGGTACGCGACCGTGACCGCCGAGGTGGAGGTGAGCGGCGATCCCTGGCTGAGCCGGCCGCGGGTGCGCGGCGATCACGCGGCGCCGGTGGCGGTACTGGCCCGGGCGGAGGTGCGGCGCGTGGCGCGGACCGACGGGACGAACGTGCGGACGCGGACCCCGGTGCTGCTGGTCGTCGACGCGGACATCCCCGCGCCGTACGGCAGTGCCGCTCGGAACGGCGGTGCGGCAGCGGGGGGTACGGCGGGAGCCGGGGTCCGCGACGCGCGGCGTGCGCGTGATGCCTGGCTCGGCTTGTTGCCCTCCACGCGGTTGCGCGTGGGCGGTCGGCTGGCGCCGGCGCTGACCGGCGCAGATCCGACCGCGGCCGTGCTGCGGGTGCGCGGCCGGCCCGGGCCGCGGATCGTGGCGGGCCCCAGCGGGCCGCAACGGCTCGCGGGACGGCTCAGGGCCGGGCTGCGGGAGGCGACCGACGATCTGCCGGAGGACGCGCGGGCGCTCCTTCCGGGGCTGGTCGTCGGCGACACCTCACGGATCACGCCCGTCCTGGACGAGGCGTTCAAGGACACGGACCTGACGCACACGCTCGCCGTCTCCGGCAGCAACCTCACCATCCTGCTCGCGCTGCTGATCGGGCCGCCCGGCCTGGCCCAGCGGGCCGAGCGCCGGGGTCTGGCCCCGCGCCTGGGGCTCTCGCTGCGGGGGACCGCGCTGCTCGCCGGAGCGCTCACGCTCGGGTTCGTGGTCGTGAGCCGGCCCGACCCCAGTGTGCTGCGGGCCGCCGTCTGCGGCGCGGTGGCCCTGCTCGCCCTGGCCACCGGGCGCCGTAGATCACTGCTCCCCGCACTGGCCACAGCCGTCCTGCTGCTGGTGCTCTACGACCCCTGGCTGGCCCGCAGCTACGGCTTCCTGCTCTCCGTGCTGGCCACCGGCGCGCTGCTGGTGCTGGCACCGGGCTGGAGCGAGGCCTTGCGGCGGCGCCGGGTGCCGCCGAGGCTCGCGGAGGCGCTGGCGGCGGCCGCCGCGGCACAGGCGGTGTGCGCCCCGGTCACGGCGGTGCTGTCGGCGCGCGTGAGCCTGGTGGCGGTGCCGTGCAACCTGCTGGCCGAGGTGGCGGTGGCGCCGGCCACGGTGCTGGGGTTCGCGGCGCTCGTCTGGGCGCCGCTGGCGATGGGGCCGGCCAAGGCGCTGGCCTGGTGCGCGGGTTGGCCGGCCGGGTGGATCGCCGGGGTGGCCCGGACGGGGGCGGCGCTGCCCGGCGCGGGAGTGGGCTGGCCGGGAAGCTGGCGCGGAGCGCTGGCGCTCGCGGCGGTCACCGTTGCTTTCGTCCTGGCCGTCCGGCGGCTGCCGCGACATCCGTGGTGGACCGCCTTGCTCGCGGTGCTGCTGGTGCTGGTGGTGGTGCGGCCGGCACCCCTCACCCGGGTGATCACCGGTTGGCCGCCGCCGGGCTGGAGGTTCGCGATGTGCGATGTAGGGCAGGGAGACGCGACCGTACTGGCGGCGGGCGAGGGGACCGGGGTGGTCGTGGACGCCGGACCCGATCCCGAGCTGGTCGACCACTGTCTGCGCCGGCTGGGCATCACGCGCGTCCCGCTGCTCGTCCTGACCCATTTCCATGCCGACCATGTGGCTGGACTGTCCGGTGTCCTGCGGGGCCGTTCGGTGGCCGCGATCGAGACCACCGGCTTCGAGGAGCCCCCTGAGCAGGCGGAGTTCGTCACCAGGGTGGCCGCGGCGCGGCACATCCCGCTCACGCGGGCCGTCGCGGGCGAGGAAGGGCGTACCGGACCGCTCTCCTGGCGGATCCTGTGGCCCCCGCCGAGCACACGGCCGCCGTCGGACCCGGGATACCCGGCATGGCCGGGCCCGGTGCCCGCACCGGACGGTCCGAACGACGCGAGCGTCGCGATGCTGGTCCGTGCAGGCGGACTGAGACTCCTGCTGCTGGGTGATCTCGAACCGCCGGCCCAGCAGGCGTTGTCGCGGTCACCGGTGGCGGCCGAGCTGGCCGGTGTGGACGTACTGAAGGTGGCCCATCACGGCTCGGCCTATCAGGACCCCGAGCTGATACGGCTGGCGGCTCCCCGGGTGGCGCTCATCAGCTGCGGCGCGGACAACCCGTACGGCCATCCGGCTCCGGCGACCGTGGCCGCGCTGCGGGCGGGCGGCGCGCTGGTGCTGCGCACCGACCGGGACGGAGAGCTCGCGGTCGGCGGAACGGGAGGGACGGGTGGGGAGGTGCGGGTGGCCAGAGACTGACCGGCCGCGCCCAGACTGGGGCCATGGACTCACACGAGGTCGACGACTATCTCCGCCGGATCGGTGCCGAGCGCCCGCACCGGCCCACCGGCGAGGCGCTGCGCGAGCTGCATCTGTGTCATCTGCGGACCGTTCCCTTCGAGAACCTGTCCATCCACCTCGGCGAGGAGGTCCCGCTGGAGGAGGAGCGGCTGCTGGACAAGGTGGCGGGACGCGGGCGGGGTGGCTTCTGCTACGAACTGAACGGCCTGTTCGGCGCGTTGCTCGCCGCTCTCGGCTACGAGGTCGAACTGCTCGCGGCCCGCGTGTACGGCGACGAGGGGCGGCTCGGCATCCCGTACGACCATCTCGCCCTGCGGGTGCGGACCGTGGAGGGGGACACGTGGCTCGCGGACGTCGGGTTCGGGGCCCACAGCCACTACCCGCTGAGGTACGCGGAACGCGCGGAGCAGGCCGACCCGGGTGGTGTGTTCCGGGTGGTGGAGGCCGGTCGGGACGAGGCCGGGGCGCGCGGTGGCGGCTCGGCGGGGGCCGGGGACCTGGACGTCGTACGGGACGGCAGCCCGCAGTACCGGTTGGAGACCCGGCCCCGGGTGCTCGGGGACTTCGTGGCCGGGGCCTGGTGGCACAGGACCTCGCCGCTGTCGCACTTCACCCGGTCGCTGGTCTGCTCAAGGGTCACCGAGGACGGAGGGAGGATCACGCTCAGCGGGCGTGTGCTGAAGACGACGGCCGGTGACGGGAAGCGCGAGACACGGGAGTTGGAGACGGACGAGGAGGTGCTGACGGTGTACCGGGAGCGGTTCGGGATCGAGCTGGACTGCGTGCCGACGGTGCGGGACGGGAGTCGAGCCTCTGACGGTGCCCGAGGCTGACCTGGCGGTTCGGTTGTCGTGCGGTGTCGGAGAATGGGCCCGTGAGCGATGTGAGACACGTGCTGGTGCTGCCCGACCGGGATGCCGCCGAGGAGGCGGCCGAGGCGCTCGGGGAGCGGTTCGGGCTGGCCGAGGAGCCGCAGCTCGTCCGGGATGCGCTGGCCGGCGAGGACGATGCCGAGGACGCGCAGTGGCTGGTGGTCCTGCGGGACGCGGAGCGGCGGCTGGATCCGGTGGAGCTGGACGCGTTCGCGGGGGAGTGGGAGGGGTGGCGGGAGGAGCCGTAGTCCTGCCGGTGGCCGGTGGCCGGTGGCCGGGGTTCGGGCCGGCCGGGGTGGGGCGCGTCGGGGCCGCCCGGCGCCCGGCCCGCGCTGCCCGCAGCCGGGAGTCGGCCGCAGCCGCAGGGTGTGAGGACGTCCGTGGGTGTGGGGCCGTTGTCAGTGGCGCGTGGGATGCTGTGAGCGATGGCCAGGAAGACTGCGAATGACGACCCTCTCGCCCCGGTGACGCTCGCCGTGGGCCAGGAGGACCTCCTGCTCGACCGCGCCGTGCGGGAGGTGGTGGCCGCCGCAAAGGCCGCCGACGCCGACACGGACGTACGCGACCTCGCCCCCGACCAGTTGCAGCCCGGCACGCTCGCCGAGCTCACCAGTCCTTCGCTCTTCGCCGAGCGGAAGGTCGTGGTCGTACGCAATGCGCAGGACCTGTCCGCCGACACGGTCAAGGACGTGAAGGCGTACCTCGGGGCGCCGGCCGAGGAGATCACGCTCGTGCTGCTGCACGCGGGCGGGGCCAAGGGCAAGGGACTGCTGGACGCCGCGCGCAAGGCGGGGGCCCGCGAGGTGGCCTGCCCGAAGATGACCAAGCCCGCGGACCGGCTGGCGTTCGTGCGCGGTGAGTTCCGGGCGGCGGGGCGGTCGGCGACGCCCGAGGCGTGCCAGACCCTGTGCGACGCCATCGGCAGTGATCTGCGGGAGCTGGCGGCGGCGGTGTCCCAGCTGGTCGCCGACGCGGAGGGGACGATCGACGAGGCGGTCGTCGGCCGGTACTACACCGGCCGGGCCGAGGCCTCCAGCTTCACGGTCGCCGACCGGGCCGTGGAGGGGCGTACGGCGGAGGCGCTGGAGGCGCTGCGGTGGTCGCTGGCGACGGGCGTGGCGCCGGTGATGATCACCAGCGCGCTGGCCCAGGGTGTGCGGGCGATCGGGAAGCTGTCCTCCGCGCGCGGGGGGCGGCCGGCCGATCTGGCGCGCGAGCTGGGCATGCCGCCGTGGAAGATCGACCGGGTGCGGCAGCAGATGCGGGGGTGGACGCCGGACGGGGTGGCGGTGGCGATGCGGGCCGTTGCCGAGGCCGACGCGGGCGTGAAGGGTGGCGGCGACGATCCCGAGTACGCGCTGGAGAAGGTCGTCGTGGTGATCGCTAGGGCTGCCCGGTCGCGCGGGCGCGGTTAGGCGCGCCGGGGCTCCGCCCCAGGACCCCGCCGGCGCTCCGGCCAGGGACCCGGCCCCCGGCCCCCGCCCGGCTCACCCAGCCCAGCCATTCCCGGGCTCAGCCCAGCCATTCCCGGGCTCAGCCCATCCGCCACCGGGCCCAGCTCACCCACCACCAGGCCCAGCTCACCCACCACCAGGCCCAGCTCACCCACCACTGAGCCCAGCCCACCCCATTCACCATCAGGCCCAGCCCGCCCACCCCGGAAACCGTTCGCTGCACAGCGGCCAGCGGATCCCGGCCCCCCGGCCAGCGGTCCCGGCCCCCCGGTTTAGCGGTCCCGGCCCCAACCCCCAGCCCCCGTCGCCATCTCACCCCATGCCGAAGGCCCCGGTGCCCACCCTGGGGAAGGGGGAGCACCGGGGCCTTCGGCTCAAGCTGGTTGGACTCGCACCCGCGTGGCGAACGCAGGCCGCGTGCGAGTCCGGGGTGCCGGGCGGGAGCGGATGAGAGAGGGCCCGCTCTGGGTCCTTCCGGCGGTCAGATCAGAAAGGGAGTTCAGCCCTTGAGGGTCGTGACCTTGGAAGCAAGCGCCGACTTCTTGTTGGCGGCCTGGTTCTTGTGGATGACGCCCTTCGAGACGGCCTTGTCGAGCGCACGCGCGGCAGCGCGCTGCAGCTCGGTGGCCTTCTCGACGTCACCCGCGGCAGCGGCCTCACGGGCCTTGCGGATCGCGGTCTTCAGGGAGGACTTGACGGCCTTGTTGCGCAGCCGAGCCTTCTCGTTGGTCTTGATCCGCTTGATCTGGGACTTGATGTTCGCCACGAAGGAGCCTTTTCAGGTTCTGGTGCGGGGCCGCGCGGGTCCCGTACCGGTGATCCAAAATTTCTCGGACGTGCCTCGCGCTGAGAGGGCATGAGGCACAGCCATCTACAGTACCAGTGGCCCTGCGAGCGGCCCAAAACGGTGTCCGGTCCCTCCGCGTGGGACCATGGAGACTACGTATCGATCCGACCCGAGGCATAAGGCGCCTCAAGAGACAGGACCCTGCGTGCCCGCGACCCCTAACCATGTGCCCGAGCCGAGCCGTACCGACCCGGCTCTGATCCGCAATTTCTGCATCATCGCGCACATCGACCACGGCAAGTCCACGCTCGCCGACCGGATGCTCCAGCTGACCGGTGTGGTCGAGCAGCGGCAGATGCGTGCTCAGTACCTCGACCGGATGGACATCGAGCGCGAGCGCGGCATCACGATCAAGTCCCAGGCGGTGCGTCTGCCCTGGGCCCCCACCGAGGGCCCCGACCAGGGCACGGCCCACATCCTCAACATGATCGACACTCCGGGGCACGTCGACTTCACCTACGAGGTCTCGCGGTCGCTCGCCGCCTGTGAGGGGACCATCCTCCTCGTCGACGCCGCCCAGGGCATCGAGGCGCAGACCCTCGCCAACCTCTACCTGGCGATGGAGAACGACCTCACGATCATCCCCGTGCTGAACAAGATCGACCTGCCGGCCGCCCAGCCGGAGAAGTTCGCCGAGGAGCTGGCGAACCTGGTCGGCTGCGACCCGGACGACGTCCTCAAGGTCTCCGCGAAGACCGGTCTCGGCGTGGACGCGCTGCTGAACAAGGTCGTCAAGGAGATCCCGCCGCCGGTTGGCGTCGCGGACGCCCCCGCCCGCGCGATGATCTTCGACTCGGTCTACGACTCCTACCGCGGTGTCGTGACGTACGTCCGTGTCATCGACGGTCAGCTCAACAAGCGCGAGCGCATCAGGATGATGTCCACCGGCGCCACGCACGAGCTGCTGGAGATCGGCGTCAGCTCGCCCGAGATGCTCCCCGCCGACGGCCTCGGCGTCGGTGAGGTGGGTTACCTCATCACCGGTGTGAAGGACGTCCGGCAGTCCAAGGTCGGTGACACCGTCACCAGCCAGAGCAAGGGCGCCACGGAGGCCCTCGGCGGGTACAAGGACCCCAAGCCGATGGTCTTCTCCGGGCTGTATCCGCTCGACGGTTCCGACTATCCGGAACTGCGCGAGGCCCTGGACAAGCTCCAGCTCAACGACGCCGCCCTCGTCTACGAGCCGGAGACCTCCGCGGCCCTCGGCTTCGGCTTCCGCGTGGGCTTCCTCGGCCTGCTGCACCTGGACGTGATCCGGGAGCGCCTGGAGCGCGAGTTCGGCCTCGACCTGATCGCCACCGCCCCCAACGTGGTCTACCGCGTGGTCATGGAGGACGGCAGCGAGCACACGGTCACCAACCCGAGCGAGTTCCCCGAGGGCAAGATCAACGACGTCTTCGAGCCGGTCGTGCGGGCCACCATCCTCGCGCCCACCGAGTTCATCGGCTCGATCATGGAACTGTGCCAGACCCGGCGCGGCACCCTGCTCGGCATGGACTACCTCTCGGAGGACCGCGTCGAGATCCGCTACACGCTGCCCCTCGCGGAGATCGTCTTCGACTTCTTCGACCAGCTGAAGTCCAAGACCCGCGGCTACGCCTCGCTGGACTACGAGCCCACCGGCGAGCAGACCAGCTCCCTGGTCAAGGTCGACATCCTGCTGCACGGCGACAAGGTCGACGCCTTCTCGGCGATCACCCACAAGGACCAGGCGTACGCGTACGGCGTGCGGCTCGTCGCCAAGCTCAAGGAGCTGATCCCGCGGCAGGCCTTCGAGGTGCCGGTGCAGGCCGCCATCGGCTCGCGGGTGATCGCCCGCGAGACCATCCGCGCCATCCGCAAGGACGTCCTCGCCAAGTGCTACGGCGGTGACATCTCCCGTAAGCGGAAGCTGCTGGAGAAGCAGAAGGAAGGCAAGAAGCGGATGAAGATGGTGGGTTCCGTGGAGGTTCCGCAGGAAGCCTTCATCGCCGTCCTGTCCAGCGATGACAGCGCGGGGTCGGCCAAGGGCAAGAAGTAACCATCGGTAACAACCGCTGGTGTCCGCAAAACGGGCGCGTGGGGGCCTGTCGTACGAAAGTGCGGCGGGCCCCTACGCGTGCGTAGGGTCGCTCTGCGTGGAAAGTGACAGGCCGATGCCCCTTACGCAGCGGCCGGTCGCGGCTTACTCTGATCCCTGCTCGATAGTTACTCGCGAGTTAAACAACAGCTCGAACCCCCACCGTGAGTTAACCCAGCCGCACCGAGTCAGCCGCACCGTCGCGGGCCCCCGGAGGATGTCGTGAGCGACACACAGACCCTGATCGAGAACCGTCCGCCGTCCGTGGCGGCCCTCTTCCTGGAGCGCGTGGCGGCCACACCGGACGCCGAGGCCTACCGCTACCCGGTGCCGCCCGCCTCCGGCCAGGGCCCCGACGAATGGAAGTCGCTCAGCTGGGCGCAGGCGGCCGAGCGGGTGTACGCGATCGCGGCCGGTCTCGTCGAACTGGGCGTGCAGCCCGAGCAGCGGGTGGCCCTCGCCTCCTCCACCCGCGTCGAGTGGCTCCTCGCCGACCTCGGCATCATGTGCGCGGGCGGCGCGACGACCACCATCTACCCGCAGACCAACGCGGACGAGTCGGCGTTCATCCTCTCCGACTCCGAGAGCCGGGTGCTGATCGCCGAGGACGCGGCCCAGGCCGCCAAGGCCCTGGAGAAGCGCGCCGAGCTGCCCGACCTCACCAAGGTCGTCGTCATCGACGCGGCCGGCGCCGAGACGAGCGACTGGGTGATCACCCTCGCCGAGCTGGAGCGGCGCGGCGCCGCCTACCTGGAGCAGCACCCGCAGCTGATCAAGGAGCGGGTCGGCGCGATCACCAGGGACCAGCTCGCCACCCTCATCTACACCTCCGGTACCACCGGCCGCCCCAAGGGCGTGCGCCTGCCGCACGACAACTGGGCGTACATGGCGCGGGCGATCGCCTCGACCGGCCTGGTCACCATGGACGACGTGCAGTACCTGTGGCTGCCGCTGGCGCACGTCTTCGGCAAGGTGCTCACCTCCGGCCAGATCGAGGTCGGCCACGTCACCGCCGTCGACGGCCGCGTCGACAAGATCATCGAGAACCTTCCGGTGGTGCAGCCGACGTACATGGCGGCCGTGCCGCGCATCTTCGAGAAGGTCTACAACGGCGTCGCCGCCAAGGCCCGCGAGGGCGGCCCGGCCAAGTACAAGATCTTCCAGTGGGCCGCCGAGGTCGCCCGCGAGTACGCCAAGGTCACCCAGGACAACTTCCGCCGCACCGGCAGCCACTCGGCGCCCTTCGGGCTGGCCGCCAAGCACAAGGTCGCCGACACGCTCGTCTACTCCAAGCTCCGCGAGGCCTTCGGCGGCCGGCTGCGTGCCTGTGTCTCCGGCGCCTCCGCGCTCGCGCCCGAGATCGGCTACTTCTTCGCCGGCGCCGGCATCCACATCCTGGAGGGCTACGGACTCACCGAGTCCTCCGCCGCCTCCTTCGTCAACCCCGGCGAGGCCTACCGCACCGGCACGGTCGGCAAGCCGCTGCCCGGCACGGAGGTGCGGATCGCCGACGACGGCGAGATCCTGCTGCGCGGCCCCGGCATCATGGAGGGCTACCACGGGCTGCCCGAGAAGACCGCCGAGGTGCTGGAGTCCGACGGCTGGTTCCACACCGGTGACATCGGCGAGCTGTCCCCCGACGGCTACCTCCGCATCACCGACCGCAAGAAGGACCTGATCAAGACCTCCGGCGGCAAGTACGTCGCCCCGGCCGAGGTCGAGGGCCAGTTCAAGGGCGTGTGCCCGTACGTCTCCAACATCCTGGTGCACGGCGCCGACCGGAACTACTGCACCGCCCTCATCGCCCTGGACGAGCCCGCGCTGCTGGACTGGGCGAAGGAGAACGGCCTGGAGGGCAGGGCGTACGCCGAGATCGTCGCCGCGCCCCAGACGGTGGAGATGGTCGACGGGTATGTGCGGCAGCTCAACGCGGGGCTGCAGAAGTGGCAGACCATCAAGAAGTTCCGGCTGCTGCCGCGCGACCTCGATGTGGAGCACGGGGAGATCACGCCGAGCCTGAAGCTGAAGCGGCCCGTGGTGGAGCGGGAGTACAAGCACCTCATCGACGAGATGTACGCCGGGGCGCGGGAGAAGTAGGGGACGGTGCGGTGAGCGGGGGCCGCGGGCCGTTCGTGGCTGGTCGCGCCCCCGCGGCGGGGCCGTATGCCGGCACGGCCCCGCGGCCCGTGGGTGATTGTGCTCGCCTGCGCTCAAAAGTCGCCCTCTTCTGTCCATTTCGGTAACCCACCGCTTATGCGTGCCCCCGGTCTGTCACCCTGGGCCGCATGGACATGGCGGCCATACCGACGCAGCGGGAGAGTGAGCCCCGGGCCAGGGAGACCAGGGGGCGGACGACGCTGCCCGGAAGCCCCCTGGCACCCGGGTCCGCCCGTGCGCTGGTGCGGGCCGCGCTGGCCGAGGCGCCCGGGGTCTCGGCCCGGCTCGTCGACGACGCGATGGCCGTCGTCAGCGAGCTGGTCACCAATGCCGTCGTGCACGCCGGTACGGACGTGGAGATCGACTGGCGGCTGGAGGAGACCGGCGCGTTCGTCGTGGAGGTGGGCGACCGCCATCCCTCCCGCGCCCCGCGCGACGCCCTGGGCACCGAGGGGCCGTACGACACCCCCGAGTACGGGCGCGGCCTGCGGCTGGTCACCACGCTCGCCGAGTCCTGGGGCGTCACCTATCGCGCCGGCGCCAAGACGGTCTGGGCGCGGCTGCCCCCCGGCGGTGTCGAGGACCCGGACACCCCGGTGCCGGACGCGGCCCTGGAGGTCGCCGAGGACCTCGCCCCGCAACCGCCCCGCGTCGACGGCGACCGGGAGTGGCTCGGCCGGGCCGCGCTGTCCTTCCTCGCCGAGGCCTCCGACCTGCTCGCCGGGCAGCTGGACGAGAACCTGGTCACCGCCCTCACCGGGCAGCTCATCGTCCCCCGGCTCGCCGACTGGTGCGCCGTCTGGCTGGAGGACGAGGCGACCGTGCGGGGCGGTGCGGGCGGCCCCGACCGGGTCTGGCACGCCAGCGAGAGCGGCGTCGAGGAACTGCGCTGCGCTCTGGACAAGGAGCCGCCCTGCCCACGCGACGGGCTGCGCTCCGGTCCCGAGCCGTACCCCTGGCCCGGGCACGCGCTCGGCCCGCAGGGCAGCGACGGCACGGCGCTGGCGTTCCGGCTGATCGCGGGAGGCCGGCCGGTCGGCACGCTGGTGATCGGCCGGTGCGGGCCGCTCGGCTTCCCCGACGAGGTCACCGGGCTCGTGGAAGACCTCAGCCGCCGGGTCGCCCTCGCCATCGGCGCGGCCCGCCAGTATGCCCGCCAGGCCACCATCAGCGCCGTCCTGCAGCGCGGCCTGCTGCCCGGCGCGGTCGCCGAGATCCCGGGCGTGAGCAGCGCGCTCGTGTACGAACCCTGCGACAAGGGCGGCCCCAGCGGCGATTTCTACGACCTGTTCCCGGCCGGCGACGGCCGCTGGTGCTTCGCCGTCGGCGACGTCCAGGGCAAGGGCCCCGAGGCGGCGGTCGTGATCGGCCTCGCCCGCCCCTGGCTCCGCCTCCTCGCCCGCGAGGGCTACCGCGTCGCCGACGTCCTCGACCGCCTCAACCAGCTCCTCCTGGACGACGCCATCGAGGCCGCCGACGCCGCCGCCCGCGCCCTGGTCACCGCGGGCGGCCGCCCCGTGGCCCCCGGAGACGGCCCGCAGACCCGTTTCCTGTCCCTGCTCTACGGCGAGCTGACCCCCTACGAGGGCGGCGGGGTCCGCTGCACGCTCGCCTCCGCCGGCCACCCGCTGCCGCTCGTCCTCGGCCCCGACGGCACCGTACGCACCGCCGCCCGCCCGCAGACCCTGCTCGGCGTCGTCGAGGACGAGACCTACACCAGCGAGACGCTCGACCTGCGGCCCGGCGACAGCCTGCTGTGCGTCACCGACGGGGTGACCGAGCGGCGTTCCGGCCCGCGCCAGTTCGACGACGGCGACGGCCTCGCCCGCGCCCTGTCCGGCTGCGCCGGGCTCAGCGCCGAGCTGATCGCCGAAAGGATCCGCCGCATGGTGCACGACTTCGGCGGGGGCCTGCCCGAGGACGACCTCGCCCTGCTGGTGCTGCAGGCGGAGTAACCGCGCCGGTGCTGGACAATGGAGGACATGCCTTCCGCCCTGCCCGACGGCGAGCCCGTCCCCGCCGACGGCGCGCTGCCCGCATCCGCGCTCGCCGGGGCCGCCCACCGCCCGCTCGGTTTCTATCTGCACGTCCCGTACTGCGCGACCCGCTGCGGCTACTGCGACTTCAACACCTACACCGCGACCGAGCTGCGCGGCACGGGCGGCGTACTGGCCTCCCGTGACAACTACGCGGACACGCTGACGGACGAGATCCGGCTCGCGCGCAAGGTGCTCGGCGACGACCCGCGCGAGGTCCGTACGGTCTTCGTCGGCGGCGGTACGCCTACGCTGCTGGCCGCGGACGATCTCGTACGGATGCTGGGAGCGATCCGCGACGAGTTCGGACTGGCGCCGGACGCCGAGATCACGACCGAGGCGAACCCGGAGTCCGTCGACCCCGCGTACCTCGCCACGCTCCGGGAGGGCGGCTTCAACCGGATCTCCTTCGGCATGCAGAGCGCGCGGCAGCACGTGCTGAGGATCCTCGACCGCACCCACACCCCCGGCCGCCCCGAGGCGTGCGTCGCCGAGGCACGGGCGGCGGGCTTCGAGCACGTCAACCTCGACCTGATCTACGGCACCCCGGGCGAGAGCGACGACGACTGGCGGGCCTCGCTGGAGGCGGCGATCGGGGCGGGGCCCGACCACGTCAGCGCGTACGCGCTCATCGTCGAGGAGGGCACCCAGCTGGCCCGCCGGATCCGCCGGGGCGAGGTCCCGATGACCGACGACGACGTGCACGCCGACCGCTATCTGATCGCCGAGGAGGCCCTGTCGGCGGCGGGCTTCGACTGGTACGAGGTCTCCAACTGGGCCACCTCCGAGGCGGGCCGCTGCCTGCACAACGAGCTGTACTGGCGCGGCGCCGACTGGTGGGGCGCGGGCCCCGGGGCGCACTCGCACGTGGGCGGGGTGCGCTGGTGGAACGTCAAGCACCCGGGGGCGTATGCGGCGGCGCTGGCATCGGGGAAGTCGCCGGGGGCCGGGCGTGAGCTGCTGTCCGACGAGGACCGGCGGGTGGAGCGGATCCTGCTGGAGCTGCGGCTGACGGAGGGGGTGCCGCTGGCCCTGCTGAAGGAGGAAGGACTTGCGGCGTCCCGGCGCGCGCTGGGGGAGGGGCTCCTTCAGGACGGGCCGTACGGCGAGGGGCGGGCTGTGCTGACGCTGCGGGGGCGGCTGCTGGCGGACGCGGTGGTTCGGGATCTGGTGGACTGATCACTCCGGCGGGTGAATCCCCCCGGAACGCCGGTTCGGTCCCTAACCTGGTTCGTAGGCTGCCGCTGACAGTACGCGGCGAATGTGGAGGCCACGGAGATGACCGCTGTGGACGAACGTGGAGTCGCAGAGTTCTTCGCGGGGTTCGAGCCGCCCGACGGACTCAAGGTGGAGCTCCTGCGGGGGGAAGTCGTGATGATGGCCAGCCCGGACCTGGTCCATAACCTGATCGTGATGCTGCTCGGCAGGCAGATCCCTCTTGAGCACTGGTACAGCCTTCAAACACAGGACGTCGACATCGTCGACGAAGCCAGTGAGCCCGTCCCGGATCTCGTGGTCGTTGCTCCCGAAATCCTGCCCGCTTCGGGACGGCTTCTCCCGGCCGGCCTCATCACGATGGTCGTTGAGGTGGTGTCGAAGACCAGCGTCGAGCGGGATTACTCCGTCAAGCGCTCCATCTACGCGGCAGGCGGGATCCCCGTCTACCTCATCGTGGACCCGATCATGGCGCAGTGTGTCGTGCTGACGCGGCCCGTCGGGAAGGGGGAGAACGCCGACTACCAGAGGCAGCAGATCACCAAGTTCGGGGCACCGCTGCCGCTGGAGGATCTGGAGCTCGAACTGGACACCACCGAGTTCGGAACGTTCCCCGACGTCAGGCCCCACCGCTACCCGTGACGAAGTCGATCAGTTCCTCCACCCGCCCCAGCAACGCCGGCTCCAGATCCCTGTAGGATCCCACCCGCTTCAGGATCGCCTGCCACACCGCCCCGGTGTTCTCCGACGGCCACCCCAGCGCCTGGCACACGCCCGTCTTCCAGTCCTGCCCGCGCGGCACCTTCGGCCAGGCCTCGATCCCCAGGGCGACCGGCTTCACGGCCTCCCAGATGTCGATGTACGGGTGACCGACCACCAGCGCGTGCTCGCTGGTGACCGACTCCGCGATCCGCCACTCCTTGGTGCCGGGGACCAGGTGGTCCACGAGGACGCCCAGGCGCGCGTCCGGACCCGGTGCGAAGGACGACACGATCGACGGCAGGTCGTCCACCCCCTCCAGGTACTCCACCACCACGCCCTCGATGCGCAGGTCGTCGCCCCACACCTTCTCCACCAGCTCGGCGTCGTGCCGGCCCTCGACGTAGATACGGCCGGCCCGGGCCACGCGGGCGCGGGCGCCGGGGACGGCGACGGAACCGGAGGCGGTACGGGTGGGACGTACCGGACCCGGGGACGACGGGCGGACCAGCGTCACCACCCGCCCCTCCAGCAGGAAGCCCCGCGGCTCCAGCGGGAACACCCGGTGCTTGCCGAAGCGGTCCTCCAGGGTCACCGTGCCCGCCTCGCAGCGGATCACCGCCCCGCAGAACCCGGTGCCGGGCTCCTCCACCACCAGGCCCGGCTCCGCCGCCACCTCCGGCGCGGGCTTCTGCTTCTTCCACGGCGGGGTCAGGTCGGCGGAGTACGAACGAGGGCGCGGGCCCGAAGGGCCCCCGTCGGAGGGGTGGTGGCGGGAGACGGGTGGGCGCATTCGGATGACGATAGGAGAAGCCGGCACCCAGGTGTCACGACACGCCGAAGCGGCGGGCCAGCTCGTCACGTTGCCGGCGCACGAACGCCGCGTCCACCACCGCTCCGTGACCGGGCACGTACACCGCGTCCTCGCCGCCCAGGGCCAGCAGCCGGTCGAGCGCGTCCGGCCAGCGGGCCGGGACCGCGTCCGGACCCGCCTGGGGCTCGCCGGACTCCTCGACCAGGTCGCCGCAGAAGACCACCTCCGGATCCCCCGGCACGAGCACCACGAGATCGTGGGCCGTGTGCCCCGGGCCCACGTTCGCCAACAGCGCCTGGCGGCCGCCCCCGAGGTCCAGCGTCCACTCGCCCGAGACCAGGTGCCGGGGCGGGGCCAGCGCGTCCACCGCCTCGTCGGCCGCCGCGGCCGGCAGGCCGTTTGTGATCGCGTCCCGGCGCAGGTCCTCCCGCTCGTGCGTGAGGACCGCGTCCAGGCCCACCGCCCCGTACACCTCCGCGCCCGCCATCGCCGCCGCCCCGAGGACATGGTCGAAGTGGGGGTGGGTCAGCGCGAGATGGGTCACACGGCCGCCGGTCAGTGCCTCGGCCTGGGCCCGCAGCCGCGCCCCCTCGGCCAGGCTGGAGCCGGCGTCCACCATCAGTGCCGCGCCCTCCCCGAGGACCAGTCCGGCCGTGCAGTCCCAGCCGGGCAGGCGGCACCGCCCGATCCCGGCGGCCAGCCGCTCCCACCCCAGCTCTTCCCAAGTCACCGTCATACCGCGACGCTAGCTGCACGAGCCCCCGTGACCGTACCGACCTTGCCCTGGGTGTACCCGACAGCCGTACACTGGGCGCTGGAACGCTGGCACTCACATACGAAGAGTGCCAGGCGGACGGAATCGCGGGACAGAGGGGACGACGTGCTGGAGGTGCGCGCGAATGCTGAGTGAACGCAGGCTTCAGGTACTGCGCGCCATCGTCCAGGACTACGTCGGCACCGAGGAGCCGGTCGGGTCGAAGGCCCTGACCGAGCGGCACAACCTCGGGGTCTCCCCGGCGACGGTCCGCAACGACATGGCGGCCCTGGAGGACGAGGGGTACATCGCGCAGCCGCACACCAGCGCGGGGCGCATCCCCACCGACCGGGGCTACCGGCTGTTCGTGGACAAGCTCGCGGGCGTCAAGCCGATGACGGCGCCCGAGCGGCGGGCCATCCAGAACTTCCTGGAGGGCGCCGTCGACCTCGACGACGTCGTGGCGCGGACGGTGCGGCTGCTCGCGCAGCTCACCCGGCAGGTCGCCGTCGTGCAGTACCCGTCCCTGACCCGGTCCACCGTCCGGCACGTGGAGCTGCTCTCGCTCGCTCCCGCGCGCGTGATGCTCGTGCTGATCACGGACACCGGACGGGTCGAGCAGCGGATGGTCGACTGCCCGGCGCCGTTCGGCGAGAGCTCGCTCGCCGATCTGCGCGCGCGGCTGAACAGCCGGGTCGCGGGCCGCCGGTTCACGGACGTGCCGAAGCTGGTCGAGGACCTGCCGGAGGCCTTCGAGGCCGAGGACCGCGGTACGGTCTCGACGGTGCTCTCCACTCTCCTGGAGACACTCGTCGAGGAGAACGAGGAGCGGCTGATGATCGGCGGTACCGCCAATCTCACCCGCTTCGGGCATGACTTTCCCCTCACGATCCGGCCCGTCCTGGAGGCCCTGGAGGAGCAGGTCGTGCTCCTCAAGCTCCTCGGCGAGGCGAAGGATCCGGGCGTGACGGTGCGCATCGGGCACGAGAACGCCCATGAGGGACTCAACTCCACCTCGGTGGTGTCGGTGGGCTACGGTTCGGGCGGCGAGGCGGTTGCCAAGCTCGGCGTGGTCGGACCGACCCGCATGGACTACCCGGGAACGATGGGAGCGGTACGCGCAGTGGCACGGTACGTCGGACAGATCCTGGCGGAGTCGTAAGTGGCCACGGACTACTACGCCGTTCTCGGCGTGCGCCGCGACGCGTCGCAGGATGAGATCAAGAAGGCGTTCCGTCGGCTCGCGCGCGAGCTGCACCCGGACGTCAACCCGGATCCGAAGACCCAGGAGCGGTTCAAGGAGATCAACGCCGCTTACGAGGTGCTGTCGGACCCGCAGAAGAAGCAGGTCTACGACCTCGGCGGCGACCCCCTCTCGCAGGCGGGCGGGGCCGGCGCGGGCGGATTCGGGGCGGGTGGCTTCGGCAACTTCTCCGACATCATGGACGCGTTCTTCGGTACGGCGTCGCAGCGCGGCCCGCGCTCGCGCACCCGGCGCGGCCAGGACGCGATGATCCGCATCGAGGTCGAGCTGGACGAGGCGGCCTTCGGGACCACCAAGGACATCCAGGTCGACACCGCGATCGTCTGCAACACCTGCAACGGCGAGGGCGCGGCGCCGGGCACCTCCGCCCAGACGTGTGACATGTGCCGCGGCCGCGGTGAGGTCTCCCAGGTCACCCGGTCCTTCCTGGGCCAGGTCATGACCTCGCGGCCCTGCCCCCAGTGCCAGGGCTTCGGCACCGTCGTGCCGACGCCGTGCCCGGAGTGCGCCGGCGACGGCCGCGTCCGCTCGCGCCGGACGCTGACCGTCAAGATCCCGGCCGGTGTCGACAACGGCACGCGGATCCAGCTCGCCGGCGAGGGCGAGGTGGGCCCCGGCGGCGGTCCCGCCGGTGACCTCTACGTCGAGATCCACGAGCTCCCGCACGCGATGTTCCAGCGGCGCGGCGACGACCTGCACTGCACGGTGACGATCCCGATGACAGCGGCGGCGCTCGGCACCAAGGTGCCGCTGGAGACCCTGGACGGCATGGAGGAGGTCGACATCCGGCCCGGCACCCAGTCCGGCCAGTCGATCCCGCTGCACAACCGGGGTGTCACGCACCTGCGCGGCGGCGGCCGGGGCGACCTGATCGTGCACGTCGAGGTGCAGACCCCGACCAAGCTGGACCCGGAGCAGGAGCGCCTGCTGCGCGAGCTGGCCAAGCTGCGCGGCGAGGAGCGGCCCCAGGGGCAGTTCCAGCCCGGGCAGCAGGGGTTGTTCTCGCGGTTGAAGGACGCGTTCAACGGTCGCTGACGGCGGCTGGCGGACGGCGTTCCACGGGCGCTCGGACGTGCGGTACGGGGTGCCGCGGCACCCCGTATGCCGTTGTCCTATGCCGCGGGAAGCCCCGATTCGGACTTGTTCGAAGGACGTGACAACATGCGGTCATGTCCTCCGCGCTGACCGGTCTCTTCCCCCACCCGATCGTGCAGGCCCCCATGGCGGGCGGAGTCTCCGTCCCGCAGCTCGTCGCCGCCGTCTCCGAGGCCGGTGGCCTCGGGTTCCTCGCCGCCGGATACAAGACCGCCGACGGCATGTACCAGGAGATCAAGCAGCTGCGGGGGCTCACGAGCCGCCCCTTCGGCGTCAACGTGTTCATGCCGCAGCCCGAGTACCCCGGCGCGGCCACCGGCCCCACCGGAGCGGCAGCCGCCGTGCCCCCTTCCGGTGCGGTCGAGGTCTACGCCCACCAGTTGGCCGGCGAGGCCGCCTGGTACGAGACCGAGCTTGGCGACCCGGACAGCGGCCGGGACGACGGCTACGACGCCAAGCTCGCCGTGCTCCTCGACAACCCGGTGCCGGTGGTCTCCTTCCACTTCGGTGTGCCCGGCCGCGAGGTGTTCGACAAACTGCGCCGGGCCGGCACCTTCACGCTGGTCACCGCCACCACCGCGGAGGAGGCCCGGGCGGTCGAGCGGGCCGGCGCGGACGCGGTGATCGCGCAGGGCGTGGAGGCCGGCGGGCACCAGGGAACCCACCGGGACCTCGCCGAGAACGACGGCTCCGGCATCGGACTGCTCTCGCTGGTCGCGCAGATCCGGGAGGCCGTGCGCATCCCGATCGTCGCCGCCGGCGGCATCATGCGCGGCGGCCAGATCGCCGCCGTCCTCGCGGCCGGAGCCAGCGCGGCCCAGCTGGGCACCGCCTTCCTCGCCACGCCCGAGTCCGGCGCCGCGGCCGTGTACAAACAGGCGCTGACCAACCCGCTGTTCGTGCGCACCGAGCTGACCCGTGCCTTCTCCGGCAGACCGGCCCGCGGACTGGTCAACCGCTTCGTGCGCGAGCACGGCCCGTACGCCCCCGCCGCCTACCCCGAGATCCACCACCTCACCTCGCCGCTGCGCAAGGCCGCCGCCAAGGCCGGGGACGCGCAGGGCATGGCGCTGTGGGCGGGCCAGGGCCACCGGATGGCCCGCGAGCTGCCGGCCGGGCGGCTGGTGGAGGTCCTGGCCGAGGAACTCGACGCCGCCAGGACAGCGTTGTCGGCCAAGGGAGGCCTGTGATGACCGCGCCGGTGTTCGTCGTCGACTCGCTGGAGGGCGTGGGCCCGGGCTCGGTCGTCGACGTCGAGGGCCCGGAGGGGCGGCACGCGGTCTCCGTACGGCGGTTGCAGCCCGGCGAGGACGTGGTGCTGACGGACGGCAGGGGCCGGGGCGCGGCCGGGGTCGTCGTCAGTGTGTCGGGCAAGGACCACCTGGTCGTCGAGCCGTTCGAGTTCCCCGTGGAACCCGAGCCGAGCCCCCGGATCACCGTCGTCCAGGCCCTGCCCAAGGGCGACCGCGGCGAGCTGGCCGTGGAGACCATGACGGAGACCGGTGTCGACGCGATCGTGCCCTGGCAGGCCGCCCGCTGCATCACCCAGTGGAAGGGCGAGCGGGGCCTGAAGGCACTCGCCAAGTGGCGGGCCACCGCGCGCGAGGCCGGCAAGCAGTCCCGTCGGCTGCGCTTCCCGGAGGTCACGGACGCGGCAAGCACCAAGCAGGTCGCCGCACTTCTCGCCAAGGCCGACTTCGCCGCGGTGCTGCACTCCGACTTCGAGCACGTCAGCGAGCCGCTGGCCACCGCGCAACTCCCCGCCGAGGGCGAGATCGTGCTGGTCGTCGGCCCCGAAGGCGGCGTCGCCCGGGACGAGTTGGCGCTCTTCGAGGAGGCGGGAGCCAAGGCGTGCGTGCTCGGTCCTAGTGTGTTGCGTACATCCACCGCCGGCACCGCCGCCGTGGCCCTGCTGCTGGGCCGCACCGGCCGCTGGTCCTGACACACCCGGGGGACATCGTGGAACTCGCCCAAGTCCGGCTCCTGGTCAGCGACTTCGCTGCCTGCTACGGCTTCTACGCCGACGTCCTCGGCCTCAAGCCGCAGTCCGGGGCGACCGAGGGCCCGTACGAGAAGTTCAGCCCGCACGCCGGCTCCGCGGGGATCGCGCTGCAGGACCGGGCGATGATGGCCGAGGTCCTGGGTGAGCTGGGCGAGACCGTCACCGGTCACCGTTCCCTGGTCGTGCTGCGCGTCGACGACCTGGACGCCTACTGCGCGGAGATCACCTCCCGCGGCGCCTCCCTGCTGCACGGCCCGGCCCCCATGACCGACCGCATGCGGGTGGCCCACCTCAAGGACCCGGAGGGCAACCTGGTCGAACTCCAGCAGTGGCTGCTGCTGCGCGGCTAGGAGTTCGGCCGGCGGGGACCCGGACACAGCGCCGCGCCCCGAACGGGTGAGTGGCCGTATGCGGTCTTCCCCGGTGCCCTGGCCGGTGGCACGCTGCCCTGCATGGGGGTTTTGAGAGGGAATCGACGCGGAGTGCGGGTCCTGGCCGTCGCCGGGCTGGTCGCGGGGGCCGGTGGGGCCGTGGTGGCCTGTCAGCCGACCGGCCTCAGTTCCGCCTCCGCCGCCTACACCACCGACACCACCGCGACCGCCAGGCTCAAGCAGCAGCGCATCGACGTCGACTGGCTCACCTGCACCGGGGACTACGGCCGCGCCGAGCCGGCCAGAACACCCTCGCCCAGTGAGAGCACCGTCATCTCCGTCCACTGCCGGGGCCAGACCAGGGACGGGCGGAAGATCACCCTCACCGGGAAGGTGACCAAGGCCGTCGACGGGGCGTGTGTGCGCGGTGATCTGACGGCCAGCGTCGGCGGGAGGCAGGTCTTCCACGTCGACGGGCTCGGCGACTGCGACGCCAAGCCGGCGCCGACGTACCGGCCGCCCACCTACCAGCCCGGCGGCGGTCGGCCGACGGTGACCGTCACCGTCACCCGGACCCTCTGGTGCAAGGGCGACCCCACCTGCTGGCCCGTGCAGGGCAAGTGATCGGAACCGCGAGCGGGGCACACCGTTCACTGCGTACAGTGACGGGGTGACTCAGGGTGCCGCCTATCTCCGATTCCCCCACCTGCACGGTGACTTGGTGACCTTCGTCGCCGAGGACGACGTGTGGCTCGCGCCGCTCGACGGCGGCCGGGCCTGGCGGGTCAGCGCCGACAACATGCCGGTGACCACGCCCCGGATGTCCCCGGACGGACGGTTCCTCGCCTGGACCTCCACCCGGGACGGCGCGCCCGAGGTGCATGTCGCCCCCGTCGACGGCGGCCCCGCCGACCGGCTGACGTACTGGGGCAACCGCCGTACGGAGGTCAGGGGCTGGACCGCCGACGGGCGGGTGCTCGCGCTCGGTGCACAGGGACGCCCCAGCTCCCGGCACACATGGGCGCACGCCGTTCCCCTGGACGGCGGACCCGCCGAGACCCTGCCGTACGGCCCGGTCGGCGATGTGGCCTTCGGCCCGGCCACCGTGCTGCTGTCCGCGCCGATGGGCCGCGAGGCCGCCCACTGGAAGCGCTACCGGGGCGGCACGGCGGGCAAGCTGTGGATCGACCGGGACGGGAGCGGGGAGTTCGTCCGGCTGCACGAGGACGTCGACGGGAACATCGAGTGCCCGGTGTGGGCGGGGGAGCGGATCGCCTTCCTGTCCGACCACGAGGGCACCGGCGCCCTGTACTCCTCCCTCGCCGACGGCTCCGACCTGCGCCGCCACACCCCGCTCGGAGGCGCCTCCGGCTCGGCCGAAGCCGAGCGCGGGGGAGGCTTCTACGCCCGGCAGGCGGCCGGTGACGGCAGCCGGATCGTCTACGCCTCGGCCGGTGAACTCTGGCTGCTGGACGACCTGGAGAGTGCCGAGCCGCGCCGGCTGGACGTGCGCCTGGGCGGCCCCCGGATCGACCTGCGCCCCCGGCCGGTGGACGCCTCCCGCTGGTTCGGCGAGGCGTCCCCGGACCACACCGCGCGCGGCAGCGCCGTCTGCGTACGCGGCGGGATCCACTGGGTCACCCACCGCTCCGGCCCCGCCCGCGCGCTGGCCGCCACCCCCGGCGTCCGCGCCCGCATGCCGCGCGCCTTCCGCGCGGAGGGCGAGGAGTGGGTGGTGTGGGTGACGGACGCGGAGGGCGACGACGCCCTGGAGTTCGCCCCGGCCACCGGCACCGTGCCCGGCGCCACCCCGCGCCGGCTCGCCGCCGGACAGCTCGGCCGGGTGCTGGAACTGGCCGTGGCCCCCGACGGCGGCCGGGCCGCCGTCGCCGCGCACGACGGCCGGCTGCTGCTCGTCGAACGGGAGACCGGCGAGGTCCGCGAGGTCGACCGCAGCGACGACGGCGAGGTCTCCGGACTGGCCTTCTCCCCCGACTCCGCCTGGCTCGCCTGGGCCCACCCCGGCCCCCGCCCGCTCTCCCAGCTGCGCATCGCCCACACCACCGACCTCTCGGTCACCGAGGCGACCCCGCTCCGTTTCCAGGACTACGCCCCCGCCTTCACCCTCGACGGCAAACACCTCGCGTTCCTCTCCAACCGCGCCTTCGACCCCGTCTACGACGAGCACGTCTTCGACCTCGCGTTCGTGGTCGGCGCCCGCCCGCACCTGATCACCCTGGCCGCCACCACGCCCTCGCCGTTCGGCCCGCAGCGCCACGGCCGCCCCTTCGAGGCCCCCGAGAAGGACGAGACCCCCGACGGCGAGGGCACCCCGGCCACCCGCATCGACCTGGAGGGCCTCGCCGACCGCATCGTCCCGTTCCCGGTGGAGGCCGGCCGGTACTCCACTCTCCGCGCCGCCAAGGACGGCGTGCTCTGGCTGCGCCACCCCGTGCAGGGCGTCCTCGGCGCCGCCCGCGCCCACCCCGAGGACCCCGACCCGCACACCGAGCTGGAGCGCTACGACCTCGCCCAGCGGCGCCTGGAGCACCTGGCCTCCGACGCCGGCCACTTCGAGGTCAGCGGTGACGGCAAACGCGTGCTGCTGTGGACCGACGGCCGGCTCCGGATCGTCCCCAGCGACCGCCGTACCGGCGACGACGACGGCGACACCAGCGTCTCCGTCGACCTCGCCCGCGTCCGGCAGACCCTCGACCCGGCCGCCGAGTGGCGGCAGATGTACGAAGAGACCGGCCGCCTCATGCGCGACCACTTCTGGCGTCCCGACCTCGGCGGTGCCGACTGGACCGGTGTCCTCGACCGCTACCGCCCCCTCCTGGCCCGCCTCGCCACCCACAGTGACCTGACCGACCTGCTGTGGGAGGTGCACGGCGAACTCGGTACCTCGCACGCCTACGTCATCCCCTCCGGCGGCGCCGGCGGTCCCCGGCACGGTCTGCTCGGCGCGGACGTCTCCCGCCATCCGGACGGCAGTTGGCGTATCGACCGCATCCTGCCCTCGGAGACCTCCGACCCGGACGCCCGTTCCCCGCTCGCCGCCCCCGGAGTCGCCGTCCGCCCCGGCGACGCGATCATCGCCGTCGCCGGCCACCAGGTCGACCCGGTGACGGGACCGGGTCCGCTGCTCGTCGGCACGGCGGGCCACCCGGTGGAGCTGACCGTCTCCCCGGCGGGCGGCGGCGAACCCCGCCACACCGTCGTCGTCCCGGTCGCCGACGAGGAACCCCTGCGCTACCACGCCTGGGTCGCCGACCGCCGCGCGCACGTCCACGCGGCCTCCGACGGCCGTCTCGGCTACCTCCACGTCCCCGACATGCAGGCTCCCGGCTGGGCGCAGATCCACCGCGACCTGCGGGTGGAGGTGGCCCGCGAGGGCCTGGTGGTCGACGTCCGCGAGAACCGCGGCGGCCACACCTCGCAGCTGGTCGTCGAGAAGCTGGCGCGCCGCATCATCGGCTGGGACCTCCCGCGCGGCATGCGCCCCACCAGCTACCCCCTGGACGCCCCGCGCGGCCCGGTCGTCGCCGTCGCCAACGAGTTCTCCGGCTCCGACGGCGACATCGTCAACGCCGCGATCAAGGCCCTCGGTATCGGCCCGGTCGTCGGCACCCGCACCTGGGGCGGCGTCATCGGCATCGACAGCCGCTACCACCTGATCGACGGCACCCTGGTCACCCAGCCGAAGTACGCGATATGGCTGGAGGGGGTGGGGTGGGACGTGGAGAACCACGGGGTGGATCCGGACGTGGAGGTCGTCCAGCGCCCGCAGGACTGGGCGCAGGGCCGCGATGCCCAACTGGACGAGGCGGTCAGGCTCGCGCTGGAGGCGCTGGAGGAGCGGCCCGCGAAAACTCCGCCGGGAATGCCGGCCTGATACGACTACGATGCCCCGGTACTGATCATCGGCGTGAGGAGGCACACGCATGGCAGGCGAACCGCAGGACGACTGCCTGTTCTGCAAGATCGTCGCAGGGCAGATCCCGGCGACGATCGTCCGCGAGACGGAGACCACCGTCGCCTTCCGGGACATAAATCCCCAGGCCCCCGTCCACATCCTGGTGATCCCCAAGGCCCACTACGAGAACGCGGCCGCACTCGCCTCGGGGGCACCGCAACTCGCCGCCGACGTCCTGGCGGCGACCCAGGCCGTGGCGGACGAGGAGAAGCTCGACAGCTACCGCACCGTCTTCAACACGGGCGGTGGCGCCGGCCAGACCGTCTGGCACGCCCACGCGCACGTCCTCGGCGGCCGCGGCATGCAGTGGCCCCCCGGGTGACCAGCCGTGTCCGTACGTGAGTTGGTCGTCCTCGGCACCGCCAGCCAGGTCCCGACCCGGCACCGCAACCACAACGGCTACCTGCTGAGGTGGGACGGCCAGGGCATCCTGTTCGACCCCGGCGAGGGCACACAGCGGCAGATGCTGCGCGCCGGGGTCGCCGCCCACGACCTGAACCGGATCTGCGTCACGCACTTCCACGGCGACCACTCCCTCGGCCTCGCCGGCGTCATCCAGCGGATCAACCTCGACCAGGTGCCGCACGAGGTGACCGCGCACTACCCGCGCTCCGGGCAGCGCTTCTTCGACCGGCTGCGCTACGCGACGGCCTACCGGGAGACGGTCCGGCTCACCGAGGAACCGGTCGCCGCCGACGGCATCCTCGCGGTGACCTCGTCGTACACGCTGGAGGCCCGCAGGCTGTCGCACACGGTGGAGTCCTACGGCTACCGGCTGATCGAACCCGACGGCCGCCGCATGCTGCCCGACCGGCTCGCCGCGCACGGGATCAAGGGACCGGACGTGGGCCGGCTGCAGCGCGAGGGCGGGATCGGGGAGGTCGCGCTGGAGGACGTCAGCGAGGTGCGGCGCGGGCAGCGGTTCGCGTTCGTCATGGACACCCGGCTCTGCGACGGCGTGCACGCGCTCGCCGAGGGCTGCGACCTGCTCGTCATCGAGTCGACGTTCCTGGACGACGACGTGGAACTCGCCGTCGAGCACGGCCATCTGACGGCGGGGCAGGCGGCGACGGTGGCCCGGGACGCCGGGGTGCGGCACCTCGTCCTCACCCACTTCAGCCAGCGCTACACCGAGCCGGAGGAGTTCGAACGGCAGGCGCGGGCCGCCGGCTTCGAGGGAGAGCTGACCGTGGCGCACGATCTGCAGCGGGTGCCGGTTCCGAAACGGCGGTAAAACACCCGTACGATGCTTTGATGCCCCTCCCGAAAGCAGAACTGCACCTCCACATCGAAGGCACTCTGGAGCCGGAGCTGGCGTTCGAGCTGGCCGCCCGTAACGGCGTCCGGCTGCCGTACGCCGACACGGACGCGCTCCGCGAGGCCTACCGGTTCGAGGATCTCCAGTCCTTCCTGAACCTGTACTACGAGCTGATGGCCGTCCTGCGCACCGAGCGGGACTTCGCGGACCTCGCGAACGCCTACCTGGCCCGCGCCGCCGCGCAGGGTGTCCGGCACGCGGAGATCTTCTTCGACCCGCAGGCCCACCTCGCCCGGGGGGTGTCCCTGGGCACGGTCGTGGAGGGGCTGTGGCGGGCGCTGGGCAGCAGCGAGGAGAACCACGGCGTCTCCACCAGGCTCATCCTGTCCTTCCTGCGGGACGAGTCCGCCGAGTCGGCCATGGAGACACTGGAGGCCGCCAGGCCGTACCTGGACCGGATCACCGGCGTCGGCCTGGACTCGGCCGAGGTCGGACATCCGCCGGTGAAGTTCCGGGAGGTGTACGAGGCCGCCGCCGCGCTCGGGCTGCGCCGCGTCGCGCACGCCGGTGAGGAAGGGCCGCCGGAGTACATCCGCGAGGCCCTGGACGTGCTCGGCGTGGAGCGCGTCGACCACGGGCTGCGCTGCATGGAGGACCCGGAGCTGGTCGAGCGGCTGGTGCGGGAGCGGATCCCGCTCACCCTGTGCCCGCTGTCCAACGTCCGCCTGCGGACCGTCGACACCCTCGCCGCCCACCCCCTGCCCGCCATGCTCGACGCGGGGCTGCTGTGCACGGTCAACTCCGACGACCCCGCCTACTTCGGCGGCTACGCGGGCGACAACTTCGAGGCCGTGCACACGACCCTGGGGCTCTCCCGGGACCGGCTGCGCGAGCTGGCCCGCAACTCCTTCCTCGCCTCCTTCCTGGAGGACGACGAGGAGCGCCGGGCCCGTTACCTCGCCGAGGTGGCGGCGTACGAGTTCTAGCGCGCGTGGCCGCCGAGTCCTCTAGGGTGTGGCGGCCGCTGTGTCGTAGGCGCGCCGGGCGGGCACGGCCGGGCTGTCCACCGGGATCTCCACCACCGCCGGCGCCCTGCGCCCGGCCCGCAGCGCGACCGCGGTCATCGGTGCCGCGATCACCAGGAGCCCGGCCGCGAGGACCGCGCCCATGACCGGAAAGCCCGCCTGTGCGGCCAGCAGGCTGCCGGTCAGCGGTCCCGCCGCCGTGCCCAGCGACGAGGCGGAGCCCACGAGCACCGCCCAACGGCCCTGCGTGTCCAGCGAGGCGGCGAGGCCGATGAGGTACGACAGCACGATCGGGTAGAGCAGGTTCCAGGCGATCTCACCCGTGGCGAAGGACGTCAGACGGGTGGCGCACGCGCTCACCGCGACGCAGCCGGCGATCAGGGCCGTACCGGCGCCGATGGGCAGCGCCCGGCCGAACCGCGGGCCGATCGCCCCCGCCCCCGTCACTCCCAGCAGTCCCGCCCCCAGTGCGACGGCGAACACCGCGCCCACCGTGGACTCCGTCAGCCCGGCCTGGGCCAGGCCGATGCGGCCGCTCATCCCCCACAGGGCGTTCTGGGCGAGGGACCAGCACGGCATGGTGACGGCCAGGACCAGGCCGGAGCCGAGGTGGGGAAGGCGGGCGGCGGGCCGCCGGCGGGTGGCCGGGGCGGCGGCCGTGCGGGGGGCCGGCCCGGCACCGGCCCGGCGGGCGGGCAGACGGCCGGTGAGCGGCCAGGCGGCGAGCGCGGTGAACGCGAGCGCCGCCAGCGGCTGAGCGTGGCCCGGCCCCAGATGCGGCACCGCCAGACAGACCGCGCCCGCGAGCGCGGACACCCCGAGGAGCCCCAGCGTGGTGACCCGGTGCGGATCGTGGTGGGCCGCGATACCGCTCGCGGAGACCGCCGTGACCGTACCGGACCCGAATCCGCCGATGACCGCGCCCGCGACGACGGCCGGGACGAGCGTGGTCAGGGCGGCACCGCCGTAGCCGAGGAGGGCGAGCGCGAGCCCGAGGCGGGCGAGTGCGCGGGGTCCGGTCCGGTCGACCCGTGAGGCCAGCAGGAAGCCGGCCGCCGCCGAGGCCAGCAGCAGCGCACTGCCGATGGCTCCGGCCTGCGTGGCGGTGAGCGGAAGCCCGGAATCGAGCCGGCCGACGGTGGTCGGCAGCAGATACGGCGCGAGGTACCCGGCCGTGAAAAGGGCGACGAGGGGCCAGGGGCGGGGGCGGGGGGCGGACACGGGCGTTCCCAGGGCAGGCGAAAGGACGGGTGCGGGGGAGGGGAGGAGGCGACGACCGTCGACGGACAGGAACGCGCGAGCAAGTTGTATCAAGCACGCGGTACCGGCAGAAGTACGGGGGGTGCGATCTGGATCACTTTTCGGTTTGCCTTCCGTGGGCCCGGGTAAGAGGCGCTACGGTTCGTTCTCATATGTAGACGTCATTCATAAGAGGAGATGGTCAGGTGGGCGGCGATCCCCATCCCGGGGCGGTGGCGCGGCGGTTGCGCGAGGGGATGGCGCGCGGTGTGCTGTCCTTCCCGCTCACCGCGTTCCGCGACGACGGCCTTGTCGATCCCGACGGCCAGCGCGCCCATGTCGCCGGCCGGCTCGCCGCCGGGCCCGGCGCGCTCTTCCCGGCCTGCGGCACCGGGGAGTTCTTCTCGCTGGACGAGGAGGAGTACCGGACCGTCGTCCGGATCACCGTCGAGGAGACGGCGGGGAGGGTACCGGTCGTCGCCGGGACCGGATACGGCTGGGCGCAGGCCACGCGGTTCGCGCGGATCGCCGAGGAGGCCGGCGCCGACGCGCTGCTCGTGCTGCCGCACTACCTGGTCGACGCCCCGCAGCAGGGCCTCGCCGCCCAGCTGGAGCGGCTCGCCGGCCGCACCCGGCTGCCGCTGATCGTCTACCAGCGCGGCCAAGTCGCCTACACGGTGGACACGTTGCGGCGCATCGCGCGCGTCCCGAACGTCATCGGCCTCAAGGACGGCCACAGCGACCTCGACCGCCTCCAGCGCCTCACCCTCGCCGCCCCCGACGGCTTCCTCTTCTTCAACGGCGCCGCCACCGCCGAGATCCAGGCCCGGGCCTACGCCGCCGTCGGCGTCCCCGCCTACTCCTCCGCCGTGCACGCCTTCGCCCCCGAGATCGCCGGCGCCTTCTTCGCCGCGCTCCAGGGCGCGGACCACGCGAGCGCCGACAGGCTGCTGCGGGAGTTCTACGTCCCGTTCGTCGAACTCCGCGACCGCGCCCCCGGATACGCCGTGTCCCTGGTGAAGGCGGCGGCCCGGCTGCGCGGACAGCGCGTCGGACCCGTGCGCGCCCCGCTCACCGACCCCGCGCCCGCCGACCTCGCCGACCTCAAGGCCCTGCTCACCGCCGGACTCGACCTCGTAGGAGCCGCCCTGTGACCCGAGACCTGACCATCGCCGAGGTGCGGCTGACGCCGATCCTGGTCGCCGACCCGCCGCTGCTCAACACCCAGGGCGTGCACCAGCCGTACACCCCCCGGCTGATCGTGGAGCTCGTCACCGCCGACGGGATCACCGGGCTCGGTGAGACCTACGGCGACACCAAGTACCTGGAACTGGCCCGCCCGCTGGCCGAACGGCTCACCGGACGGTCGGTCATGGATGTGAACGGCCTGTTCGGGATCGACCTCGGCGTGGACGCGTCGCGGGTCGAGGGACAGGTCGACGCCGGGGGGCTGCGCGGGGTGCAGAGCGCCGACAAGCTGCGGCTGTCTGTGCTGTCCGCCTTCGAGGTCGCTTGCCTGGACGCCCAGGGCAAGGCCCTCGGGCTGCCGGTGCACGCCCTGCTCGGCGGCAAGGTCCGGGACAGCGTGGAGTACAGCGCCTATCTGTTCTACAAGTGGGCCCGCCACCCGGCGGGCGTGGCCTGCGAGCAGGACGACTCGGGGGCCGCCCTCGACCCGGCCGGGGTCGTGCGGCAGGCGCGGCTGCTCAAGGAGCGGCACGGCTTCACGTCGTTCAAGCTCAAGGGCGGTGTCTTCCCGCCCGACGAGGAGATCGCGGCCGTACGGGCCCTCGCCGAGGCCTTCCCCGGGCATCCGCTGCGCCTCGACCCCAACGGTGCCTGGTCGGTCGAGACCTCGCTGAAGGTCGCGAAGGAACTCGGGGACGTCCTGGAGTACCTGGAGGACCCGGCCCTGGGCACGGCCGCGATGGCCGAGGTGTCGGCGGGAACGGCGGTCCCGCTCGCCACCAACATGTGTGTGACCACCTTCGGGGAGATCAAGGAGGCGTTCACACGCGACGCCGTGCAGGTCGTGCTCTGCGACCACCACTACTGGGGCGGCCTGCGCAACACCCGGCAGCTCGCCGCGATCTGCGCCGCCTTCGGGGTCGGGGTCTCCATGCACTCCAACACGCACCTGGGGATCAGCCTCGCCGCGATGACCCAGGTCGCGGCCACCGTCCCGGGTCTCCACCACGCCTGCGACTCCCACTACCCCTGGCAGTCCGAGGACGTCCTCACCGAGCGGCTGCGCTTTTGCGACGGGAGGGTCGGGGTCCTCGACGCGCCGGGACTCGGCGTCGAGCTGGACCGCGACGAACTGGCCCGGCTGCACCGGCGGTGGGCCGACGACGACGGCGCGCTGCGGGACCGCGACGACGCGGCGGCGATGCGGGTGGCCGAACCGGGGTGGCGGCAACCGGTGATGCCCCGCTGGTAACTCCCTGCGCGGCCCGGCAAGTGGTGCACACTGGCCAGATCCGCACCACGCCAGGGAGCGCCCGTGACCCCGTCGCACACCCTCACCGGAGAGGAACCGGAACACCTCACCCAGGCAGCGCGCTGTCGGTCCCAGATCGACCCGCTCGCCGCGCTGCGCGTGCCCGGCGACCCACCGTGGGACGTCTATCTGACGGGCACGGTCTTCCTCGACATCATCTTCACCGGCCTGGACTCGGCACCCGTGCGCGGCACCGAGTCCTGGGCCCGGGGCATGGGTTCCAGCCCCGGCGGGGTCGCCAACATGGCCACGGCCCTGGCCCGGCTCGGACTGCGGACCTCCCTCGCGGCGGCCTTCGGGGACGACCACTACGGCGAGTACTGCTGGGACGCGCTGGAACAGGGCGAGGGCATCGATCTGTCCGCGTCGCGGACCGTACCCGGCTGGCACTCGCCGGTGACGGTGTCCATGGCGTACGAGGGTGAGCGGACGATGGTCTCCCACGGACACGAGCCGCCGCCGCAGGCCGTGTTCGTCCAGGACGGTGCCCCGGACCGGGCGTCCCGCGCGCGTGCGGCCGTGGCCTCGCTGACGCCCGGTACGCGCGCGCCCTGGATCGCGCAGGCCGCGCGGGCGGGCGCCCGGATCTTCGCCGACGTCGGCTGGGACGAGACCGGGGCCTGGGATCTCGCGGGGCTCGCCGATCTGGAGCACTGCGAGGCGTTCCTGCCGAACGCGGAGGAGGCGAAGCGGTACACGGGGGCCGACTGTCCGCGTCTCGCCGCGCATGCCCTGACCGAGTACGTACCGGTGGCCGTGGTGACGCTGGGGTCGGAGGGGGCGTACGCGGTGGACCGGCGGACGGGGGAGGCGGCGGAGGTGCCGGCGATCGCCGTGCAGGCGCTGGATCCCACGGGGGCGGGGGACGTCTTCGTCGCCGGGTTCGTGACGGGGTCGCTGGCGGGGTGGCCGCTGGCGGACCGGCTGGCCTTCGCCGGGCTGACCGCCGCTCTGTCCGTGCAGGAGTTCGGGGGGTCCTTGTCCGCGCCGGGCTGGTCGGAGATCGGGGCGTGGTGGCGGCGGGTCCAGTCGGTGCCGGGGCAGGATCCGGCGGCGCTGGAACGGTACGCGTTTCTCGAGTCGCTGGTGCCGGAGGAACTGGACCGGCCGTGGCCGCTGCGGCGGGCCGTGCCGACCATCGGGTTCCGCCGGTCCGGCTGAGCGGCCGCGCGGGGAGGCCCGGGGCCGAGCGGCCGCCGTGGAAAAGTCCTACGGGCTTGTCATTGCACCGTCGTACTCTGGAATCGCGAGGCCGCCCTCAGCTACGCGGCCGTGAGAAGGAGGAAGCGCAGGCCTTCAGCGCCGGCCCATGACACAGACACCCACAGCTCACACCCCTGCGCAGGAGCAGGCGAGAGCGCAGCTCACCGTCCCCGCCCAGCACCCCATGGTGACCGTGCTGGGTTCTGGCGACTCCCTCCTGCGCGTGATCGAGAGGGCCTTCCCGGCGGCCGACATCCATGTCCGGGGCAATGAGATCAGCGCGGTCGGTGACCCCACCGACGTCGCCCTCATTTCGCGCGTGTTCGACGAGATGATGCTGGTGCTCCGCACCGGACAGCCGATGACGGAGGACGCAGTGGAACGCTCGATCGCCATGCTCCAGGCGAGCGAGAACGGGACGAGCGACGGGCCCGAGACCCCGGCGCAGGTACTGACGCAGAACATCCTGTCCTCGCGAGGCCGGACCATCCGGCCGAAGACCCTCAACCAGAAGCGGTACGTCGACGCGATCGACAAGCACACCATCGTGTTCGGAATCGGCCCGGCCGGTACCGGCAAGACCTACCTGGCCATGGCCAAGGCCGTACAGGCCCTGCAGTCCAAGCAGGTCAACCGGATCATCCTGACCCGGCCGGCGGTGGAGGCGGGGGAGCGGCTCGGGTTCCTGCCCGGCACGCTCTACGAGAAGATCGACCCCTACCTGCGCCCGCTGTACGACGCGCTGCACGACATGCTCGACCCGGACTCCATCCCGCGGCTCATGGCCGCCGGGACCATCGAGGTCGCGCCGCTCGCGTACATGCGCGGCCGCACGCTCAACGACGCCTTCATCATCCTGGATGAGGCCCAGAACACCAGCCCCGAACAGATGAAGATGTTCCTCACCCGCCTCGGCTTCGACTCGAAGATCGTGATCACCGGTGACGTGACGCAGGTCGACCTGCCGAACGGCACGAAGAGCGGTCTGCGGCAGGTGCAGGAGATCCTCGAAGGCGTCGAGGACGTCCACTTCTCCCGGCTCTCGTCCCACGATGTCGTACGGCACAAGCTGGTGGGCCGTATCGTCGACGCGTACGAGAAGTACGACAGCAAGCACGGCACCCAGAACGGCGCGCACAAGACGCAGGGCCGGGGCAAGGCCGGGCACAAGGGGAAGTAGACCAGCACGACCATGTCGATCGACGTCAACAACGAGTCCGGCACCGAGGTCGACGAGCAGGCGATCCTCGACATCGCCCGCTACGCGCTCGCACGGATGCGCATCCACCCGCTCTCCGAGCTCTCGGTGATCGTCGTGGACGCCGACGCCATGGAGCAGCTGCACATCCAGTGGATGGACCTGCCCGGCCCGACGGATGTCATGTCGTTCCCGATGGACGAGCTCAGGCCGCCGTCGAAGGACGACGACGAGCCGCCGCAGGGGCTGCTCGGCGACATCGTGCTGTGCCCGGAGGTCGCCGCCAAGCAGGGGGCGGACGCCCCGACGCAGCACTCCATGGACGAGGAGCTTCAGCTGCTCACCGTCCATGGCGTGCTGCACCTGCTCGGGTACGACCACGAGGAGCCCGACGAGAAGGCCGAGATGTTCGGGCTCCAGGCGGCCATCGTGGACGGGTGGCGGGCCGAGCACGGGCTGACCGGGCCGTCCCCGGCGCCGACCGTCTCGTAGGCGGGCCGGTTCTCCTATGAGTCCGCAGATCGTCGTCGGGGCGATCGCCCTGGTCGTCGTCGCCTGGCTCGCCGCCTGCGCGGAGGCGGGCCTCGCCCGGGTCTCCAGCTTCCGCGCCGAGGAGGCCGTCAAGTCCGGGCGGCGCGGCAGCGCCAGGCTCGCCCAGATCGCCGCCGACCCCACCCGCTATCTGAACGTGGCCCTGCTGGTCCGCGTCGCCTGCGAGATGGCGGCCGCGGCCCTGGTGACGTACGCCTGCCTGCAGGAGTTCGCCGCCACCTGGCAGGCCCTGCTGGTCGCCATCGGGGTCATGGTCCTGGTGTCGTACGTCGCCGTGGGGGTGTCCCCGCGCACCATCGGCCGTCAGCATCCGCTGAACACCGCGACCGTGGCGGCGTACGTGCTGCTGCCGCTCGCCCGGATCATGGGTCCGATCCCGTCCCTGCTGATCCTCATCGGCAACGCCCTGACGCCGGGCAAGGGCTTCCGGCGCGGCCCCTTCGCCTCCGAGGCGGAGCTGCGCGCGCTGGTCGACCTCGCCGAGCAGGAGTCGCTGATCGAGGACGAGGAGCGCCGCATGGTGCACTCGGTCTTCGAGCTGGGCGACACCCTGGTGCGCGAGGTCATGGTCCCGCGCACCGACCTGGTCACCATCGAGCGGTTCAAGACCATCCGGCAGGCCCTCACCCTCGCCCTGCGCTCCGGGTTCTCCCGGATCCCGGTCACCGGCGAGAGCGAGGACGACGTCGTCGGGATCGTGTATCTGAAGGACCTGGTCCGCAAGACGCACATCAGCCGGGACGCGGAGAGCGACCTGGCCTCGACCGCCATGCGGCCCGCCGTCTTCGTGCCCGACACCAAGAACGCCGGTGACCTGCTGCGCGAGATGCAGAAGGAGCGCAACCACGTCGCCGTCGTCATCGACGAGTACGGCGGCACCGCCGGCATCGTCACCATCGAGGACATCCTGGAGGAGATCGTCGGTGAGATCACCGACGAGTACGACCGGGAACTCCCGCCCGTCGAGGACCTCGGCGACGACCGCTTCCGGGTCACCGCCCGCCTGGACATCACCGACCTCGGCGAGCTGTACGGCCTGGAGGAGTACGACGACGAGGACGTGGAGACCGTCGGCGGACTGCTCGCCAAGGCCCTTGGCCGCGTCCCCATCGCGGGCGCGTCCGCCGAGGTCGAACTGCCCGACGAGCGCCGGCTGAAGCTGACCGCGGAGGCCGCGGCCGGCCGCCGGAACAAGATCGTGACGGTGCTGGTCGAACCGGCCGAGAAGGACGAGGAGGACCCCGAGTGACCCCCGGCGAGCTGCGTGCGCTCTGTCTGGGCTTCAACGCGGTGGTGGAGGACTTCCCGTTCAATCCGGAGACGTCGGTCTTCAAGGTGCTGGGCAAGATGTTCGCTCTGACGAACCTGGGTGCGCGGCCCCTGACGGTCAATCTCAAGTGCGACCCGGAGGACGCGGTGCGGCTGCGCACCGACCACGAGGGCCTGATCGTCCCCGGCTGGCACATGAACAAACGGCACTGGAACACCGTGACGGTGGACGGCGGGCTGCCGGAGCGACTGGTGAGAGAGCTGGTCGAGGACTCCTACGACCTGGTCGTCGCCGGGCTGCCGAGGGCGGAGCGGCTGAAGCTGGACCGGCCGTAGTCCCGTCGCCCGCCTTTTGCCGGGCGACGGCGCGCGCGGCCGCGTGGTGCACACGGCCGCGCGCGGCGGGAGCGTTCAGACCCCGGACCGGCCCCGGCGCAGGCCCAGCCCGACCAGGACCGCGGCGGCGAGGACGATCGCCGCGTCCAGCGCGAGGGTCGTGCGGACCCCGGTCAGCAGGTCGCCGGAGGTGGTGGCCAGCACGCCCAGCAGGGGGATGCCGACCGTGAGGCCGACCTGCTGGGTGGAGGTCACCAGACCGGTGGCCAGGCCCTGCTCCTCGTCCGGGACACCGGAGGTGGCGGTCAGCCCGTACGAGACGATCGCGCCCAGGTGGAACATGCTGGCCAGGGACACCGCCGCCGTGGCGAGCCAGACCGACCAGACATGGGAGTTCAGCAGGACCAGCGCCGCGATCAGCGCGCCCTGCCCGGTCAGCGAGCCGACCAGGGTGCGGCGGGCGCCGAAGCGGCCGATCACCTTCGGGGCGAGCGAGCCGGCGACGGCCGACAGGACGCCCTGGACGCCGAAGACCAGGCCCGTCTCGAAGGCCGACAGGTGCAGGACGTCCTGGAGGTACAGGGTCAGGACGAAGATCACCGTCGACATCATCGAGAAGGTGACCAGCCCGCCGATGTTGCCCCAGGCCACCGTGCGGCGGCGCAGCATGGGCAGCGAGACGAGCGGGGCGGCCGTACGGGACTCCACGGCGGTGAACGCGGCCAGCAGGAGCACGCCGGCCATCAGCGCCGCGATGACGTCCGCGCGGCCGAAGCCGTGGTCGGCGGCCGTGGACAGGGCGTAGATCAGCGACAGCAGACCGGTGGTGACGGTGACCGCGCCGGGCACGTCCAGGCGCGGGCGGTCCGGGGTGCGCGACTCCGGCAGCAGGCCCGGGGCCAGCGGCAGTACGATCAGCGCGAACACCGTCAGCAGGGCCATCGTGGAACGCCAGCCGAGGGCGTCCGTCAGCACGCCGCCCGCGATCATGCCGACGGTGAAGCCCAGCGACATCAGCGTGCCGGAGATGCCGAGGGCGCGGTCACGGGCCGGGCCCTCCGGAAAGGTGGTGGTCAGCAGGGACATGCCCGTCGGGACGATCGCCGCCGCGCCGAGGCCCTGCAGCGCACGCCCGGCCAGGAACGCGGCCGGGTTCCAGGCCAGGGTCGCCAGCAGCGAGGCCGCGCCGAACAGGGCCAGGCCGGTCAGGAACAGCTTCCGGCGGCCGTACAGGTCGCCGATGCGGCCGAAGAGGAGCAGGAAGCCGCCGGAGGGCAGCGCGAACGCGGTGACCGCCCACTGCAGGGCCGAGCGGCTCATACCGAGGTCGGTGCCCAGGACGGGCAGGGCCACGTTCAGGACGGAGAAGTCCAGCGCGACCATGAACTGGGCCGCGCACAGGACGAACAGGACGAGCTTGTCACGCGTCGACAACCGGGGCGGCCGGGGAGTGTCGAGCGGTGTGCCCGTGGGGGTGGTGGGCTGGGTGGTGGTGTCGATCGCCATGGCACGAGCTTCGGGTGTGCGGAATACCGGTGGGGAGTCGCCACTTATGGTGGTGGTGGCACCACCAGACACGACGGGGGAGGAGCGGTACGTGCCTGCTGCGGGGGCGACGAGGAGTGAACGGCGCAACGAGCTGCGCGAGTTCCTGATGAGCAGGCGGGCCCGGGTCAGCCCCGAGGAGGCCGGGCTGCCCGTCGGCGGGGGCCGGCGCCGTACGCCCGGCCTGCGCCGGGAGGAGGTCGCGGTGCTCGCCGGTGTGGGCGCCTCCTGGTACCAGTGGCTGGAGCAGGGGCGGGAGATCTCCGTCTCCCCGCAGGTCCTCGATGCCGTCGCCCGGGTGCTGCGGCTGAGCAACGCCGAGCGGCGCCATCTGTACGTGCTGGCCGGGCTGAACCCGCCCGCGCCCGAAGTGGCTCCCGAGAAGCGGGACATGTGCGACGGGCTGCGGCGGCTGATCGACACGTGGATGCCGTATCCGGCGCACATCATGGACCGGTACTACAACTACGTGATGCACAACGAGGCCGCCGCGGTGGTGCTCGGCATGCGGGCGGACATCCGGCAGAACTGCCTCGTGGACTTCTTCACCGACCCGATGTACCGGTCGCGGAGCAGGAGCTGGGAGCGGAACGCGCGCACGGTCGTGGCGCAGTTCCGGGCCGCCTGCGCCGCCAGCCCCGACGACGAGGGGTTCCGGGAGGTGCTCGCCGAGGTGACGGCCGTGAGCGCGGAGTTCGCCGCGCTGTGGGCCGAGCAGGACATCGAGGACCAGGGGCAGGTCCGCAAGGAGCTGAACCATCCGGTGGCCGGGTTGCTGGTGGTGGAGTCCACCGTGCTGAAGGTCCCGGCGCGGCCCGATCTGTACATCGTGCTGCACACCCCGCTGGAGGAGGCGAACACCGCCGAGAAGCTGGAGTGGCTGGCCTCTCCGGAGGGCAGGCGGGGCACGATGTACCCCGTGGCGGGGTGAACGGGCCCGGGCTTCGTATGCTCTGGGCATGACCGAGAGCAACGCACTGGATCCCGAGGACCGCAAGATCGTCACCCTGGCCCGTTCCGCGCGGGCCCGTAACGGTGTGCCGGAGGGGGCGGCCGTACGGGACGAGACCGGGCGTACGTATGTGGCCGGGTCGGTTTCGCTGCCCTCGCTGAAGCTGAGCGCGCTGCGCACGGCGGTGGCCATGGCGGTGGCTTCGGGCGCCACGTCGCTGGAGGCGGCGGCGGTGGTGAGCGAGGCGGAGTCGGTACCGGCCGAGGACCTGGCCGCGGTGGCCGACCTGGGGAGTGCGGGGACGCCGGTGCTGCTGGCCGGGGTCGACGGCGTGGTGCGGGTCACCGTCTCCGCCGGTCGCTGAGCGGAGCCGGCAGCGGCCGAACGAAAGGTCGGCTGGAATTCAACCTTGTTGGCCTCCCGGCCCTGCGCGTCAATGAAGCCGTACGTCCCGACGGGTCGTCAGATCCGCACCGCCGAACGCAGTGTGTCCGCACCCGCCTGCCCAGGCCTCCCGCCCGTCGGCGTCCCCCACGTCTCCCCACAGGGAAGGGAAGCGGATCCCCATGAGAGGCATGCGCACGGCAACGGGTGCGGCGCTGGTCGCCGGGGCCCTCGCGGTCACCGGACTCGCCCTCGCGCCCACCGCGGCCGCCGTCACCCCACAGTCGGCGACCATCACCGCGAGCTGCGGCATCTTCGGCGGCGGTACGGCCACGCTCACCGCCACCCAGAGCGGCACCTCGGCCACCATCACCCTCACCTCCTCCGCCGTCACCGCGCCGGTCGCGGTGGCCCAGGACTCCATCACCTCCACCCTCACCCTGGCCAAGGCCGGTGGTGGCTCCGTCGTGTTCAGCGGCAAGAAGAACCCCGCCATGAACGCCGGTGCCCCGGTCAGCGTCGGTCCGCTCCCCGGCACCGTCGCCTCCGGTGACCGCCTGGACGCCTATGGCGGCTCGCTGAAGATGGTGATCTTCGGGGTCACCGTGACCTGCACCGCGAGGGGTCCGCAGGCTCCCGGCCCGTTCGTGTTCGACTGAGCGATCTGTTCCGGATGCCGCAGAAACTGATGATCCGTCAGGTTTCTGCGGCATCTCCATTGACTTCTCACCCCCGCTCCACATCAATGCCCCCTGTCGGCGCAGATGAGCCGCTGCGCCCACAACCCTCAGGAGGGGGCCCATGGGCTTCACACCCCGAAGATCCCGACGGTGGCGCTGGGCGTCACTGTTCGGGGCGACCGCGCTCGCGGTCACCGCGGGCGGCGCGCTGGCCTGTCCGGCCGGCGCCGCCGGCACGAACGTGGACTTCGCCACGCACTGCATCCCGCCCGCCGTCGCGGGCATCCCGCCGATCGACGGCACCACGACCGCCAGCGTCACGGCGGACAACACCAGCCCGAAGGTCGGCGACACCGTCACCGTGACCTACACGGTGGTCACGGCCGCCGCGAGCAATCCCACCGACCTGGCCCTGCCGGCCGACATCATGACCCCGACCGGCAAGGTCGCCCTGGGCGGCGCCCAGACCGGTGACGTCACCGTCGCCGGACCGAAGAAGAACCCGCCGGTGCCGGGGAAGGCCGCCTTCCCGTCCTTCTCCATGACCGGCACGTTCACCGTCACCAAGGCCGGCCGGATCACCCTCTCGCCCGGCGACTACAACATCCACACCAGCTACATCCTGGAGCTGGACACCCCCTGCACGGTCACCAACCCGCCCGCCCCGGTGTCCCAGACCGTGACGGCGACCGACGGAACCCCGGCCAACACCCGCGCCATCTCGCTGGGTTCCGCCTCCGGTGACCCGGGCGCCGCCGTCACCGTCACCGGCAGCAACTTCACCCCGGGCGCCACCGTCACCCTGGCCGGGCGGTCCGGCGGCACCCAGACCGCCGACACCGCGACCGTGACCGCGAACGCCCAGGGCTCCTTCAGCGGCTCCCTCGTCGTCAAGGACAAGACGACGACCGGGATCGTGGCCTACGAGGGTGGCTCCTGGAGCGCGGACAAGGGCGCGGGCCCCGCGGCCTACGTCGTCAACGACAACACGCCCGTCCCGCCCGGCAGCCAGAAGCTGACCACCACCGTCAAGGCGGGCACGCTGTCCATGACCCAGGCCGGGGACTCCGTCGCACTGTCGGCGGTCGACTTCGGCAAGGGCGGGGCCTCCAAGGGCAAACTGCAGACCGTGACCGTGCAGGACTTCCGGGGCGGGCCCGCGGGCTGGTCCCTGACCGGCAAGGTCACCGACTTCACCGGTCCCGGCGGCAAGATCGACGCCGGGAAGCTGAGCTGGACCCCGGCCTGCGCGACCAAGCCGGGCAGCCCCAGCACCTGCAAGGCGGGGTCGGCGGGCACGGTGGGCGGATCGGGAGCGACCCTCGCGTCGACCTCCGACGGCACGCTCACCGGCGGTGAGTTCACCGTCGACGCCGGACTCTCCCTGGACGTACCGGCGTTCACGCCTCCGGGCGGGTACTCCGGCGTGCTCACGCTGACGCTCACCTGAGCGCGCGGGCGTCCGCACCCGCCCGTCCCCCTGTCTCCCGTCCGCGCCCGTCCGTGGGGGTCCGCACCCATGCGCAAGCTGTACGTCCTCCTCCTGGGCCTGCTGCTGGGCTGGCAGGCCGCACCGGCCCACGCCGCCGACAACGGCAGCTGGTCCGTGTACCCGGTCGCCTCGAAAGTCGCCGCGCGACCCTACTTCTACCTCTCCGCCGCCCCCAGCCAGACCCTCACCGACAAGGTCGCCGTCCAGAACAAGACCGGCGGGCCGCTGACCTTCCGGCTCTACGCGGCCGACGCCTACAACACCGCCCGGGACGGCGGGTTCGCCGTGCGGACCGCCGGGGAACACATGCTCGGGGTGGGCGCCTGGGCGAAGCCCGCGAAGTCCCGGATCACCGTGCCCGGGCACCGGACCGTCACCGTGCCGTTCACGCTGCGGGTCCCCGAGGGAGCCGCCCCCGGCGATCACCCCGGTGCCGTCGTCGCCCTCGACGAGCGCGTCGACCCCGGCAGCGGCAGGCTCGCCCTCGGGGTGCAGCGGGCCGTCGGCGCGCGGGTCTACCTCCGGGTCGGCGGGCCCACCCTGCCCGCGCTCTCCGTCGGACAGGTGCACCTCAGCCATCACCAGCCGCTCGTCCCCGGCCTCGGCGCCAGCACGGCGACCATCTCCTACACCCTGCGCAACACCGGGAACGTCACCCTCGACCCGAAGGTGGAGCTGAAGGCGCGCGGCCTGTTCGGCCGTACGCTGCTCGACCGCGAGCTGACCCGGGTGCCCTCCGAGCTGCTGCCGGGACAGCGGGTCCGGCTCACCGAGACCTGGCACGGGGCGCCCCAACTCGACCGGGGCGACGTGACGCTGACCGCGAGCGCGCCCGGCACCCGCCAGTCGGCGAGCGCCTCCTTCCTCGCGCTGCCGTGGCTCGCCGTGGCGCTGGTGTTCGTCGCGGGCCTGGCCGTCGGGGTGCTGCTGGTCAGAGCGCGTCGGGGCCGCGTTCGCCGGTCCGCACGCGGACGACCGTCTCCACGGGTACGGACCACACCTTCCCGTCCCCGATCTTCCCCGTCTGCGCGGCCCTGACGATCGCGTCGATCACGGCATCGGCGTCCGCGTCGTCCACCACGACCTCGATGCGCACCTTCGGCACCAGGTCGACCCGGTACTCCGCGCCCCGGTACACCTCGGTGTGGCCGCGCTGCCGGCCGTAGCCGCTCGCCTCGGTCACGGTCAGACCGTGCACGCCCAGCTCCTGCAGGGCGGTCTTGACCCCGTCCAGCCGGTACGGCTTGACGATCGCGGTGATGAGCTTCATGCCTGGGAGTCGACCTTCTGGGAGGGGGCCTTGTGGGCGGAGGCGAGGACGGACGAGGAGACCGGGGCGCCGTGGCCCAGGACGCCGTGATCGTATGCCGTCTCGGCGTGCACCGTAAGGTCCAGGCCGGTGTGCTCCTGCTCCTCGCTCGCGCGCAGGCCCAGCACCCGGTCGAGCAGCTTGCCGAGGCCGTACGTCACCGCGAAGGCGTACCCGGCCACGACGACCACGGCGAGCGTCTGCCGGCCGAGCGGGGCGAGTCCGCCGCCGTAGAAGAGCCCCTCCGCGGAGCCGGTCATCGCCTTCTCGGCGAACAGGCCGATCAGCAGGGTGCCGATGACGCCGCCGACCAGGTGGACGCCGACGACGTCCAGGGAGTCGTCGAAGCCGAGCTTGAACTTCCAGCTCACGGCGTAGGAGCAGACCACGCCCGCGGCGAGGCCGACGACCAGCGCGCCGAGCAGCGAGACCGTGCCGCACGAGGGGGTGATCGCGACGAGACCGGCCACCGCGCCGGAGGCGGCACCGAGGGTGGTGGGGTGCCCGTCCCTTTGCTGTTCGACGAAGAGCCAGCCGAGCAGGCCGGTGCAGCCGGCGGCGAGGGTGTTGAGGAACGCGGCCGCGGCCAGGCCGTTCGCGCCGAGCGCGGATCCCGCGTTGAAGCCGAACCAGCCGAACCAGAGCAGGCCGGCGCCGAGGATCACCATGGGCAGGTTGTGCGGGCGCATGGCGTCCTTCTTGAAGCCCAGTCGCGGGCCCAGGACCAGGCACAGCGCGAGTCCGGAGGCGCCGGAGGTGATCTCGACGGGCAGACCGCCCGCGAAGTCGAGCGCACCGAGCCCGTCGAGGATCCAGCCGCCGGGGCCCCACACCCAGTGGGCGATCGGAACGTATACGAGGAGCGTCCACACGGGGACGAAGACCAGCCATGCCGAGAATTTCATGCGGTCGGCGACCGCCCCGCTGATCAGGGCGGCCGTGATGATCGCGAAGGTGAGCTGGAAGGTGGCGAAGAGCAGGGTGGGCACGGTGCCGTGCACGCTGCCGGGGGTGAGGTGCGCCATGCCGGCGTGGTGGAGGTTTCCGATCAGCCCGCCGCCGGTGTCGTCGCCGAAGGCGAGGGAGTAGCCGGCCGCCAGCCACACCACCGTGACCAGAGCGATCGACACGAAGCTCATCATCAGCATGTTGAGGACGCTCTTCGTGCGGACCATGCCGCCGTAGAACAGGGCCAGGCCCGGGGTCATCAGCAGGACGAGGGCGGTCGCGGCGAGCAGCCAGGCGGTGTCGCCGGTGTTCACGTGCGCGGCGGCGAGGGTCACGGGCGTCTCCAACGGTGTGGGGGCTCGTCAGAGGGTCACCGGTACGCGTTTCCGGTCGTGCACGAGTGTGTTTCCGTGACGTTTCGTTGCGTGAGGGTTACCGAAACCTCACGGTACGGCGGGGCCTCGTGGATCAGGGAGAATGAACGGCATGAGCGTTCGCACCCAGTCATCCGAGCAGCCGGCCGAGACCGTCCACCGCGCCGGCTTCGCCTGCTTCGTGGGCCGCCCCAACGCGGGCAAGTCCACCCTCACGAACGCTCTGGTCGGGCAGAAGGTGGCGATCACCGCGAACCAGCCGCAGACGACGCGGCACACGGTACGCGGCATCGTGCACCGGCCCGACGCCCAGCTGATCCTGGTGGACACCCCGGGGCTGCACAAGCCGCGCACCCTGCTCGGTGAGCGGCTCAACGACGTCGTGCGCACGACGTGGGCCGAGGTCGACGTGATCGGCTTCTGCCTGCCCGCGAACGAGAAGATCGGTCCCGGTGACCGCTTCATCGCCAAGGAGCTGGCCGGGATCAGGAAGACCCCGAAGGTCGCCATCGTCACCAAGACCGACCTGGTCGACTCGAAGACCCTGGCCGAGCAGCTGATCGCCATCGACCAGCTGGGCAGGGACCTGGGCATCGAGTGGGCGGAGATCGTGCCGGTCTCGGCGGTCGGCTCCCAGCAGGTCGACCTGCTGGCCGACCTCCTGATCCCGCTGCTCCCCGAGGGCCCCGCGCTCTACCCCGAGGGCGATCTGACGGACGAGCCCGAGCAGGTCATGATCGCGGAACTCATCCGTGAGGCCGCGCTGGAGGGCGTCCGCGACGAGCTGCCGCACTCCATCGCCGTGGTCGTGGAGGAGATGCTCCCGCGCGAGGACCGCCCCGCGGACCGTCCGCTGCTGGACATCCACGCCAACGTCTACATCGAGCGGCCCAGCCAGAAGGGCATCATCATCGGCCCCAAGGGCAAGCGGCTCAAGGAGGTCGGCATCAAGTCCCGCAAGCAGATCGAGGCGCTGCTCGGTACGCCGGTGTTCCTGGACCTGCATGTGAAGGTGGCCAAGGACTGGCAGCGCGACCCGAAGCAGCTGCGGAAGCTGGGCTTCTAGCCCCGCGCCTCCTCTCCTTCACGGGGCGGTGCCCCGGGTCTCCTCCAGGTGGGTGCCGGCCGGGGTCATGTCCTGCACCCCCACCACCCTCAGCAGTTGGAGACGTTCGTGGGACTCCGTGCCCGGGCGGGCCGTGTGGAGGACGAGGCAGTGGTGGTCGTCGGTCAGCAGGACCTCGCAGTCCAGCTCCAGCAGGCCCACCACCGGATGCCGGAAACGCTTCGTGGAGCCGCGCCGGACCGCCACCTCGTGGGCGTCCCACAGGCGCGCGAACTCCTCGCTCGCCGCGCGCAGTTCGGCCACCAGAGCGGCCGGCCGCGGATCGTCGGGCCGGGCGGCGGCGACGGCGCGCAGGTTCGCCACGTGCCGGCGCGCGTGGTGCGGCACGTCCTCGGGCGGGAACAGCTCGCGTGCCGCCGGGTCCAGGAAGAAGCGGCGGACCAGATTGCGCTCCCGGGACGGCCGGGCCAGCGCGTCCCCCGACAGCGCCCGCGACATGGCGTTCTGCGCCAGCACCTCGCCGCAGTCCGTCACCACCATCGCCGGCGCGTCGTGCAGCCGGTCCAGGACCAGCAGCAGTCCGGGCCGGACATGCCCGAAGACCGCCTCCCGGCGGGGCGGTTCCTCGCCGGTCAGATGGAAGAGGTGGTCGCGTTCGTCGTCGGTCAGCCGCAGCGCCCGGGCCAGGGCGGTGAGCATCTGGCGGGACGGGTGCGGGCCGCGGCACTGTTCCAGCCGGGTGTAGTAGTCGACCGACATACCGGCCAGCGAGGCCACCTCCTCCCGCCGCAGGCCGGGGGTACGGCGGCGGGCGCCGGGCGTGAGGCCCACGTCGGACGGGTCCAGGCGGGCACGGGAGCGGCGCAGGAAGTCGGCGAGTTCGGCTCGGTTCACCCCTTCAGGGTGGGGCAGCGCGCGGGGCTTATCCAGGGAGTGCCGGTCCCCTGATCGGGAGGTCTCTCCCGGCCGGCCCGGCACCGCCCGACAGTGGTGGCACCGGGTCGAGAGGAGCGGAACATGCTGACACTGGTGACGGGCACCACGGGACAGGTCGGCCGGCGATTCGTGCCGAGGCTGCTGGCGCAGCGGCGGCCGGGGGAGCAGGTACGGGTCCTGGTGCGGGACGCGGCACGCGGCGAGGCCTTCGCGGAGCTGGGCGCCCAGGTCGCCGTCGGCGATCTGCGGGACGAGGACACGCTCGGCAAGGCGGTGGCCGGGGCGGACGCGGTCGTGAACGTCGCCGCGTCCTTCCGCGGTGTGCCGGACGAGGAGGCGTGGGCCGTCAACCGGGACGCCGCCGTGGCCCTGGGCCGGGCCGCGCAGGCCTCCGGCGTGCGGCGCTTCGTGCAGGTCAGCACAGGTCTCGTGTACGGCGTCGGACGGGGCCGCCCACTGGCCGAGGACGACGAGACCCGGCCCGGCGGCGCGATGTGGGGCGCCTACCCCGAGTCCAAGGCGGCGGCCGAACGGGAGCTGCTCGGGCTCCAGGGCATGGAGGTGCGTGTGGGCCGGCTGCCCTTCGTCTACGGCGACGGCGATCCGCACCTCGCCCAGTCCCTGCGCTGGGCCACGCACTGGGCGTCCACCCAGCGGCTGCACATGGGCCACCACGCCGATGTCGCCCAGGGGCTGCTGCGCCTGCTGTACGCACCGGCGGTGAGCGGCCCGGTCTACAACATCGCCGACGACGCCCCCGTCACGGCGGTCGAGCTGCACCGGCTCAACGGCGTCGAGCCGCCCGCCGGCATGCACACGCGGACCGACCCGGACCCGTGGCTGGGGATCATGTCCACCGAGCGGATCCGCCGGGACCTCGGATTCCGGCCCGTCCACCCCACCGTCTGGGCCGCCCGCGACGCCGGAGCCCTCTGAGTGGCCCGGCCCCCTAGTCGACGCCCCTGATCCGGCCCACCAGGGCCGCCCCGGCCAGCCCGATCGCCGCCGCGAGCAGGTACAGCACCCGGTACCCGCCGAGGTAGGTCACGATCGGCGCGGCCAGGGCGGGGGCCGCGACCTGGGGCAGGGCGTTGGCCACGTTGATCACGCCGAGGTCCTTGCCCCGGTCCAGCGCCTTCGGCAGGACGTCCGTCATCAGTGCGAAGTCGACGGAGGTGAACACGCCGAAGCCGACGCCGAGAACGGCCGCCGCCACGATCGCGCCGGGCCAGGTCTGCCAGCCGGCCAGCGCCGCCGTCGCCACCGCCATCAGCGCGCCGGACCAGACGACGAACGGCTTGCGCCGGCCGGCCCGGTCCGACCAGACGCCGCCCGCGACCACGGTCGCCACCAGCGTGAGGCCGTTGACGGCGGTCAGGACCAGCACCCCCTGGCCGGGATCGGGGCGGTGCAGCCGGTCGCGGAGGTAGTAGAGGAGGTACAGCAGCACCAGGGAGTTGCTGAGGTTGATCAGGAAGCGGGTCAGCCAGGCCCAGCCGAGATCGGGGTGGCGGCGCGGGCTCAGCCAGAACCCCGCCAGAAACCCACGCCAGGACCAGCGCGGCCGGTCCTGCCGCGCGAGCCGCAGATCCTCGTGGCGCAGGACGTATGGCAGCACGCCCGCCGCCGTGCACACCGCGCAGGCCGCGTACCCGGCGCGGACCCCGCCCGCCACCGTCGCGAGGCCCGTGCCGCCGACCACGCCGAGGATCTGCGCCGCCCCCAGCCAGCCGCCCACCGCGCCCCGCTGGAGCCGGGGCACCCGGTCCGGCACGGCCGCCGTCACCGCCGCGAACGCCGCGTTCAGCGTGAGCTGCACCAGGCACCAGCCCGCCGCCATGGACCACACCCCGCCCGCCCGCGCGAGCAGCAGCAGGGACACCGCGCCGCCCGCCGACCCGGCCACGATCCACGGTGTACGGCGGCCCCGGCGGGCCGTCGTACGGTCGGACAGGGCGCCGAAGAGCGGGTTGGCGAGCAGGGAGACCACCGCGCCGGCGCCGGTCACCCAGGCCAGCAGCGTCTCCTTGGGCATCCCGGTGCCGGGGGCGAAGTCCCTGGCCTGGGAGGCGAGCAGGATCTGCAGCGGGCCGAACCAGCCGACCCAGATCGCCGCGTTGGCCAGCGAGAGGGCCGCCGTCCAGCCCCGGCCGACGGGTTCGACGGGTTCGGCCAGGGCGGCGGCCGGCCCGCCGGCCGTGGTCATCCCCGGGTCCGCAGCAGGTCCCGGAACCAGTGGTAGGAGGCCTTCGGGGTGCGCTTCTGCGACGCGTAGTCCACGTGCACCAGGCCGAAGCGGCGGGCGTAGCCCTCGGCCCACTCGAAGTTGTCCAGCAGGGACCACACGAAGTAGCCGCGCACGTCCACGCCGGCCTCCAGCGCGCTGTGCAGGGCGCGGAGGTGGGCGTCCAGGTAGGCGATGCGGTCCTGGTCGTCGACGCCGTCGTAGGAGCAGCCGTTCTCGGTGATGACGATCGGGGGGAGCCGGTCGCCGTACCGCTCGCGGAAGCCGCACAGCAGCTCGGTGAGGCCCTCCGGGACGATCGGCCAGCCGAAGTCGGTCACCGGGCGGCCCGCGATCTCCCGGACGGAGAAGGGCAGTTCGGCGGGCATGCGCAGGCCGCCGTACTCGGTGGCGGTGCCCTGCGGGGCGCCCACGCGTGTGGGGGCATAGTAGTTGACGCCGTACCAGTCGACGGGTTCGGCGATGACCTTCAGGTCCTGCTGTACGTCACCGGGCATCAGCTCGCCCATCCCCTCGGGGTAGGCGCCCAGGATGACCGGCTCGGCGAACAGTCGGTTGAGGAGGACGTCGTAGAAGCCGGCCGCCTCGACGTCCGCCGGGTCGGCGGAGGCGGGCCAGGTGGGGCCGTGGGAGTTGGCGATGCCGACGTCCGTCGCCCCGGCCGCGCGCAGGGCCTGTACCGCGAGACCGTGGGCGAGGAGCTGGTGGTGGGCGACCGGGAGCGCGTCGAACAGGAGCTGTGCGCCGGGGGCGTGGGCGCCGAGGGCGTGGCCCAGGAGGGTGTGCTCGGCGGGTTCGTTGAGGGTGATCCACTTGCTCACGCGGTCGCCGAGGCGCTCGGCCACCACGGAGACGTACTCGGCGAACCGGGCCGCCGTGTCCCGTTCCAGCCAGTCCAGCGTGGCGGGCAGGTCCCAGTGGAAGAGGGTGGGCACGGGCCGTACGCCCGCCGCGCACAGCTCGTCCACCAGGCGGTCGTAGAAGTCCAGCCCGCCGGGGGAGTTCACCCGGGGCCAGGAGACCGAGAAGCGGTACGCGTCCACGCCGAGGCCGGCGAGGAGGGCCACGTCCTCGCGGTAGCGGTGGTAGTGGTCGCAGGCCACCGCCGCCGTCGAACCGTCCTTCACCCGGCCCGGTTCGGCCGTGAACACGTCCCACACCGATGGCTCGCGCTGCTCGGCCGCCCCCTCGATCTGATGGGCCGAGGTCGAGACTCCCCACAGGAAGCCGTCCGGGAAGCGGGGTATCGGATCGCCTGTGTCAGTCGCCATGGGCGGATCATCCTTACCGCCGGTAACAGAAGTCAACGCCCCCGCACGGACCAGTGCTCAGGCGCCCTCTTTCAGCACCCGGGAAATCAACTCCCGCTGCTCCTCGGTCAGTCGGGGGTCGGCCGCGTACACCGTGCGGCCGTCCACGGTGATCTCGTACCGGAAACCGTCCGGGACACCGGCCGGCGGGGAGCCCTGGCCGGTCGCGAGGACGCGCTCGGCCAGGGACTGCCACTCCGGGGAGTCGGGCCGGCCCGAGATGTCCACCTCGGCCCGGCGCTCGATGCCCGCGAAACCGCCCGTGCGCCGTACTTGAATACGCATGGGGAACTGTCTAGTACGGAACTACAGCGTCCGCACCCCTACCTGTTCCCACGCCTTCTGCACGGCCTGGAGTTCGTCGCCGGCGCCGTACCGCTGCCGGGCCGCCTGCACCGTCAGCGTGGCGAAGTCGGCGAACCTCGCCTCCTGTTCCAGCTCGCCGCCGGTGAGCACGTCGTACCAGATCTGCCCCGCCTTCTCCCAGGCGCGCCCGCCGATGGCCGTGGCGACCAGGTAGAAGGCGTGGTTGGGGATGCCGGAGTTGATGTGCACGCCGCCGTTGTCGCTGCCGGTGCGGACGTAGTGGTCCATCGTCGCCGGCTGCGGGTCCTTGCCCAGGTTCGGGTCGTCGTACGCCGTGCCCGGGGCCTTCATGGAGCGCAGCGCCGTGCCGTGGACGCGCGGGGCGAGCAGGCCGGCGCCGACCAGCCAGTCGGCCTCGGCGGCGGTCTGGCCGAGCGTGTACTGCTTGATCAGCGAGCCGAAGACGTCCGAGAGGGACTCGTTGAGCGCCCCGGACTGACCGAAGTAGGTGAGGTTGGCGGTGTGCTGGGTGACGCCGTGGGTCAGCTCGTGGCCGATGACGTCGACCGGGATGGTGAAGTCGAGGAAGACCTCGTTGTCGCCGTCGCCGAACACCATCTGCTCGCCGTTCCAGAAGGCGTTGTCGTAGTTCTCGCCGAAGTGGACCGTGGCGTCCAGCGGCAGCCCGTCGCCGTCGATGGAGTGCCGGCCGTACGCCTTCAGGTACAGCTCGAAGGTGGCGCCGAGGCCGGCGTAGGCGCGGTTGACGGTGGCGTCGGAGCCCGGGTCGGAGCCTTCCGCGCGGACCTGGTCGCCGGGCAGGTCCTGGGTGTGGTGGGCGTCGTAGATCGTGCGGTGCGGCTGGTCGGCCGCGGCCCCCGCGGGCGCGGCGACGGAGGGCGCGCCGATCACCGTGGTCAGGCGGCGCTTGGTGCGCTGGTAGGCGTCGTGCTCCAGGGACCGGCGGGCCGGGCCGGAGAGCGCGGGGTCCTCGGCTCGGGCGAGCTGGTCGAGGACGTGCGGTGGCACGATCGTGCAGAAGACGGGCTCGAAGCCCCCGTGGGTCGTCATGCCCCGCACCATCGCACTCAGTGATACCGATGTCACTAGCTGCCACCATGATTGGTGAAATACCGGGACAGGGAGCGCCACGCTCCGTGATGATGTGATAGGGGGATGTGGTGCAGCGCACTTTTTGTCCCTTTTGGGGTCACGGTCCCGCATACTGATACGCGTCCCCCGAGTCCGGGGCGGCTCGGCTAGGCTGCGGAGCATCATGCGTTTCGGGCTGCTTCTTCTTAGCTGCCGCGGCGAGGGCCTGTAGTCGAGGCCGACCCCCTCCCCGCGGAGCTTGGCGTTGCGTCGTCGGCCGTCCACTCGGACATCCGGACACCCCTCAAGGAGCCCACGCACCATGGCCAACCGCCAGCAGCCCAGTTCCATGCCGATCCACAAGTACGGCCGCTACGAGCAGGTGGACATCCCGGACCGCACCTGGCCGAACCAGCGGATCACCGTAGCCCCCCGCTGGCTCTCCACCGACCTGCGCGACGGCAACCAGGCCCTGATCGACCCGATGTCGCCCGAGCGCAAGCGCCGGATGTTCGACCAGCTGGTGAAGATGGGCTACAAGGAGATCGAGGTCGGCTTCCCGGCCTCCGGCCAGACCGACTTCGACTTCGTGCGCTCGATCATCGAGGAAGAGGGCGCGATCCCGGACGACGTCACGATCTCCGTCCTGACCCAGGCCCGCGAGGACCTGATCGAGCGGACCGTGGAGTCCCTGAAGGGCGCCAAGCGGGCCACCGTCCACCTGTACAACGCCACCGCGCCGGTCTTCCGCCGCGTGGTCTTCCGCGGCTCCAAGGACGACATCAAGCAGATCGCCGTCGACGGCACCCGCCTGGTGATGGAGTACGCCGAGAAGCTGCTGGGCCCCGAGACCGAGTTCGGCTACCAGTACTCGCCGGAGATCTTCACCGACACCGAGCTGGACTTCGCGCTGGAGGTCTGCGAGGCGGTCATGGACGTCTACCAGCCGGGGCCGGGCCGCGAGATCATCCTCAACCTGCCCGCCACCGTGGAGCGTTCGACCCCCTCCACGCACGCGGACCGCTTCGAGTGGATGCACCGCAACCTGACCCGCCGCGAGCACGTGGTGCTGTCGATCCACCCGCACAACGACCGCGGTACGGCCGTGGCGGCGGCCGAGCTGGCCCTGATGGCCGGCGCCGACCGCGTCGAGGGCTGTCTGTTCGGGCAGGGCGAGCGCACCGGCAACGTCGACCTGGTCACGCTGGGCATGAATCTGTTCTCCCAGGGCGTCGACCCGCAGATCGACTTCTCCGACATCGACGAGATCCGTCGTACGTGGGAGTACTGCAACCAGATGGAGGTCCACCCGCGCCACCCGTACGTGGGCGACCTGGTCTACACGTCCTTCTCCGGCTCCCACCAGGACGCCATCAAGAAGGGCTTCGACGCCATGGAGGCCGACGCGCAGGCCAAGGGCGTCACCGTCGACGACATCGAGTGGGCGGTGCCGTACCTGCCGATCGACCCCAAGGACGTCGGCCGCTCCTACGAGGCCGTCATCCGCGTCAACTCGCAGTCCGGCAAGGGCGGCATCTCCTACGTCCTGAAGAACGACCACAAGCTGGACCTGCCGCGCCGGATGCAGATCGAGTTCTCGAAGCTCATCCAGGCGAAGACCGACGCCGAGGGCGGCGAGATCACGCCGAAGGACATCTGGGCGGTCTTCCAGGACGAGTACCTGCCCAACCCGGACAACCCCTGGGGCCGCATCCAGGTCAGGACGGGCCAGTCGACCACCGACACCGACGGCGTGGACACTCTGACCGTCGAGGCGACCGTCGATGGCGAGGACACCGTCCTGACCGGCTCCGGCAACGGTCCGATCTCGGCCTTCTTCGACGCCCTGCAGTCCATCGGCATCGACGTACGCCTGCTGGACTACCAGGAGCACACGATGAGCGAGGGCGCCTCCGCGCAGGCCGCCTCCTACATCGAATGCGCGATCGACGGCAAGGTTCTCTGGGGTATCGGCATCGATGCGAACACGACGCGTGCGTCGCTGAAGGCGGTCGTCTCGGCGGTGAACCGCGCGGGCCGCTGACCGGCTCTGACCGGCCCTTTCGGTGCCCTGACCGCTGTGTACGGCGGTCAGGGCACCGTCGTTTATCGGCCATCGCGCCCCCGAGGTCACGGAAAGGTCTCTTACGGGGTACTGACTCAGCCTCCGTGATGTGGCTAACATCACGCCAGCGCGGCGATGTTGCCGTGCGGTTACGGAGGTGCGACGTGCTGCCAGTACGGGGACGAGACGGCCAGGCCCTGCGCTTCCTGGGCACGCGCACCGCGTGGACACCGATCGGGGACGGCGAGTTCTTCTGCCCCGGCTGCGGAGGCGACCGCAACTACCAGCGGCTCACCGGGCGCCGCCGGCTCACCCTGCTCGGGGTGCCCCTGCTGCCGCGCGGTACGGCCGGACCGGTCGTGGAGTGCGCCGCCTGCCGCCACCACTACGGCACCGACGTGCTCGACCACCCCACCACCCGCCGCTTCTCCGCGATGCTCCGCGACGCCGTGCACACCGTCGCCCTCGCCGTGCTCGCCGCGGGCGGGACCTCCTCCCGCACGGCCCTGGAGACGGCCGCGACGGCCGTGCGCGCGGCCGGCTTCGACGGCTGCACCGAGGACCAGCTCGCCGCCCTCGTCGACGCCCTCGCCGCCGACACCGGCCGGGTCCTCGGCGGCGAGTGCGGCACGAGCCTGACCATAGAGCTGCACGAGGCCCTGGACCCGCTCGCCCCGCACCTCGCCCGCGCGGGCCGCGAGTCCCTGCTCCTCCAGGCCGCCCGCATCGCCCTCGCCGACGGCCCCTACACCCCCGCCGAACGCGACGCCCTCACCACCGTGGGCGCGGCCCTGACCATCTGCGCCGACGACGTCACCCGGCTGCTGGCCGCCGCCCGCACACCGTCCTGACCCGCCCGTCCGGACCGCGGGGATCGCCTGAACGAGCGGTTCCCGCGCGGCGGCGGGGAGCGTGCCGGGCGGGCCCGAGGACCTGCCGTACCGGGGGTTTCCGCCGCCGGGCCCGGCACCCGCGCTCCGGTATCGCCCATATGAGTATTCCCCGGGGCGAATCTGGACCGATGGTTCCGGGGACCATGGGTGGGTGACACCGAAGAGCCGCACCCTGCTCACCGCCCTCGCGCTCCTCACCTCGCTCACCGCCCGCCCACCCGCCCACGCCGCCTCCGGCTGCGAGTCCTCACAGCCGTACGCGGCGGGGCAGGGCGGCTACCACACGTACCGCATCCCGGCCACGGTCAGGACCGGGGACGGCGCGGTCCTGGCCTTCGCCGAGGGGCGGCACGCCGGCGCGGGCGACACCGGGGACATCGACGTCGTGCTGCGCCGCTCCACCGACGGCGGCTGCACCTGGGGCCCACTGACGGTGGTGGCCGCGGGCCACGGGGACACCCGGGGCAACCCGGCACCCGTCGTGGACCCGCGCACCGGCGCCGTCATCCTCGTGACCTGCGGCAACAGCGGCTCGGTGACGGAGGCGCAGATCATGCGCGGCGAGGTCCCGGACGAACGGGGCCGCCGGGTCTTCGTACAGCGCAGCATGGACGACGGCCGCCACTTCACGGCCCCGGTGGACATCACCGCGCAGGTGCGGCGGCCCGGCTGGCGCTGGTACGCCACCGGCCCCGGCCACGCGGAGGTCCTCACCCGGGGCCCGCACGCCGGCCGCCTGCTGGTCCCGGCCAACCACTCCGCCGCCCCGCCCCCCGGCTCCCCGGACACCGGCCAGGAACCCCGGTACTACGGCGGCCACGCCCTCTACAGCGACGACGGCGGCCGCACCTGGCACCTCGGATTCGTGGACGCCACCTACGACGGCCTGACCAACACCAACGAGACGAGCGCCACCCAACTCCCCGACGGCCGCCTCTACTTCGCCGCCCGCGACCAGAACGGCAGCGCCCCCGGCAACCGCCTCGACAGCTACTCCTCGGACGGCGGCACCACCCTCGACCGCCCCTACACCGTCCAGCCCACGCTGGGCGACGTCCCCGTGGTCCAGGGCAGCGTGCTCCAACTCCGCCCAGGAGCCCCGCTGGTGTTCTCCGCGCCCTCCGTGCCGACCGCCCGCCGCGCCCTGGCCCTGTGGGGGAGCACGGACGCCGGCCGCACCTTCACCCGGCTGCTCACCCTCTCGGACCGCCCGGCCGCCTACTCCGACCTCGTCCAGCTCGGCCACGACACGGTCGGCGTCCTGTACGAGACGGGCACCGCCCACCCCTACGACACCGTGGAGTTCCGCCGGGTGACCCTGCCCTGAAGCGCCCCGAAACCTCAGAGCAACCCCGCCGCAGCCAGGAACTTCCCCACCTTCTCGACCTCCTCCCCGGACAACGGCACCTGCGGCTCGGCCGTGACCGCACAGTCGATCACCCCCCGCAGATGCAGCGCGGCCTTGAACGCGCCCAGCGCCGAAGAGCTGCCGCCCATCCGCGCCGGATCCCCGGCCGCGACCATCCCGAACAGCGCGCACAGCCGCTCCTGCTCGGCCCGCGCCCCCTCCCGGTCGCCGGCCCGGCTCATCCGGTACAGCCGGACGTACCCGTGCGGGTCGACGTTGGCCAGCCCCGGCACGGCCCCGTCGGCGCCCAGCGCCAGCGCGGAGTCCACGACCAGCTCCGAGCCGGTCAGCACGCTGAACCCGGTGTGCGCCCGGGCCCCGGTGACGACCTCGCGGAAGGCGCCCAGGTCCCCGCTGGAGTCCTTGAGCCCGGCCAGCACCCCGTCGCCCGCCAGCCCCAGCACCAGGTCGGCGGGAAGCTTGGTGTGCACCGCGGCGGGGATGTCGTAGGCGATGACCGGCACCGCGGACGCGGCGGCGATCCTGCGGTAGTGGTGGACGATCTCCGAGCGGTGGGTGCGGGCGTAGAACGGGGCGGTCACCACGACGGCCTGCGCGCCGGCCGCCGTCACGGCCCGGACGTGGTCCAGGACACGCGGCGTGGTCATGTCGATCGCCCCGGCGAGGACGGGCAGCCGGCCTCCCACATGGCCGACGACCGCCTCCACGACCTGCCTGCGCTGGTGGTCGGTGAGGAACGCGGCCTCGGACGTGGACCCGAGCAGGAACAGCCCGTGCACCCCTGCGTCCACCAGATGGTCGACCAGCCTGAGCAGCGAGGGGACGTCCACCTCGCGCCGCGGTGTCAGCGGCGTGCACACGGGCGGGACGACACCGGTGAGCGGGACGGGGAACGTCATTCAGGGCTCCTGGCGTGCTAGGTCGCGGGTCGGCTGGTCCTCCTCCACAGGATGGTGACAGCGGTAGCGGTGTCCGGGCCGTGACGCGGCCGAGAAGTCCGGCATCGCCTCGGCGCACAACCCGTCCGCCCGCCAGCAGCGGGTGCGGAACGGGCAGCCGCTCGGCGGCCGGGTCGCCGAGGGCACCGGCCCGGTCAGCGGGATCGGGTCGACGGGGTCCAGCAGACCGGGGGTGGCCGAGAACAGGGCCCGTGTGTACGGGTGCCGGGCCGCGTCGGTGACCCGGTCGGCCGGGGCCTCCTCCACGATCCGGCCCAGGTACATGGTGATCACCCGGTCGCTCATCCGCCGTACCGTCTGGATGTCGTGCGAGACAAACACCAGGGCCAGGCCGAGGCGTTCCCTCAGGTCCAGCAGGAGGTTCAGGATCTGCGCGCGGACCGACACGTCCAGCGCGCTGGTCGGCTCGTCGGCGACGACCAGCGCCGGGTCCAGGGCCAGCGCGCGGGCGATGGCGACACGCTGCCGCTGGCCGCCGGAGAGCTGTCCGGGCAACGCGTCGGCCAGCGCCCGGGGCAGACCGACCAGAGACATCAACTCCTTGACCCGGTCCTCCCGTTCGTCCCTGCTGCCACGCCCGTGGACGTCCAGCGGGTCGCGCAGGATCCGCCGTACCGTCAGCCGCCGGTTCAGCGCGGTCGACGGGTCCTGGAAGACCATCCCGACGCCCGCGCCGACGGTGGCCCGGCGCTCGGCCGGCGGCATCGCCCACAGGTCCCGGCCCTGGAACGCCACCGACCCCGCCACCGGCCGCTGGATGCCCACCAGCACCCTGGCCAGCGTCGACTTCCCGCACCCCGACTCGCCGACCACGCCGACCGTCTCCCCGGCGGCCACGGTGAGAGCGGCACCGGTCAGGGCGTACACCCGGTCACGCCGCAACAGCCCGCCACTGCGGGCCCTGTGCACCACATGGGCGTCCCGGACCTCGACGACGGCGTTCACTGCACCACCTCGTTCTCCACGGGTACCGCGGGGTGATGGCAGGCGGCCGTGTGGGCGGCCGTACCGGCGAGAACCGGTGCGCTCTCGTGGCACACCCCGGTCGCCAGCGGGCAGCGGTCGGCGAAGCGGCAGCCCGCCGGGAAGTCGGCCGGAGCCGGTACGACCCCCTTGACCTGCGTCATCCGCTCCTCGGCCGACTCCAGCGACAGTACGCTGCCGAGCAGACCGCGCGTGTAGTGGTGGGCCGGTGCCGCCACCACGTCGGCGGTCACCCCGCTCTCCACGATCTGCCCGCCGTACATCACCACCACCCGGTCGGTGACGTCGGCTACCAGCGCCAGATCGTGCGAGACCAGGACCAGCGCGAAGCCCAGCTCCGCGCGCAGCCGCAACAGCAGCTCCATCACCTGGGCCTGCACCGTGACGTCCAGCGCGGTCGTCGGCTCGTCGGCGACGATCAGCCGCGGTTCGCGGGAGAGCGCCATGGCGATGAGCACGCGCTGGCGCTGCCCGCCGGACAGTTCGTGCGGATAGCTGCGCAGGGTGCGGTCGGGGTCCAGGCCGACCAGCTCCATGAGCTCGCGCGGACCGCGCCCGCCGCCGCGCCGGACGAGCTGCCTCAGCTGGGCGCGGATGGTCATCGCCGGGTTCAGCGAGGACAGGGCGTCCTGGTAGACCATCGCCATCTCGTGGCCGAGCAGCCGGCGCCGGACCCGCACCGGTTCCGTGAGCAGGTCCCGCTGGCGGAACCGCACCTGGCCGCCGATGCGCGCGCCCCGCGGCTGCAGCCCCATGACCGTGAGCGCGGTCAGCGTCTTCCCGCAGCCCGACTCGCCCACCAGGCCGAGGACTTCACCGGCGTACACCTCGAAGCCGACCCCGGCCACGATGTCCACGCCCCGGTGCCGGTCGGGGAAGCCGATGGTGAGGTTCTCCACGGCGAGCACCGGCTGCCCGCTGCGGTCGGGCAGCGGCCGGGCCCGGGCCCGCAGCCGCCGTGCGGCCTGGGCCAGCCCGGGCAGCTCCAGCACCTCGCCACTGCCGGGCTCCGGCGCCTCCAGCCGGTCCCGCGGCGCCTCGACCTCCCGCCCGGCCGGTGCCGCCCACGCGTCGGAGACCCCCTCGGAGAGGATGTTCAGCGACAGCACGGTCAGCAGGATCAGCAGCCCGGGAAAGACGGTCGCCCACCAGCCCCCGGTCAGCACCATGTTCTTGCCGTCGGCGATGACACTGCCCCACGACGGGTCGGGGGGCCGCACCCCGGCGCCGATGAACGACAGCGACGCCTCGAACACGATCGCCTCGGCGACCTGGACCGTGCAGAAGACGAGCACGGGGGCGGCGCAGTTGACGGCCACGTGCCGCAGCACGATGTGCGCGGTACGGGCGCCGATGACCCGCTCGGCGGTGACGTAGTCCTCGCCGTACTGATCGAGGACGTTCGCCCGTACGACCCGGGCGACGGGCGGCGTGAAGAGGAAGGCGATCGCGCAGATCAGTACGCCGATCCCGCCGCCGAACACGGCGACCAGCACGGCCGCGAGCGCGATCCCCGGGAACGCCATCACCACGTCCAGACAGCGCATCAGCGTCTCGTCGACCGCCTTGCGCGAGGTGGCCGCGAGGGCGCCGAGCAGCGCGCCGACGACCAGGGCGAGCCCGGTGGCGCCCAGCCCGATCGCCAGCGACCAGCGGGCGCCGTACATCAGCCGGCTCAGGATGTCCCGGCCGAGGCTGTCCTGCCCGAGCCAGTGCGCTGCGGACGGATGCCCGCTGCCACCGACCGGGTCCTGCTGGTCCAGCGGGTCGTTCGGGGCGAGGAGCGGAGCCAGCACGGCGACGAGGACGACGAGGGCCAGAAAGCAGACGGCGGCCTTCGACAGCAGGGGCAGCCGGCGCCGGCCGCGCAACCGGACGCCGGGCCGGGCCAGCCGCTCGGCGAGGCGCGCGCGTGTGCTCATCAGGCCGCCCTCAGACGTGGGTTGACCAGCAGATACAGGATGTCGATGACGAGGTTCACGACGACGAACCCGGTGGCCGTGGTGAGGACGACCCCCTGGACGACGGCCGGATCGCCGTTCTGCACGGCGTCGATCATCAGCTTGCCCATGCCGGGCAGCGAGAAGATCGTCTCGATGACGACGGCTCCGCCGAGCAGGTAGCCGACCCGCAGCCCGAGCACGGTCAGCGGATTGACCAGCGCGTTGCGCAGGACGTTCCGGCCGACGACCACCCACGGCGGCAGCCCGCTCCCGATCGCGGTCCGCACATAGTCCTTGTCCAGCTCCTCCACCACCGAGGTCCGCACGATCCGGGTGAGCTGCGCGGCCACCGGCAGCGAGAGCGCGAAGGCGGGCAGCGCCATGGTCCTCAGCCAGCCGGTGACGGAGTCGGCCGGGTTGATGTAGCCGCCGGTCGGGAACCAGCCCCGGTCCACCGCCAGGTACTGGATCATCAGCAGCGCCAGCCAGAACCCGGGCGCGGCCACCCCCACCAGGGAGACCACCCGGACGACCTGGTCCGGGAACCGGTCCCGGTACACGGCCGCCGTGACCCCGCCCGCCAGCGCCAGCACCACCGCCACGGCCAGGCCCAGGAAGGTCAGCTGGAGGGTGAGCGGCAGCGCGGTGGAGACCTGGTCGGCCACCGGGGCACGGGTCAGGGCGCTGGTGCCGAGGTCGCCGTGCAGCAGCGCGCCGACGAAGTGGACGTACCGCACCGGCAGCGGGTCGAGCAGCCCGTTGCGCGCCCGGAAGTCGTGCAGTTGCCGCGGGGTCGGGTTGGCGCCCTGGAAGAACGCGGACGCCGGGTCGACGTCCGAGAACCGCATCACCAGGAACACGAACAGCACGATCCCGAGCATGAGCGGCACGAGCAGGGCGAGACGTCGCAGCAGGATCCGTACGACGGCCGTCATGCCGTCAGACCCACCTGGCCTGCAGCAGGTTGATGCCCGGGTACGGCTGCGCCCTTATCCCGCCGAGCTTGCGCGGGTCCCAGGCCGTCATCAGCTCGTTGTGGACCACCGGGTAGAGCACGGCCTGCTCGGCGACGACGTCGATGTAGTCCTGGACCATCGCCTTCTTTTTCGCCGGGTCCGGTTCCCTGGTCGCCCGGTCCATGTCCGTGAAGAGCCGCCTGGCGACGGGGTCGCCGGCCCACCGGGTGTACCCCATCCACAGGTTCTGCGGCCCGTAGTTGTAATGCATGATCAGATCGGCGTCGAGCCCGAACTGGTTCGGATTGGAGGCCGCGGCCACCACCTGGTAGTCCTGCTTCTGGTCCATCTTGGTGAACACGGCCGTGGTCTCCTGCGGCGCGAGGGTGGTCTCCACTCCGACCGCGTCCCAGGAGGACTTGAGGGTCGGCAGACAGTCCACGATCCAGCTGACGTTGACCGCGAGGATCTCGACCTTGAGGCCGGTGACCCCGGCGGCCTTGAGCAACGCCTTGGCCCTGGCCGGGTCGTGGTCGTAGACCGTCCTGGCCCGCCGGTAGCTCGGGTTGCCCTCGTCGAGGAAGGAGGACGCCGGCCTGCCGTGCCCCTTCAGCGCCACCTTCACCATCTTCTCGGTGTCGATGGCGTAGTGCAGCGCCTGCCGCACCCGCACGTCGTCGAAGGGCTTGTGCTTCGTGTTGAACATCAGGAACAGGTTGTTCATCCCGGCGCCGCCCGCGACCTTCAGCCCGCCCTGCTCCAGCCGGGAGATGTTGGCGTACGGGATGTTGTCCGCGATCTGCGCGCCGGCGCCGGTCCCGGAGATCTTCGCGACGCGGGGCGCGGCGTCCACGATGGTCAGCCAGTTCATGCGCTTGAAGGCCGGCCTGCGGGGGCCGTTGTAGCCGGCGAACGCCTCGAAGGTGGTGTTGGACTTCGGGTGGTGCGCGGTCTGCCGGTACGGCCCCGAGCCCACGGCCAGCCCCTTGACGGCGTCGTCCCAGGCACCGGGCCTGGAGAAGACGTGCTTCGGCATGATCTTGGCGAGGGTGAGCCGGGAGAGCCCGTCGGGGAAGGGGAACCTGAGGACGAGCTCGACCGTGCGCGCGTCGACCTTCCTGACGTCCTTCAGCCAGCTGACGAAGAACCCCTTGGCGAGGGTCTGGGTCTTCGGGTCCAGGATCCGGTCGAAGACGAACACGACGTCGTCGGCGGTGACGGGCCTGCCGTCGTGGAAGGTCGCGCCGGAGCGGAGCGTGAACCGCCAGCTGGTGGCGTTCGCGTCCTTCGGGGCCGCGGTGGCGAGCGCCGGATACGGCAGCCGGGTGATCGGGTCGGTGTCCAGCAGCCCCTCGTAGATGTGGTTGTTGGCGGCCATCGCGAACGCCGACGCCGTCTGCGTCGGGTCCCAGCTGCCGTCGTTGCCGTAGCCGATCACGGCGGTCAGCGTCCGGTCCTTGCCGCTGCCGCCGCTTCCGGTGTCGTTCGTGGACTGCGGACCCGCGGAGCAGGCGGCCAGCGCGGGCGGCAGGGCGGCGGTCAGGCCGAGCGCGCCGACGCCCTTCAGAAAGGTCCGCCGATACGGGGCCGGCATGTCGCGGGTCACGTCGTCACGCACGGGTCCTCCAGCGAGGTCGGGGAAGGGGGAGGAGAGGAGGTACGACGTCCTATGTCCGGTTGGTCAGCGACCATAGGAGGGCCCCAAGGGGTGGTCAAGAGCACGCACACGAATGGCGTAGCCACCACAGGTCGCACCAATGGCGGCCAGGGGAGGCGGTCCGCCGGCCCGACCGGAAACGCCCGCGTCTACCAGGCCGGCCGTGACCAGATCTTCCACGAGCGATGCCCGGGAGACCGTCCGGGATCCAGCGCCCCCGCCGCGGCGGCCCGCCCGGCCAAGTACGCGGTGTGCCTCAGGATTCCAGGGCGCCGATGAACTCCGTCCACGCGGAGGCCCCGATCACGAGCACCGCACCACCGGACACCTTGCTGTCCCGGACGGGCACGACACCGGGGACTCCGTCGGCGACCTCGACGCAGCTGCCCCCCTCGCCGTTGCTGTACGTGCTCTTGCGCCAGCGGGCGGCACCGGGGAAGTCGTACGCGACCTCGACGCAGTCGCCGCCGTTGCCGTCGCTGTGGCTGCTCTTGCGCCAGTGCGCGTTGCTCAGGTCGTACTCGCGCATCGTCTGAAGTCCTCCGCCGCCGACTCGATCAGGGCTCGGGACGCCTCCGGCGACAGCGCGGCGGCCCTGAGCAGATCGTATGACGCGCACGCACGCTTCACCACAGCCGGATTGTCCAGCAGGGTTCCCGAATACACGGCTTCTGTATAGGCCGTTGGCGGAGCCTCCTCGAACTCCATGAGCTTCAGCATCCCGTTCATGAGCGAGTAGGGCCCGGCCGCGTACGGCAGCACCTGCACCAGCGCCGCCCGTCCCCGCGCGAGCGCCGAGACGTGTTCCAGTTGCTCCGCCATGACGGCAGGGCCGCCGACCGGAATACGCAGCACGTTCTCGTGCAGAACCACCCAGAACACGGGGCGTGTTGCGTCCTTGAGGATGTGCTGGCGCTCCAGTCGGCCCTGCACCTTGTCCTCGATGTACTCGTCCGACGCAAACGGGTTCATCGCCAGAGTGACCGCTCGCGCGTACCCCGCTGTCTGTAACAGGCCCGGCACCAGCGCGGGCGCGAACTCACAGATCCGCGTAGCCACCCGCTCCAGCTCCACGACCTCCGCGAAGTACTCCGCGTACCGCCGGTCGTCGATCAGCTTTCTGCACAGCCGCTCGAAAATACCGTCGGTTTGCAGGACCTCGTCGATCCGCTGGGCGATATCCAGCTGAGGTTTTCGAATGGCCTGCTCGAACTGTCCGATGTAAGCGCCGGAGACGAAGACGCGTGCCGCCAGCTCCACCTGGGTGAATCCGGCGTCTTCCCGGCGCCTCTTCAGCTCCGTGCCGAAGAACTCCCACACCGCCTGCCGCGAACCGCTGGCCATGGCCAACCCCCTTGGTCTGCCTGGTGCTTGTAGGGCGCAGACTCCTGGCGAGTGTAGTGGCGGAGAGTCACTCTGGGTGTGCGAAGCGTGAAACTCCGAAAGGAAGGGGAGCACGGTGAAGGCGCGACGGACCACACACTCGGCATTGTGTGTCGAAGAGGCGGAGGACACCTTGGAGGAATTGCGGTCGGCTTTCGGGGAGGCCGGGATCGTGCTGCCGTCACTCGGGCTGGACCCGGTGAGTCTCGCGCGGGAGGCGCCCTGTCCGCTGGTCGAACTGGGCCGGTGTTCCGTGGACACCGCACGGCGGCTCGCGGCCGTCCTGACGGGGATGGCGCGGTGAAGCCGCCCGTAGGCAGCCACGTGATGGACACCCGTACCGACAGGGTCGGCATCGTCATGGGGCACGAGGGGCCGTACGTGCAGTTGAGACCGTACGGCGGTGGGCGGGAGTGGGACGCGGAGCCGGGCGCGCTGCGCACCGCCACCCCCGCCGAGCGGCTGAGCGCGGCGACCGCGCACGCCAACGCCCGAAGCCGCGGCGAGCTGCTCTAACCATCTCCCCAGATATCAAGACATGTGTGGCGGGCACGCCCTACATTGAGCCGAGCCGCTCGGGGGAGCGGCCGGGGGTATGTGGAGGGGGCTCACGCATGGAGATACGAGTCAGGGTCGCGCGCGTCCGTCCGTCCGGTGACGGCGTGACCGACGAGCGGAGTGACACCGAGGGGTGGACGGAGTCGTTCGCCGACTGGGTCGCCGAGGACCGCCGGCTCGGCCGGTCGGCCGTCATGCGGCGGGTGCGCGTCGCGCCCGCCGACGGCGCCATGTCCTCGGACCCGATGTACTGGATCAGCTTTGCCGAGGCCTCCGGTTCCTTCCTGACCGGGGTGATCGGACTGTGGGTCGCGTTCCGCCCCGCGCTGCCCCGGCGGGAACGGGAGACCGCACGACTCGTGGTGGAGCATGGCGGGAACCGCTACTTCATCAACGAGGAGACGCAGGAGGACGCGATCCGGGTGGCACGGGAGCTGGGTCTCGTGCCGGTGCAGGACGGAGAGGTGCCCGGCCGTGCTCCTTCCTGACCCGCGACGAAGCCGCGCCGTCCTCGTCGGAGTGGACGACTACGAGCACCTCACCCCGCTGCCCGGTGTGGCACTCGGTGTCGACAGACTGGCCGATCTGCTGCGCGACCCCACGGTCTGGGGCCTGCCCCGGGACAACGTCACCGTCCTTCGCGGTGAGGTCTCCGCAGGCCGCATCCTCAAGGAGGTCCGGAACGCGGGGGAGGCGGCGACCGAGACGCTGCTCGTCTACTTCGGGGGCCACGGCCTGCGGGAGTGCAGAAGCAAAGAGCTGTACCTGGCACTGGCCGATGCCGACAAGGACCACCTGACGATCGGGACGCTGCGGTATGCGGCGTTGCGCGACATGGTCAGGCACGAGGAGTTTCCAGCACGCCGTCGCATGATGTTCCTCGACTGCTGCTACAGCGGCCTGGCCACGTCCATGGGCGGCGGTTCCGCCGCCGTCCTGGAGCGCTACGACCTGGCGAACCTGCTGGTCGAGCAGGGGGCGGGCGAAGGTGATCCGGGTGAGGGCGACGACACGGACTTCGGCGGCTACGTGATGACGTCGGCGTCGGGCACGGAAAAGTCGTACACGCCGGCCGGGAGTTATCCGCTGTTCACCGGTGCACTGATCGAAGCCCTGCAGAAGGGCATCCCCGGGGCGGGCCCGACGCTGAGCGTCCACGGCGTCTGGCGGCACGTCCTGAAGCAGCGCATCGGCTCCACGCCCCAGTACAAGGCGCTCAACACCCAGGCGGAAGAGCCCTGGGTCCGCAACCGCGCCGTCGACGCCCGGCCCGCCGTGCCACCTCGGCGTGTTCTCCCCGCCGAGCCGGACCCGGCGCCTTCTCCGGACGCCCGCTCCGACGAACTCAAGTTCACCACCGTCAAGGGCGGGGGATACCGGATCGGGGCGGTCAAGGGGCAGATGGAGGGCGTCATCGCGAAGGTCGAAGACCCCCGTCTCGGCTGGCAGGCCGTGTCACCCCACTTCCGTACCGTGCCAGGCAGGTGGTTCTGGGGATGGGACAGGGCGGAGGTCGACGCCCACATTGAGGAGAGGCGCGCCGAGCCCACGGAGTTCGTCGACGCCCTGCGCCTGCTCCTGGCGCGGCAGGGCGTCACCGTCCTGCCCGACGGCGGTCCCTTGATCGGACAGCTCCCCTCACGCTATGCCAAGAAGGGAGCGGTGACCTTCACGAAGACAGACCTGTGTCTGAAGTCCTCCGCCGCCCGGATGAGCATCCCCTACTCCGAGCTGCAGAGCGTGGCCCTGACCACCTCGCAGAGGAGTTACGCCAGCGGTGTGCCCGGCCCTGAGGGGCAATGGCCGGACAACAACGTCGCCTTCATCACCCACGTCATCCACGGACACCGCAGCCTGGAATTCCGGGAGGATTCTCCGACGCCGGTGCGGCGGGCACTGCGCGCGTTCCTGCCCGCGATGGCGGATCTGCGCGGGCGCCACCCGGAGTGGTTCAGAATGGATCCATGAGTCTGTTCCGCGACGACGGCATCGTGCTGCGCACCCAGAAGCTGGGTGAGGCGGACCGGATCATCACGCTGCTCACGCGGGGTCACGGCCGGGTACGGGCAGTGGCGCGCGGGGTGCGGCGTACCAAGTCGAAGTTCGGGGCCCGGCTGGAACCCTTCTCCCACGTCGACGTGCAGTTCTTCGCGCGGGGGAGTGAGCTGGTCGGGCGCGGACTCCCGCTGTGCACGCAGAGCGAGACCATCGCGCCGTACGGTGGCGGGATCGTGACCGACTACGCCCGGTACACCGCCGGGACGGCCATGCTGGAGACGGCCGAACGGTTCACCGACCACGAGGGCGAGCCGGCCGTGCAGCAGTACCTGCTGCTCGTCGGGGCGCTGCGGACGCTCGCCCGCGGGGAACACGCCCCCCATCTCGTGCTCGACGCCTTTCTGCTGCGCTCCCTCGCCGTCAACGGGTACGCCCCGAGTTTCGGCGACTGCGCGAAGTGCGGGATGCCCGGACCCAACCGGTTCTTCTCCGTGGCCTCGGGCGGGTCCGTCTGCGTCGACTGCCGGGTGCCCGGGAGTGTCGTACCGTCGCCGCAGACCCTGGTACTGCTCGGGGCGCTGCTTACGGGAGACTGGGAGACGGCGGACGCCTGCGAGGCCCGGTACGTCCGCGAGGGCAGCGGGCTGGTGTCCGCCTACCTGCACTGGCATCTGGAGCGCGGACTGCGTTCGCTCAGGTACGTCGAGAAGTAAGAGGGAGACGAGAAGCACATGGTCGTACGCGGGATCCTGGGTCGCCAGCGGCGCGAGTACAAGGCGCCGGAGCCGCACCCGTCCGGTGCGCGTGCGCCGAAGCTGCCGGGTGAACTCGTCCCCAACCACGTGGCGATCGTCATGGACGGCAACGGGCGATGGGCCAAGGAGCGGGGCCTGCCGCGCACGGAAGGGCACAAGGTGGGCGCCGAGCGGGTGCTCGACGTCCTCCAGGGCTCCATCGAGATCGGTGTGCGCAACATCTCCCTGTACGCCTTCTCCACCGAGAACTGGAAGCGGTCGCCCGACGAGGTCCGCTTCCTGATGAACTTCAACCGGGACTTCATCCGCAAGACCCGCGACCAGCTCGACGGGCTCGGCATCCGGGTGCGCTGGGTGGGGCGCATGCCCAGGCTGTGGAAGTCGGTCGCCAAGGAGCTGCAGATCGCCCAGGAGCAGACCAAGGACAACAACCTGCTCACGCTGTACTTCTGCATGAACTACGGCGGCCGGGCCGAGCTCGCCGACGCCGCGAAGGCACTGGCCGAGGACGTGAAGGCGGGACGGCTGGACCCGGCGAAGGTCAACGAGAAGACCATCCAGAAGTACCTGTACTACCCGGACATGCCGGACGTGGACCTGTTCCTGCGCCCCAGCGGGGAGCAGCGCACCTCCAACTACCTGCTCTGGCAGAGCGCGTACGCCGAGATGGTCTTCCAGGACGTGCTGTGGCCCGACTTCGACCGCCGTGACCTGTGGCGGGCCTGCGTCGAGTTCGCCTCCCGGGACCGGCGGTTCGGCGGTGCCGTCCCGAACGAGGAACTCCTCGCGATGGAAGCCGCGATGAGGGGCGACTCCACCTCGTAGCCACCGGGGGTTCATCCGGGCAGCCGAGGATGCGGGACTCATGAGACGTCTCACCCCTGTCCTCGCCCTCGGCGCCCTGCTGCTCGCCGCGCTGCCCGCGCACGCCGCCGACGGCCCCGCGCACCGCGAGAGCTACGGCACCAAGGCCCCGTACGAGCCCGAGCAGAGCGGGCACACGTACCAGCGGCCCCCGGCCGGCTTCGAGCCCGTCTTCACCGAGAACGTCTCGCGGCACGGCTCCCGTGCGGCGACCGACAGCGCGGACGGCGACCTGGTCCTCGGGCTGTGGGACCAGGCCCGGGAGGAGGGCCAACTCACCGGCAGGGGTGAGGAGTTCGGGCCGACGGTGCGGGCGCTGACGGCAGCCATGGAGAAGGTCGGGTACGGCAACCTCAGCGGGCGCGGCCGGCAGGAGATGCGGGACACCGCGACGCGCATGGAGCAGCGCCTGCCCACGCTGTTCGAGGACATCGCCGGCCAGGGCGAGAAGATCGATGTGGTCAGCTCCGGGCAGGGGCGGGCCGTGGACAGCGCGAGCGAGTACACCGGCGCCCTCGCCGCCGCCGACCCCGCCCTGAAGCCGCTGATCGGGGCGACCCGCACCGACAAGGACCTGCTGTACTTCCACAAGGCGGCGGGTGGTGCGGCGTACCGCGACTACATCGCCCACGACCAGCGCCTCAAGGACACCCTGAACGCGATCACCGACCAGCCCCGGACGCACGAGGCCGCGCGCAGTGTGCTGCGGCGGATCTTCAAGGACGCCTTCGTCGACCGGATCACCGGCCAGGTCGGCGTCGCCCAGGCCGTCTACGACCTGTACGCCATCGCGCCCGCGATGATCGAGGAGAGCCCCGACCCGGACGGCAGGGGCTGGGGCATGGACCGCTACGTCTCCCGCTCGGACGCGGCCTGGTTCGGCTACCTCTCCGACGCCGAGGACTTCTACGAGAAGGGTCCCGGGTTCTCCGACAGCGACATCACCTACCGGATGGCGGACGTCCTGCTGGACGACTTCTTCCGGCAGGCCGAGGCCAAGCGGGCCGGGACCAGTGATCTCGGGGCCGAACTGCGCTTCACCCACGCCGAGGAGATCATCCCGCTGGCCGCGCTGATGGGCCTGCCGGGCAGCACGGAACCAGCCACGCCGGGGGAGCCGTACACGTACGGCGGCAATCCCTGGCGGGGCGCGGCGGTGGCTCCCCTGGGGGCGAACATCCAGTGGGACGTGTTCAGGAAGGACGACCGGTACCTGGTCCGCATGCTCTACAACGAGCAGGAGACGGCCTTCAGGACAGGATGCCGCCCGATCGCCGAAGGCAGCGCCTTCTACGACCTCGACGAACTGGAGCGGTGCTTCGGGCGCGGCTGACGCCGGGCCGGAGGATCAGCCCCCGGCACAGTCGGCGCATGTGCCGAAGATCTCCACCGTGTGCGCCACGTTGACGTACCCGTGCTCCGCCGCGATCGCCTCGGCCCACTTCTCCACGGCCGGGCCCTCCACCTCCACCGCCTTGCCGCAGGTGCGGCAGACCAGGTGGTGGTGGTGTTCGCCGGAGGAGCAGCGGCGGTAGACGGACTCGCCGTCGGAGGTGCGCAGGACGTCGACCTCGCCGGCCTCGGCGAGGGACTGCAGCGTGCGGTAGACGGTGGTGAGCCCGACCGAGTCGCCCTTGTGCTTGAGCATGTCGTGCAGTTCCTGCGCGCTGCGGAACTCCTCGACCTCGTCCAGGGCCGCCGCCACGGCTGCCCGTTGGCGGGTCGCGCGGCCCTTCACGGGCGGTCCAGCGGTCGTCACCGTTGTCTCCTCACGTCTCGCTTCTGCCCGGGCGGCCATTGTGCCAGTCCGGACCGTCAGCGGTCAGACGCCGATCTCCTCCCCGGTCCCTCGCATGGCCGGAATCGTGCACTCGGCCGGATCCCCGGCCGGGTGTGCGGCGGCCGCCGCGCGGGCGCGTCGGCGGGCCAGCGGGGTGGCCAGGGCCGTGAACGCCACGAACGCGGCGATGGTCAGCAGGACGATCGTCGCGCCGGGCGGGACGTCCTGGTAGTACGAGGTGATCGTGCCGCCGATCGCCACGCCGACGCCGATGGCGACGGCGATCGCGAAGGTCACCGCGAAGCTGCGGCTGAGCTGCTGTGCGGCGGCGACCGGCACCACCATGAGCGCGGAGACCAGGATCAGGCCGACCACCCGCATGGCGACGGTGACCGTGACGGCCGCGGTGACCGCGATGAGCAGGTTCAGGGCGCGCACCGGCAGCCCGGTGACCCGCGCGAACTCCTCGTCCTGGCTGACCGCGAACAGCTGGCGGCGCAGCCCGAGGGTGACCACGACGACGAACGCCGCGAGCACCGTGATCGCCGTGATGTCCGACGGGGAGACCGTCGACAGGGAGCCGAACAGGTACGACGTCAGGTTCGCGTTGGAACCTCCGGGCGCGAGGTTGACGAACATCACGCCGCCGGCCATGCCGCCGTAGAAGAGCATCGCGAGGGCGATGTCGCCGCGGGTCCTGCCGTACCAGCGGATCAGCTCCATCAGCACCGAGCCGAGCGCGGAGACGGCAGTGGCCATCCACACCGGCGAGGCGTGCAGCAGGAAGCCGAGGCCGACGCCGGTCATCGCCACGTGTCCGATGCCGTCGCCCATCAGGGGCTGGCGGCGCTGGACGAGGTAGATGCCGATCGCGGGCGCGGTGATGCCGACCAGGACGGCCGCGATGAGCGCCCGCTGCATGAAGGCGTAGTTCAGGAGGTCCATCAGCTCACAGGCCCATCAGCTCAGCAGTCCGGTGCGGACCGGTTCGGTGTCCACGGGGGCGTGCGGGTGTACGTGGTCGTGGCCGGGCAGGGCGTGCTGGCCGACCGCGTGCGGCGGCGGCCCGTCGTGCAGGACGCAGCCGTCGCGCAGCACGACCGCCCGGTCGATCAGGGGCTCCAGGGGCCCGAGTTCGTGCAGGACCAGCAGGACCGTCGTACCGGCGGCCACCTGCTCCCGCAGGGTCCGGGCGAGCACCTCCTGGCTGGCCAGGTCCACGCCCGCCATCGGCTCGTCCATGATCAGCAGTTCGGGCTCGGCGACGAGGGCGCGGGCGATCAGCACCCGCTGGTGCTGGCCGCCCGAGAGGGCGTTCACCGAGTCCTTGGCGCGGTCGGCCATGCCGACCAGTTCCAGGGCCCGGTGTACGGCGTCCCGGTCGGCCCTGCGGAAGATGCCGAAGCGGGTGCGCGAGAGGCGCCCGGACGACACGATCTCGGTGACCGTCGCGGGGACGCCGCCCGCGGCCGTCGTGCGCTGCGGTACGTAGCCCACGCGCGCCCAGGCGCGGAAGGCGCGGCGCGGCGTGCCGAACAGCTCGATGGTGCCGCCGCTGACCGGTACCTGGCCGATGATCGTGCGGATCGCCGTGGACTTGCCGGAGCCGTTGGCGCCGAGCAGCGCGACGACCTCGCCGCGGCCGACGGTGAGGTCGATGCCGCGCAGTACGGGGCGCGCGCCGAGTTCGGCGGTGACCCCGCGCAGGGCTATGACGGGTTCGCTGGGCTCACTGGTCATCTCGTCTCCCGTGCTGCTCATTTGGCGCCCAGCGCCTGCTGGAGCGCCTTGAGGTTGGCCTGCTGGACGGTGAAGTAGTCCTTGCCGCGGGACTTGGCGGTGATGCCCTCGAGCGGGTCCAGGACGTCCGTCCTCAGCCCGGAGTCGTCGGCGAGGGTCTTGGCGGTCTTGTCGCTGACGAGCGTCTCGTAGAAGACGGTGGAGACGCCGTCGGCCTTCGCCGTCCGCTCCAGGTCCTTCACGCGCGCGGCGCTGGGCTCGGACTCGGGGTCGAGGCCGTTGATGGCCTCCTCGGTCAGGCCGTAGCGCTCGGCGAGATAGCCGAAGGCGGCGTGGGTGGTGATGAAGACCTTGGTCTTCGTGTGCGCCAGGCCGTCCCGGAACTGCCGGTCCAGGCCGTTCAGCCGCGCGACCAGGGCGGCGGTGTTCTTCCTGTAGTCGGCGGCGTGCTTCGGGTCGGCTTTCGCGAAGGCCTTGCCGACCCCCTGGGCGACCTGGGCGTAGCGCACCGGGTCGAGCCAGATGTGCGGGTCCTTGCCGCCGGCCCCCTCGCCCTGGTGGGTGTCGTGCGCGGCCGCGTGCCCGCCGACCTCGTTGCCGTGCTCCTCCAGCGTGGTCAGCGAGGCCGCGTCGATCTTCGTCCGCACCGGGGACTGGGCCACCGCGTCGTCGACGGAGGGCTGGAGGTTCTTCAGGTACAGCACCGCGTCGGAGTCCTGGAGCATCGCGATCTGCCGGGGGCTGATCTCCAGGTCGTGCGGTTCCTGGCCGGGGGTGGTCAGACTGGTGACGTGGACGTGGTCCCCGCCGATGCGCTCGGCGAGGAAGGCCATCGGGTAGAACGACGCGACGACGTCGAACCTGTCCGTGTTGGCCGCGGCCGTGCCCCCGGAGCAGCCGGTGAGGGTGCCGAGGCCGAGGGCGGTCACGGCGGTGGCCGCGACGGCGGATATGAGGCGTCGTCGTACGTTCATGACAGTCATTTTCAACAAAAATGGAAACCGTTGTCAACAACGGTCCGGGGTGGTGCGGGAGCGGGGGACGATTTGGTCGTCGGGGAGCCCGCGCCGGTAACCTGAATCATTCGCTGGAAGCATCTCGCTTCAACGCCCGTCGTCGTAATGAAGAGAGCACCGTGGCCGCCGACAAGATCGACACCATCGTCAGCCTGAGCAAGCGCCGTGGCTTGGTTTTCCCGTGCAGTGAGATCTACGGCGGACAGCGTGCCGCCTGGGACTACGGGCCGCTGGGTGTCGAGCTCAAGGAGAACATCAAGCGTCAGTGGTGGCGCTACATGGTGACGTCGCGCGAGGACGTGGTCGGCATCGACTCGTCCGTCATCCTGGCCCCCGAGGTCTGGGTCGCTTCCGGCCACGTCGCCACCTTCACGGACCCGCTGACCGAGTGCACCGCGTGCCACAAGCGGTTCCGCGCCGACCACCTGGAAGAGGCGTACGAGGAGAAGAAGGGTCACGCCCCGGCGAACGGCCTGGCCGACATCAACTGCCCCAACTGCGGCAACAAGGGCCAGTTCACCGAGCCCAAGCAGTTCTCGGGCCTGCTGTCGACGCACCTCGGTCCGACGCAGGACAGCGGTTCGGTCGCCTACCTGCGCCCGGAGACCGCCCAGGGCATCTTCACCAACTTCGCCCAGGTGCAGACCACCTCGCGCCGCAAGCCGCCGTTCGGCATCGCGCAGATGGGCAAGTCCTTCCGCAACGAGATCACGCCCGGCAACTTCATCTTCCGCACCCGCGAGTTCGAGCAGATGGAGATGGAGTTCTTCGTCAAGCCGGGCGAGGACGAGAAGTGGCAGGAGTACTGGATGCAGCAGCGCTGGAACTGGTACACCGGCCTGGGCCTGCGCGAGGAGAACATGCGCTGGTACGAGCACCCGAAGGAGAAGCTCTCCCACTACTCCAAGCGCACCGCCGACATCGAGTACCGCTTCCGGTTCGGCGGCAGCGAGTGGGGTGAGCTGGAGGGTGTCGCCAACCGCACCGACTACGACCTCGGCGCCCACTCCAAGGCCTCCGGCCAGGACCTCTCCTACTTCGACCAGGAGGCCGGCGAGCGCTGGACGCCGTACGTCATCGAGCCGGCGGCGGGTGTCGGCCGCACCATGCTGGCCTTCCTGCTCGACGCCTACGTCGAGGACGAGGCGCCGAACGCCAAGGGCAAGATGGAGAAGCGGACCGTGCTGCGGCTCGACCACCGCCTCGCCCCGGTGAAGGTGGCCGTCCTCCCGCTGTCCCGCAACCCCGAGCTGTCGCCCAAGGCCAAGGGCCTCGCCCAGGCGCTGCGGCAGAACTGGAACATCGAGTTCGACGACGCCGGCGCCATCGGCCGCCGTTACCGCCGCCAGGACGAGATCGGTACGCCGTACTGCGTGACCGTCGACTTCGACACGCTGGAGGACAACGCCGTCACGGTGCGCGAGCGGGACTCCATGAAGCAGGAGCGCGTGTCGCTCGACCAGATCGAGGGGTACCTGGCCCAGCGCCTGCTCGGCTGCTGAGGCCTGAGGTAACGCTTCAGCCGTCTTTCGCCCACCCACCCATCCGACTCGTCGGCGGGGTGGGTGGGCTTTTTTCCGGCCCGGCCCCGCCCAGGTGAGTTACAAAGGTGGAATGACAGATATTGAAATCTGTCAGCTGTCATGGCAAGGTGAAGGCATGACGATGCGAACCCGAACCCTCGGAACCACCGGCCCCCAGGTCTCCGCCCTCGGCCTCGGCTGCATGGGCATGTCCGCGCTCTACGGCGAGGCCGACCGCGCGGAGTCCATCGCGACCGTCCACGCCGCCCTGGAGGCGGGGGTCACCCTGCTGGACACCGGCGACTTCTACGCCATGGGACACAACGAGATGCTGATCGGCGAGGCCCTGCGCACCGCCCCGGCCGCCCGCCGCGAGCAGGCACTGGTCAGCGTGAAGTTCGGCGCCCTGCGCGACCCGGACGGCAACTGGAGCGGCTACGACGGCCGCCCGGCCGCCGTGCGGAACTTCGCCGCCTACTCCCTGCAGCGCCTCGGCGTCGACCACATCGACGTCTACCGGATCGCCCGCCTCGACCCGGACGTGCCGATCGAGGAGACCGTCGGCGCGATCGCCGAACTGATCGAGAAGGGATACGTCCGGCACGTCGGCCTGAGCGAGGTCGGCGCCGAGACCATCCGGCGGGCCGCCGCCACCGCCCCGGTCGCCGACCTGCAGATCGAGTACTCCCTGATCTCCCGCGGCATCGAGCGGGACATCCTGCCCACCACCCGTGAGCTGGGCATCGGCGTCACCGCCTACGGCGTCCTCTCGCGCGGGCTGATCTCGGGCCACTTCGCCCGTGACCGGCAGCTGGCCGCGAACGACTTCCGCGCCCACTCGCCCCGCTTCCAGGGCGAGAACCTCCGGCACAACCTGGACCTGGTCGAGGCCCTGCGCAAGATCGCCGAGCAGAAGGGCGTGACGGTCGCGCAGATCGCGATCGCCTGGGTGCTCTCGCGCGGCGAGGACATCGTCCCCCTCGTCGGGGCCCGCACCCGCGAGCGGCTCGGCGAGTCGCTGGGCGCCCTGGACGTGACCCTGGACGCCGCCGACCTGACGGCCGTCGAGGAGGCCGTACCGGCGGACGCGGCGGCCGGCGACCGTTACCCGAGCGCACAGCTGGCCCACCTCGACAGCGAGCGCTGACCGGGAAGGCGGGTACGGTCTAGGGCATGGCACCGACCAGCGAGACCCTGACCGCCGAGCGCATCCTCGAAGCGACCGAGGAGGTGCTGCGCCGGCACGGCCCGGCCAAGGCCACCGTGGTCGACGTGGCCCGCGCGCTCGGCGTCAGCCACGGCAGTGTCTACCGGCACTTCCGCACCAAGGCGGCCCTGCGCGAAGCGGTCACCAAGCGCTGGCTGGACCGGACGTCGGAGAAACTCGCGGTCATCGTCGACCAGGACGAAAGCCCCGAGAAGCGGCTGCGCGCCTGGCTCGGGGCCCTGTTCGAGGCCAAGCGGCACAAGGCCGGGGACGACCCCGAACTCTTCGCCACGTACACGGTGCTGACCGACGAGAACGGCACGGTGGTCGGGGAGCACATCGCCGACCTGACCGCGCAGCTGACCCGGATCATCACGGCAGGGGCCGGGTCGGGCACCTTCCCGGTGCCCGACCCGGCCGCCGCGGCACGAGCCGTCTTCCAGGCCACCGGCCGTTTCCACGACCCCTGTCACGCCCGGGAATGGACCGCTCCCGGCGTCGACGAGGAGTTCACGGCCGTCGTGGACCTGCTGATACGGGGGCTCAGCTCACCTTCACGGTGACGGTGGGCGAGTGGACCTTTCCGTGCATCGTCGCGCTGGCGACGCGCAGCTTCTCCGTGCCCGTCGTGTTGAGCTTGGCCGTGAGGGCGTACGAGCTGCCGGTCTTGACCTTGGCAGTCGCCTTCAGCGGGACCCACTTGCCGTTCTTCTCATGCTGGAGCACCAGCGGGGAACCGACTTTCAGGCCCTTGGTGCGGCCCGTGAACTTCACCGTGTCACCGGCCTTGACGGAGGTCTTGTCGGCCGTGATGGTGATCGATGCCATGGCGCTGGTGGGACTGCCCATGGGACTGCCGGTGGGGCTGGGCTTGGTGGCGGCGAAGGCTCCGGCCGTCCCGCCGGAGAGCAACGCCACGGACAGGGCACAAGCGCCCAGCGTACGGCCGTAGCGGTGGTGGCGGAGTACCGAGGTCATGTTCGTCTCCTGTCGCTCGATGAACCTTTCCCAGGCTGACCCGGCTCTGGGAAAGCGGCCACTCGAGACGGGCCGGAGCGCGCCCCTCGGTCGGGTAAGAGCGCAGGTCAAGCAGGGTGCAGGCGGCCCAGGTTCTTACCTTGGCGAATGCCGGGCCGTGGCCGGATCGACCGTCGCCTGGTGGACCTCGGCCAGATGCTCCTCCGCCTTCAGCCACGGCAGGAACTGGGCGCCTCGGCGCCAGCCGCACGTGTCACATCTGATGGTGCGCTGCACCCCCGTGCGCAGGACCCGGACGACGTGCTCCCGGCCGTGGTGGTCCCAGCGGCTGACCTTGCTCGTGCTGTTGCCCTGCGGCATGACGCCTCCCGCCTCCTCGGATCCGGCACCCGGCCGGAACAGGAGTGTGCAGCAGGACGAACATCAACAGGGGGAGCTTCACACGGAGTTGTCCAACCCGTGGCCTCGGCCCGGACGGCCCGCGCGGCCACCCCTTGGCCGGTTCAGGCCGGCGCCACGGGTGCCGCGCCGGGCCGGCGGTAGGTGTACGGCGGCGGGGGCTCGGCCGGGCCGGCTTCGGACAGCCGGCGGACGAGGTCGTGGTCCGGGGAGAACGCGCAGGCCGGATCGGTGCGTGCGGGGTCGCCGGTGAGGGCGTAGGCCTGGCAGCGGCATCCGCCGAAGTCCTCCTCCCGGCGGGGGCAGCCACGGCAGGGGCCGGTCATCCAGTCGGTGCCGCGGAAGCGGTTGAAGGCCGGGGACCGTTCCCAGATCCACGCCAGGGAACGGTCGCGGACGTTGGGCGCGGCGAGGTCCGGCAGAGCGGCAGCGGCCGGACAGGGCAGGACCGTCCCGTCGGGGGCGACGGTGAGCGAGACCGCCCCCCAGCCGCCCATGCACGGTTTGGCGACGCCGTCGAAGTAGTCGGGGACGACCCAGATCAGCTCGACTTGGCCGGCGAGCCGCGCCCGCCAGTCCTCGACGACCTCATGGGCGCGGGTGACCTGGTCGCGGGTGGGCAGCAACGCCGCCCGGTTGAGCAGACCCCAGCCGTAGAACTGGGTGTTGGCCAGCTCGATCCGGTCCACGCCCCAGGCCACGCCGAGCTCGATGAGGGCACCGACGGCGTCCAGGTTGTCGCGGTGCAGGACGATGTTGAGGCCCAGCGGGAGCCCGGCCCGGCGGACGAGGGCCGCGGCCTCCTCCTTGGCGGCGAAGGAGGACGGGCGCCCGGCGATGCGGTCGTTGGCGCGCGTGTCGGCGTGCTGGACGGAGAGCTGGACGCTGCGCAGCCCGGCCGCGGTGAGGGCGGCCAGCCTGGCTTCGTCCAGGCCGGTGCCGCTGGTGACGAGCTGGGTGTAGATCCCGGCGGCCTCGGCGGCGGCGACGATGTCCGCCAGGTCGGGGCGCAACAGGGGCTCACCGCCGGACAGATGCGTGTGGACGACGCCCAGCTCGCCTGCCTGGCGCAGCACGTCCGCCCACTCCCCGGTGCTCAGCTCGCTCGAACGGCGCGCGAGTTCCAGCGGGTTGGAGCAGTACGGACAGTGCAGCGGGCAGGCGTGGGTGAGTTCGGCGAGCAGGGCCCAGGGAGGGGCGGGGCTTTCGGGGCGCGAGGGGCCGGTCACCGGAGCCAGCCCTCCTGGTGCAGGCGGTCGAGGAAGAGGGGGACGTCGGCGGCCACCGGCGCGCCGGGGAAGCGTTCGGCCAGCGCGTCGACGATGCCGCGTACGGTGCGGGTGCCGTCGCACAGGCCGAGGACCGTGCCGGCGTGTCCCTTGAGGACGACGACGCGTTCCGGCAGGACCAGCAGGTCCGTGCCGCGTACGGTGTCGTGCCGCAGCGTCAGGGCCGGGGGGAGGGCGGGGCACCACTCACGCCGGGGCGCCGTCATCGCACCCGGTCCCGCAGGCCGTCCCGTTCCCCGTCGTCGGCGGGCCGGGACCGCCCGGCCTGCTGCACGGCGTCGAGCAGGGCCCACAGCACATCGCACTTGAAGGAGAGCGCGTCCACCGCCCGTTGCTGGTCCCTGCGGGTGCGCGCCCAGTCCAGGACGAGTGCGAGCGCCTCGCCGCTGTCGCGCCGGCCCTGCTCGACGCGGGTGCGGAAGTACGCCAGTCCGTCCGCCTCGATCCACGGGTAGTGGCGTTCGAAGGCCTCGATGCGCAGGCGCATCAGATCGGGTGCGGACAACTCGGTGAGCGAGGCGGCCACCGCCTCCAGCGGCCCGTGCAGGCGGCAGAAGTTCACATAGCCCTCCACCGCCAGCCGCACCCCCGGCAGGACGGCCCGGCCGGACAGGAGGGTCTCCCGGTCCAGGCCGGCCGCCTCCCCGAGCCGCAGCCACCGCTCGATGCCGCCCTCGCCCTCCCGGCGCCCGTCGTGGTCCTCGATCCGGCGCAGCCACATCCGCCGCAGCAGCGGGGTGTCCAGCTTGGCGGTGATCAGCGCGTCCTTGACGGGGATGTGGCGCTGGTAGTGGAAACGGTTGGCGATCCAGCAGCGCAGCTCCGCGGGGCTCAGGGCGCCCGTGTGCATGCGCACGTTGAAGGGGTGGCGGTCGTGGTACCGCTCCTGGCCCACCGCGCGCAGGCGGGACTCGAACTCCGCGGGGCTCCAGGGCTCGGCGGCCGGGGTGACTGCCGTGGACACTGCTCGATCACCATCTCTTCGGGGACGGGCGCGTGCCCCGAGCCGTCCGGGGCACGCGCGGTTCCACTGGGGATGCCGCCGTCGGTGGCAGGCTAACGCGCCGTCAGGGAGTAGGCCGTGACCTCCAGCGCGGTGTCGACGACCGTGTAGTCCGGGGTCTGCCACACGACGGCGTCGCCCGGTGCCTCGGTGGCCCTGACCGGCTGTTCCGGCTGCTCGATGACTTCGTTCATGGTGGGTACCTTCCTTTCGGGGAGGGGGGTCCACCCCTTCGCGGCGGCGAGGGGGCTACTTGATCGTCACTTTGAGGACGAAGTCCCTGTCGGTGCCGCGGTCGCTCGTGCCCATCAACAGCTGGTTGGTGTCGGGCACCTTGGTGAGGGCCCGCAGCCGCGCGTAGGCGTTGACGTAGTACGACTTCGCTGCTCCGATCCCCTGGCCGGTGCCGTCGATCGGGAGCCGCCACAGTCGCTCTCCGCGCAGCGTCGTCACGTAGACGACGTTGTTCACGATCGCGACCTGGGCGGGTACGCCGCCGTCCTCAGGCTTCCAGACGAACTTGGGATTCGTCATTCCCGCCGTGGCGCAGGTGCCTTCACACAGGGGCCAGCCGTAGTTCGCTCCCGCCTTGATCAGATTGAGTTCGTCCCACTTGGCCTCGCCGATCTCGGACGCCCACAGCCTGCCCCGGGTGTCCCAGGCGAAGCCCTGGGGGTTGCGGTGCCCGAGGCTGTACACGCGGTTGCCGAACGGGTTGCCGGGCGCCGCCGCGCCGGTCTTGGTGATGCGCAGGATCTTGCCGTTGAGCGAGTTCTTGTTCTGCGCGAGGCTCCCGGTCTGGGCGTCGCCGGTGGCCACGTACAGGTATCCGTCGGGACCGAAGGCGATCTTGCCGCCGTTGTGGTCCGCGCCCCTCTTGATGCCGCCGACCAGGACGGTGTAGCCGGTGAGCGTCTTGCCGTCGAACTTCATCCTCACGATCCGGGTGCCTTCGGCGGCCGTGTGGACGAAGAACACGTCCTTGTCCGTGGTGCCGTTCCAGGTCGGCGACGGGGCGACCCCGAGCAGTCCGCCCGAGCCCTTCGTGGGATCGACGTCGGGGACCACCGTGTTGGGTACCGTGCCCACCATCTTCTTGGAGCCGTCCCGTCCCAGGAGATGCACGGTGGACGTGAAGCGCTCGGTCACCAGCGCGAACATCCCGTTCGGCAGGAAGGTGATGGCCCAGGGCCGGTTCCACTTGTCGGAGAGGGTGGAGATGCCCGACGGCGCACCCCCGTCGGCCCGGGCGTCCGCCTGCGAGCCCGTCGGCCGGGATGCCGTCGTCGTCGCCGCCGCCGTCGCCGCGGTCGCCGGTGACGTCTGGACGACGCAGGCGATGAGGAGGGCTGTCGCGGTGGTGAGGGCGGCTGTGACTGGGCGGACACGACGCGCCGCATGCGTCAGAAGTGACATTCTGGTGCCTTCCTGCCATGAGGGTGCAGCGACCGCACGATGCCCGGGCGGGGATCCGCGATCTGCCGAGACACAGGGGGACGCCCCTTGCCGCGCCCCGGCGTGGTGAGCCCGCGGGAGGAAGAGGCGGGTCGGAGGCATTGCAAGGTCTCCTGCCAGGAGTATCGAAGGCCCGCGGAGGTGCGGGCCACTCGAACTCCTCCAACCGGGGCCGCCGGACTCGGCCAACCGGGGCCGCCCGAAAGCCCCCTGACTCCGCTTCCGAGGACGGGCGGGCCACGCGGCGGGAGGGCTCCCGGTGGGACGGCTCCCGCTGGAGGGTCCCCGGCTCCCGGCGGGAGAGCTCTCGAAGGGGCGCTTTTGGTGCGGCGGCTCCCGGCGGGAGGGCTCTCGGCTCTCGGAGGGACCCCGCTCTCAGAGGGACGCTCTCGGTGGGACGGCTCCCGGTGGGACGGCTCCCTGTGGGACCGCTCAGGCCGGCGGCGGGCCCGGCGCCAGCCAGGGGGCGACGTGCTTCGGCAGCACCGGTGGTACTGGCAGCATCGGTGGTACCGGTGGTACCGGCGGCACCGGCCACACCGGCGGTACTGGCGGCTTCGGCTGTATCGGCGGCACTGGCCGCACCGGCCGTTCCGGCCGTTCCGGTTGTATCGGCGGCACCGGCCACACCGGCGGCTTCGGCTGTATCGGCGGCACTGGCCGCACCGGCCGTTCCGGCTGTGTCGGCGGCACGGGCCCCACCGGTGGCGCCGACCATGCCGGTGGTGGCGGCGGCGCTGGTGGTACCGGCCACCCCGGCGAAACCTGCAGGACTGGCCGTATCGGCGGCCTCGCGCGCACCAGCGGCACTGGCCGCACCGACTGTACTGCGGCACCGGCCGTACCGGCTGTGTCGGCGGCACGGGCCCCACCGGTGGCGCCGACCATGCCGGTGGTGGCGGCGGCGCTGGTGGTACCGGCCACGCCGGTGGAGCCTGTAGGGCTGGCCGTATCGGCGGCCCCGCGCGCACCAGCGGCGCTGGCTGCACCGACTGTACTGCGGCACCGGCCGTACCGGCTGTGTCGCCGCACGGGCCCCACCGGTGGCGCCGACCATGCCGGTGGTAGCGGCGGCGCTGGCGGTACCGGCCACGCCGGTGGCACCGGCTGTACTGGCGGCCCTGGCCGGCACCAGCGACACCGGTGGTACTGGCGGCACCGGCCACCCCGGTCAACCTGCAGTACTGGCCATATCGGCGGCAGCGGGCACGCCGGCGGCACTGGCCGTTACCGGCGCACCGGCCGTGCCGGCAGCATCAGCGGCACCGGCCTACCGGCCGCACCGGCCGCACCGGCCGCACCGGCCGTGCCGGCGTACTGGCGGCACCGGCTGCACAGGCCGTATCGGCGGGACCGGCCGCACTGGCCGCACCCGCCGCCCGGCGGGCTGGCCCCCCCCGACCGGCGTACCGGCCGCACCGGCCGCGCCGTTCGGGTCGGTCGGTCTCGTGTGCAGGGCTGTCCTCCGCGTGGGTCGGCGCGGCCGAGCGGCCGGGTTCAGCCGACCTCGCGGGGCAGGCGCAGGCTGAGCAGGCCGGTCACCACGATCCCGGCCAGCTGTACCAGCAGCGTGGTGACCAGGGCGTCCCGCATGCCGAGGTGCGGTACGAGGGTGAGGAACAGGGTGCCGAGCGTGGCCACGCCGAGGGCGAGCGCGGACTGCTGGGTGGTGACCATCACACCCCCGCCCACGCCGGCCCGGTCCGGCGGCACCTCGGACATCACGATCCGCAGCACGTTGGGCAGTTGGAGCGCCTGCCCGGCACCGGCCACGGCCGCGCCCGGCAGCAGCGAGCCGACGTCCAGACGCGGCCAGTCCCGCCAGGCGGCCAGCACGATCAGCAGCACGCCCACGCCCTGCACGACGGATCCCGCGGTGACGGCCCGGCTGCCGTAGCGGGCGATCAGCCGGGGTCCGGCGAGGGAGACGAACAGGAACACCACGGCCATCGGCGCGAGGGCCAGCCCGGCCGCCACCGGCCCGAGCCGGGCGCCCTGCTGCAGCGCCAGCGCGATCACGAACATGAACCCGCTGAAGCCGACGGAGAACGGCACCATCAGCACCAGGCCCCGCCGCAGCGAGGCCAGCGCCAGCAGGCTCGGCGGCACCAGCGGGGTCCGGCCCGCCCGGTCGGCCCGCCGCTCCACGGCCCAGAACGCGCCGGCGGCGAACGGGAACGCCGCCAGCGACAGCCACGTCCACAGCGGCCAGCCCGCCGCCCGGCCCTCGGTGAGCGGGGCGAGCAGTGTCAGCAGGGACACGGCGAGCAGAACGGTGCCGGGACCGTCGACGGGCTCCGGGCGCGGCGAGCGCGTCTCCGGCACGACGCGCACGGCGAGGACGAGACCGACCACGACCACGGGCACGTTGACGAGGAACACCGACCGCCAGCCGGTCCCGGCGACATCGGCGGCGACGAGCACCCCGCCGAGTATCTGCCCCGCGACCATGGACAGCCCGGCCGTGGCGCCGTACAGGCTCATGGCCTTCGCGCGGCGCGGGCCGTGCGTGGTGGCCTGGATGGTGGCGAGCACCTGCGGCAGCATCGCGGCGGCCGAGGCGCCCTGCGCGACCCGCGCCGCGACCAGGCTCCAGGCGCCGGGCGCCAGCCCGCAGGCCAGCGAGGTCAGCCCGAACGCGGCCATGCCGCCGAGGAACAGCCGGCGCCGCCCGAACAGGTCCCCGAGCCGCCCGCCGAGCACCAGCAGCACGGCGTAGGCGACCCCGTACCCGGCCACGACCAGTTCCAGCACGGCCTCGCCCGCGGCGAGGTCGGCGCCGATGGCCGGCAGGGCGACGTTGACGATGAAGAAGTCGACCAGCGGCAGGGCCGCGGCCAGCAGAACGGTGAACAGCCCGAGCCCGCCGAGTGCGGGCGGCGCGGCCGTCGCGGGAACGGCCCGGGTGGTGACGGTTTGACTCATGGCCCCGAGCCTGCGCCACCGCCCAGACGGGTACCAGAGTGTCCTGATCCTGGTAGAAGAACTACCTGGCAACAGGATCAGGATGCGGGCACCCTGGACCCATGACGACGACGGCCACGAACCGGGAGACCGCCGCACCGCGGCCCAGGGGCTCGGAGATCCGGCGGCACGAGCTGGCCGCGTTCCTGCGCAGCCGCCGCGAGCGCATCGCCCCCGAGCAGGTGGGCCTGCCGCGCGGCGCCCGCCGCCGCACCCCCGGCCTGCGCCGGGAGGAGGTCGCGCAGCTGTCCGCGGTCGGAGTCACCTGGTACACCTGGCTCGAACAGGGCCGGGACATCCAGGTCTCCGTCCAGGTCCTGGACGCCCTGGCCCGCACCCTGATGCTGGACGCCAGCGAACGCGCCCACCTCTTCCAGCTGGCCGGCGCCACCGATCCGACCCCCGCCGCGAACTGCCCGAGCGTCACCCCGGCGCTGCGCGCGATGCTGCGCCAGCTGGAGCCGATCCCGGCCTGCGTCCAGAACAGCCGGTACGACATCCTCGCCCACAACCGCACCTACGGGCGCCTCCTGTGCGACCTGGACGCGCTGCCGGCGCAGGACCGCAACTGCATGCTCCTCGTGTACACGAACAAGGAGTGGCAGGCGTCGGTCGTGCACCTGGAGGAGACCCAGCGCCTGATGGCGGCCCGGCTGCGCGCGTCCCTGGCCGGCCACCTCGGCGAGCCGGCCTGGAAGATGCTGCTCAAGCGCCTGGAGGAGTCCCCGAAGTTCCGCGAGAACTGGCAGCGTTACGAGGTGGTGGGCGTCCGCTCCAAGACCAAGGAGTTCCTCAACGCCCACGTCGGGCACCTCAAGCTGGAGCACACGGACCTGTGGCTGGGCCCCGAACTGGGCGCCCGCATGGTGACGTACACCCCGGCCGACGAGGAGTCCCGCGAGCGGCTGGAGAGGCTGTACGACCTCGCCCGCGCCACCGGGGCCGGGGTCTGAGCGGCCGATGGCGCTGCCTCGCGGGGGAGCCCGCCGTATCGTCGTCGACGGCACGGCCTACCGCTGGCGCGTGCGCCGCAGGCCGACCTACGCCCAGGCCATGGGCTGGACCGCGGGCACCTTCGCGGTCGAGCACGCGGACACTCCCGGCGCGACGCTGATCGTCACGACCGGCCGTCCCCACCCCGGCAACCTGCTGGGGCACGACGCCGTCCCGGTCCTCCCGTCCGAGGTGGCCCGGGCCGTCCGGCGGGCCCTGGGCGCGGGCTGGTCCCCGACGACCGAGGGTTCCCCGTTCCGTCTGGACGGGTCCGGCGGCGGTCAGGCGTCCTGAGCCGCTTCCACCGGCCGGGGGATCTGGGCCGACTCCAGTTTCCCGGCCGTGCGTTCCGCGGTGCGGTGGGCCCAGCGGCCGCTGGTGAGCAGGCCGAGCAGGAGGACCGCCAGGCCGCAGGCGGTGAGGATCCACCAGCCGGGGCGGGCCGCCGAGACGAACACGGACCGGTACGGGGACGTGCCGATGCCGGAGGCCAGGACCGCGCCGACCACCGCGACGCCGAGCGTCTGCCCCAGCTGCCTGCTCGTCGAGGCGACCGCGGCGGCGACGCCGGCCTGGGCGCGCGGCATTCCGGAGACGGCCGTGTTGGTGATCGGCGCGTTCACGAAGCCGAAGCCGACGCCGAAGAGGACGTAGCCGATGAGGAGGGTGGCGTTGGCGGTCTCCGCCTCGAAGGCCGCGAAGAGGACGCCGCTCGCCGTCATCGCCGTACCGGCCACCAGCAGGGGCAGGCGCGGGCCGCGGCTGCCCACCAGGCGGCCGGACAGCGGCGCGCACAGGAACGTCGGCGCGGCCATCGGCAGCATCCACAGGCCCGCGTGCAGGGCGTCGAGACCGCGGACGTTCTGCAGATAGAGCGTCGACAGGAACAGGAAGCCGCCGAGCGCCGCAAACGCGCTGATCGCTATCACCGTGGCCCCGCTGAACGGCGCCGAGTGGAAGAAGCGCAGGTCGATGAGGGGTTCGGCGCGGCGGGGCTCGTACCACAGCAGGCCGGCGAGGGCCGCGAAGGCGATCGCGAAGTAGGGGGCCACGGCGGCCGGGCCCGAGGCCGGCGCCTCGATGATCGCGTATGTCAGCGAACCGAACAGGGCGATGACCAGGAGCTGGCCGACCGGGTCGGGGCGGCGGGCCTTGGGCGCGCGGGACTCGGGGACGAAACGGAGGGTGAGCAGGAGGGCCGCGAGGCCGACCGGGAGGTTGACCCAGAAGATCGCGCGCCAGCTCACCGACTGCACGAGCAGACCGCCGACCAGCGGGCCCGCCGCCATGGAGATACCGACCACCGCGCCCCACACGCCGATCGCCCGGGCCCGCTCCCGGGCGTCGGTGAAGGTGTTGGTGATGATCGACATGGCGACGGGGTTGAGCATCGAACCGCCGATCGCCTGCACCATGCGGAACACCACCAGCAGGGCCAGGTTCGGGGCCACGGAGCAGAGCACGGAGCCGAGGGTGAACACCGTCAGGCCGGTCATGAAGACCTTCTTGCGGCCGATGCGGTCGGCCGTCGAGCCCGCGAGCATCAGCAGCGAGGCGAGCACCAGCGTGTAGGCGTCGATCGTCCACTGCAGACCGGAGGTGGTGGTGTGCAGATCGCGCTGCATGGACGGCAGCGCCACGTTCAGCGCGGTGTTGTCCAGGCTCACGATCAGCAGGCTCATACAGCAGATCGCGAGCACGAGCAGACGGCGGCGGTGACTCGACTCGGGCATGGTTCGGATCGTACGCCCATTTCGATAGTGCGTCTAACTAATAGTGTGCCTAATTGATGTACTGTGCATGATCATGGGCCGGCCGGCCCGACGGCTATCCCAGTACCCGGGGCAGCCGCAGGCCAAGCCGCCCCAGCCCCAGCAGCCCCACGGCCTGCACCGCCAGCACCACCGCCAGCGCCTCCCGTATGCCGACACCGGGCACGAGGGACAGGAACAGTGAACCGAGCGTCGCCACCCCGACCGCCAGGCACGACTGCTGGAGCGTCGCCGCGAGCCCGCTGCCCGCACCCGCCAGCCGGGCCGGGATCGCCGCCAGCAGGATCCGGTAGTACAGGGGCAGCTGCAGACCCTGACCCAGCCCGCACAGCACCAGGCCGGGGGAGAGGGCCAGGGGGCTCAGCCGCGGCCAGGGGCCCAGCAGCACGGTCGCCGTCACCGTCACCAGCCCCGCGATGTGCACCACCGCGGCCAGCGTCACCGCCCGCCCGCCGCACCGCCGCACCGCACGCGGCGCCAGCATCGACGCGGCGAACTGTGCCACCCCCATCGGCACCAGCGTCAGCCCCGCCCGCAGCGGCCCGTAGCCCAGGCCCTCCTGCAGGGTCACCGCGCTCACGAACATCCACCCGGCGAAGCCGACGAACACCGGCAGCCCCAGCAGCAGGCCCCGGCGCACCTCGGGGGCGGTGAGCAGGGACGGCGGCAGCAGCGGGCTCCGGCCGGCCCGCTCGTCCCGCCGCTGCGCGAGGTAGAACCCCGCCGCGAGCAGTGGCGCCGCGCACAGCAGCAGCACCGACCACAGCGGCCAGCCCGCCGCCCGGCCCTCGGTCAGTGGCAGCAGCAGCGCGATCAGCGCCGCCGCCAGCAGCGCCGTACCGGCGAGATCACCGCGCGCGGGCCGCTCGGACCGGCTGTCCGGCACCGACCGCAGCGCACAGGCCAGGGCGGCGACGGCCACCGGCACGTTCACCAGGAACACCGCACGCCAGCCCGTCCCCGCCAGATCCGCGGCGACCAGCATCCCGCCCAGCACCTGCCCGAGCACGACGGACACCCCGCCGACCGAGCCGTACAGGGCCACCGCCCGGGCCCGCCGCTCACCGGACGTCGTCGCGTGGATGGTGGCCAGCACCTGCGGCAGCAGCGCCGCCGAGGCGGCACCCTGCGCGACCCGCGCCGCCACCAGCCACCAGGCGCCCGGCGCCAGTCCGCAGGCCAGCGAGGTCAGCCCGAAGGCGGACACGCCCCACAGGAACAGCCGCCGCCGGCCGTAGGTGTCGCCGAGCCGGCCACCGAGGACCAGCAGCACCGCGTACGCCACCGCGTATCCGGCCACCACCATCTCCAGCGTGGCCGGCGGAGCGTGCAGATCGCGCTCGATCGCCGGCAGGGCGACGTTGACGACGAAGAAGTCGATCATCGGCAGCGCGGTCCCGAGCAGAAGGGTGAGCAGGCCGAGGGCCGTCAGGCCGCGGGGCGGGGCTCCGGTACGCACAGGGGTCGTCGTGGTCACGCCCCGACTCTCCGGCAGCTCCCAGCGGGGTACCAGGCGGTGGTCATCCAGGTACCGGCACCAACTGGAACCGGCCTACGACGGGACGGCACCCTTGCCGCATGACCATCGCAGCGCCGGAACACCGCACCGAGCCCCCCAGGGCGCAGCACATCCGGCGCCGGGAACTGGCCGCCTTCCTGCGCAGCCGCCGCGAGCGCGTCACCCCGGAACAGGTCGGCCTGCCGCGCGGCCCGCGCCGCCGCACGCCCGGCCTGCGCCGCGAGGAGGTCGCCCAGCTCTCCGCGGTCGGGGTCACCTGGTACACGTGGATCGAGCAGGCCCGCGCCACCCATGTCTCCGCGCAGGTGCTCGACGCGGTCGCCCGCGCCCTGCTCATGGACCCCACCGAGCGCGCCCACCTCTTCGCCCTCGCCGGGACCACGGACCCGCGCATCGACCCCGAGTGCCCGGTCGTCTCCACCTCCGCGCGTAAGGTCGTCGAACGGCTCGCGCCCTACCCCGCCTCCCTGCAGAACGCCCGCTACGACGTCCTCGCCGCCAACCGCCCCTTCGCCCAGCTCTTCGGCGACCTCACCGAACTCCCGGTGGCCGACCGCAACTGTCTGTGGCTGCTGGCCACCAGCGCGCGCTGGAAGCGGGACTTCCTCGACCGGGACGAGATGCTGCGCGACCTGATCGCCAAGTACCGGGTGGCGATGGCCGAGCATGTCGCCGAGCCCGTGTGGAAGGAGCACCGGGACCGGCTGCTGGCCGCCTCCGAGGAGTTCCGCGCGCTGTGGGAACGGCACGAGGTCGCGCCGCTGTCCCCGCACGTCAAGCGGTACCGGCACCCGGTGGTCGGCCTGGTCCGCCTCGAACACCGCACCATGTGGCTGGCCCCGCAGTCACCGGCCCACCGGGTGGTCGCGTACATCCCCGCCGACGAGGAGACCGAGGAGCGGCTGGAGCGGCTGGCGGAGCTGGCGGACGGGTGACGGCCCCGATGAGGGACAATGGTTCCTTGTCCCGTGTCGTATCCGCCGTACGCCCGACCCGTTCGCTTCGGAGCCCTCTGATGACCCACCCCCTCTCCATCGGCCCGCACGCCGTGACGCCGCCCGTCGTGCTCGCCCCCATGGCGGGGATCACCAACGCGCCCTTCCGCACGCTGTGCCGGGAGTTCTCCGGCGGCAAGGGCCTGTTCGTGAGCGAGATGATCACGACCCGGGCGCTGGTCGAGCGCAACGAGAAGACCATGCAGCTGATCAGGTTCGACGCGAGCGAGCAGCCGCGCTCGATCCAGCTGTACGGCGTCGACCCGGCGACCGTCGGCAAGGCCGTCCGCATGATCGCGGAGGAGGACCTGGCCGACCACATCGACCTGAACTTCGGCTGCCCCGTCCCGAAGGTCACCCGCAAGGGCGGCGGCTCCGCGCTGCCGTACAAGCGGAACCTGCTGCGGGCGATCCTCCGGGAGGCCGTGAGCGGCGCCGGTGACCTCCCCGTCACCATGAAGATGCGCAAGGGCATCGACGACGACCACATCACCTACCTCGACGCCGGCCGCATCGCGGTCGAGGAGGGCGTCACGGCGATCGCCCTGCACGGCCGTACGGCCGCCCAGCACTACGGCGGCACCGCCGACTGGGACGCGATCGCCCGGCTGAAGGAGCATGTGCCGGAGATCCCGGTGCTCGGCAACGGCGACATCTGGTCGGCCGGGGACGCGCTGCGGATGGTCCGCGAGACCGGCTGCGACGGGGTGGTCGTGGGGCGCGGCTGCCTCGGGCGGCCGTGGCTGTTCTCCGACCTGGTCGCGGCGTTCGAGGGACGCGCCGAGGACGTGGCCCGGCCGGACCTGCGTGCGGTCGCCGACGTCATGGTCCGGCACGCCACCCTGCTCGGCGAGTGGATCGGCGACGAGTCCAAGGGGGTCGTCGACTTCCGCAAACACGTCGCCTGGTATCTGAAGGGCTTCGCGGTCGGCTCCGAGATGCGCAAGCGGCTCGCGATCACGTCCTCGCTGGCGGAGCTGCGGGCGGGCCTGGACGAGCTGGACCTCGACCAGCCGTGGCCGGCCGGCGCGGACGGGCCCCGCGGCCGCACGTCCGGCAACAACCGGGTGGTGCTGCCGGACGGCTGGCTGAAGGACCCCTACGACTGCGCGGGCGTGAGCGAGGACGCGGAGCTGGACACCTCCGGCGGCTGAGCGGTGACCGCCTCGGGACCCCGGTCCGTCGCTTCGGTCAGCCCTTCTTCGGGTGCGGGGTCGAGCCGTAGGCCGTCAGGAAGCGGTCGCGGAAGGCGCTCATCTTCCAGACCGGGGCGTCGTGGGCCGGACGCAGGCCGTCCGTCCACCCCCAACCGGCGATCTTGTCGAGCACCTTCGGGTCCTTGGCGACGATCGAGACGGGCACGTCACGGCTGGCGTGGTTGCCGCTGACCCGGGCGATGGGCTGGTGGTCGCCGAGGAAGACCAGCACCGTGTCCTTGGAGCCGTAGCGCTGCAGCCACTGGGTCAGCGCGGTCACCGAGTACTGGATCGACTTGCCGTACTCCTGGCGGGACCTGGTGGTGTCCGCGATGACGTCGGCCGGGTTGTTGCCCGCCGCCTGGATGCCCTTGAAGACCGAGCCGTCACCCAGCCGGTCCCAGCCGACCATCTTCGGGATCGGCGCCCAGGGCTGATGGCTGGAGGTGAGGATCAGCAGCGACATCCGCGCCTTGCCGTCGGCGGGCCGCTTGCTGTGCACCCGGTCCTGGTACTGCTGCAGCGCGTACTGGTCGGGCATCGTCGACCAGCTGAACTTCGGTCCCCGGTAGCCGAGTTGGAAGGCATTGTAGACCTTGTCGAGGCCGTACCACTTCTGCTCGGGCCACGCCTTCTGCACCCCCGGCATGACCCCGACCGTGTCGAAGGCGCCGGTCTTCCTGAACGCGTCGGTGAGGCTGAGGTGGTCGCTGGCCATGACCGTGCGGTAGCGCTGCTGGTTGCTGATCCACAGGCCGGACATGGTGGTGGAGTGGCCGAGCCAGCTGCTGCCACCGTAGGTCGCCGAGGTCAGCCAGCCGCTCCTGGCGTGGAAACCGGCCTTGGCCAGGGCCTTGGTGCGGGCGTCGAGGGTCTGGTCGACGCCGGGCGCCATGATCGGGTCCTCGATCGCGCTGCGGCCGTAGCTCTCGATGAACGTGAAGATCATGTCCTTGCCGCGCAGGTCGGGGACCAGCTGGCCGGCGGGGGTGTTCCCGAAGGCGTCGACCTTCGCGACCTTCTCGAACGCCGCCTCGTCCCTGAGCGTGGCCGAGATACGGCGGGCCTGGGTCTTCAGCGCGGTGGCGGTGCTGTCGGCGGCGACCGGCACGCCGGATATCTGCAGGCCGAGCGAGGTGCAGGTGATCCAGACGACGCCCGCGATCAGCGTGCCCCGGGTCGCGGTGCCGCTGTGCCGGGCGAGCAGGTTGCTCAGCCGGACCATGGCCAGCGCCAGCAGCACACAGAGCAGCAGGACCGCCGCGATCACACCGGCCACGGCGGCGAGGGTGGCCGTACGGCCGAGGGAGTCCTCCAGATACGACTCCGCGTCACCGAACAGGCTCCAGTCGAGGACGACGTTGAAGGGGCGGCCGAGGTACTGGTTGAAGCCCATGTCGAGCGCGTTCAGCACGGTCATCCCGGCCAGCGCGACCCCGGACACGGCGGCCGTCACCACCCGCGGCCGCCGCGGCAGCGCGAGCAACACGGCGGCACCGATCACGGCTTCCGCCGGTATCCGCACGAACTTCGCGGGTCCCAGCCGCACCACCGAGTTCGGCATCACGAGCGCGGCGACGACCAGAGCGGCGGCGAGCACGGTCACGGTGACGGAGAGGCCCTGAGCGGCCGTGGGATGAGCCTTTCGCCACCGCCGCACCCGCGCCGCCCAGCCGGTCCAGGGCCGCGGGAAGGAACGGCGCGGGCCGGATATGGGCGCGGCGGGAGCATCGTCCTTCGGCGCTTCGGTTTCCAGCTGGCGCGTGCTCGTGTCCTGAGACACCCGAGGGTCCTTCCGTACGACACCCGTGACGCCCACGGGTACGGCCCCCTCGCATCCCCTGTTCACCGGCGCCGGGCAAACACCTGGCAAACGGCGCCGCGCCGGCCCGAGCGGCGCGGGGAGCCGCGCGACCAGCCACGACGCCCCCGCGCCTCACGACGGCGCTACGCACCCCCCACCGCGGTCAGCAGCGCGAGCGGCGCCGCGGCGGACCGGGACTCCCGCACACACGCGTGCGGGTACGGCACCGGCTCCGGATGCGTGTCCCGCCCGTACCCCGCCAGCACCTCCGGCAGCCGGTACCCCGCCACCACCGCCGCGTCCACCAGCGCACGCGCCACCACACCGGCCTCGTCATGCAACCCGTACCGCGCCAGACCCAACGTGATCAGCGCGTTGTCATGCGGCCACACGGAACCCCGGTGATACGAGAGGGGGTGGTACGCCCCCTGCCCCGCGGCCAGCGTCCGCACCCCCCAGCCGGAGAAGAAGTCCGGCTCCAGCAGCCGCCGGCCCACCACCTCGCCGTACTCCTTGTCCAGCAGCCCGGACCACAGCAGATGCCCGGCGTCGGAGGCCAGCGCGTCGATCTGGCGGCCCTCCCCGTCCAGCGCGAGCGCCGGAAAGGAGCGCTCCTCCATCCAGAAGTCCCGCTGGAACCGGTCCCGCAGATCGGCCGCCGCCTGCTCCAGCAGGGCCGCGTACGTCTCGTCGCCCCACACCGTGCGCGCCAGCCACGCCGTGCGGCGCAGCGCGTCGTACGCGTAGCCCTGCGCGCCCGCCGCCATCACCGCGCCGGTGGGCCGGGTGCCGTCGGCGCAGCAGATCGCGCCGGGGGAGTCCTTCCAGTTCTGGTTGGCGAGGCCGCCCTCGTCGGCGCGGTAGACAAGGTAGCCGCGCGAGGTCAGGCCGCCGTGGTCGAGCATCCAGCCGATGGCGGCCCGGGCGTGCGGCTCCAGGCGGCGGGCCGGTCCGGTGTCCCCGGTCTGTTCGACGTACGCGCCGAGCAGGACCAGGAACAGCGGGGTCGCGTCCACCGAGCCGTAGTACCGCCGGAACGGCACCTGCCCGAAGTGCGCCAGTTCCCCGTGCCGTACCTCGTGCACGATCTTGCCGGGCTGGGCGACCGGGGAGGGGCCGGCGCCGGTCGCCTGGGTCGCGGCGAGCGCCGGGAGCGTGGCGGCGGCCAGTTCCGGGCGGTACGGCAGCGTGAACAGGGAGGTGAGCAGGGCGTCCCGGCCGAGGAGCGTGAGGAACCAGGGGGCGCCACCGGCCGGGACGCGCAGCTCCTCACCGTCCGGGCCGGTGGCCGGCACCTGCAGCGCGGCCAGGTCGGCGAGACCCCGCGCGCAGGCCTCCGCCAGTTCCGGCCAGCCGGTCGGAAAGGCCACGCCCAGCACGAACTCCCCTTCCAGATCGAGGAGTTGCTCGTGCATGGACGCCGGGTCGCGGGGCACCCGCAGGGCGCGTTTCTCGCCGTGCGGGCGGGCGATCACACGCAGCAGCACCTCGGTCGTGCCGTGCGGGGCCAGGTCCAGGGTCCACACCAGGCGGCGGGCGCCGGTACCGGTCTCCTCCACGGCGTCGGGCGCGGGGTCGGCCGTGATGGTCGTACAGGACCGCCATTCGGCGCGCCGGTAGGTGAACTCGATGCCGTCGTCCAGGACCTCGCGCGAGCGTACGGCGCCGGCCTTGGCGTAGGTGCGGTGGTCCGAGCGGAGTTCGAACTGGTCGGTGAAGTCGACGTCGGCGGTGATGGCGAGGCGGACCGTCGTCGGCACCGGGCGGTTGCTGGTCACCCGCAGCGACTCCACGAACGAACTGTCCCCCACGGCCTGGTGGCGGAAGAGCGTGTGCCCCGGGGGCTCCTGCCGGCCGCCGCGCGGGACCAGCACACAGCGGGCCGCGTCGGCGTCGGCCACCGGGGTGAGCACCTCGGGCACCGCACCGTCGACGGTCAGCTGCCAGCGGCTGAGGTGCCGGGCGTCCCGTACGAACAAGCCTTCCGGGGAGCCGCTGCCGCGCACCCCGCTGATGTCGCCCCGGTCGCCCACGGCGGCGAACGTCGCCCCGTGCACAAGCAGATGATGCCGGTCCGTCATCCCCGGTCGCCTCCTTCGTCATTTCTGTCGAACGTGCCGGTGGCCGCCTTGGACACGCCCTCGCGGGCGCCCTTGAGGAGCTCTTGGTGCAGCTCGTGCTGCAGGTCGAGGGCGAGTGCGGCGGTCCAGCCGAAGCCGGTCGCGCCGCAGGCCTCACCGGTGCGCGGGTCGACGTACTCCGCGAAACCGGTGGCCTCGGCGAGCTGCAGCACGGCCGCGCGCAGCGCGTCGGCCCGCTCCCGCTCGCCGTGCACACGCAGGCCCCGCTCCAGCAGCCAGCTCGTGTTGAACCAGGCCGGGCCGCGCCAGTACCGGTGCGGGTCGAAGGCCTCGCCGAGGAGGTCGTAGCTGGGCACGAGCCGGGTGCGGTCGCCGAGCCCGAAGTGCGGGCCGTGCAGGGTGCGGACGAGCTCGGCGGCGATCGCGCGCGGCAGGCCGGGCAGGAGCAGCGGCACCAGTCCGGAGACACCCCGCTCGCGGATCAGCCCCGGCCGGCCCCTCAGGTCCCGGCACAGGAACATCCCGGCCGCCGGGTCCCACAGCCGCTCCACCAGAGCCGCCGTCAGTCGTTCGGCCCGCGCGCGCCGGGCGGTGCCGGCCGCGCCCAGCTCCTCGGCGATCCGGGCCAGTGCGTGCTCGGAGGCGATGAGCAGGGCGTTGAAGGCGGGGTCCTCGACGGCGAACTCCCCGCCCACCCTGTCCCTGTACCCGGCGTCCCGGTAGTCGGCCGCCAGTCGCACATAGCGTCCGTAGTCCAGGTCCGTCGGCCGGTCCTCGGGGGCGCCGTGGGCGAGGTCGGCGCGCCGGAAGGAGCGGGCCGGGGCCGGCGTGATCCGGGCGAGCGGGGCGTCCCAGCAGGGGCTGTTGTCCATGCCCTGCTCCCAGGGGTGGACGACCGACACCAGCCCGCCGCCGCCCAGGTCCCGGCGGTGCAGCAGATAGCGGTGCCAGGCGGCGAGGCGCGGGTAGACCCGGGTCAGGAAGCCGCGCGCCCTGGACAGACCGGGATCGGCGCGGTGCACCAGCCAGGCCGCCAGCGCGTGCACCGGTGGCTGCACGATGCCCGACGTCTGTACGGTGCGCGGGGCACCGGCCGTGCGGCCGGCGGTGGTGGAGCGCCAGAAGTCGGGGCTGGGGAAGTAGGCGTCGAGCGGTACGGAGGGGTTGAACACGATGTGCGGGACGCGCCCGTCGGCCCACTGGGCGGCCAGCAGCGTCTCCAGCTCGGTCTGCGCCCGCAGGGGCGACAGGTGCCGGAGCCCGATCGCCACGAACGCCGAGTCCCAGGACCACTGGTGCGGATACAGGCTCCGGGAGGGGACCGTCGAGCGGCCCGTCCAGTTCGCGTCGAGCACCCGGGCCGCGGCGACGCGCAGCGACGTGCCGGGCGGCGGGGGGCCGTATGCGCTCTCGTGCTCCGCGGGACGGGCGGTGAGCTGCGTGCTGCGATCCACTCGGGGCTCCCCGAAGACGAAGACGCCCGGCCGGAAGACCGGGTTCTGTTGCAACGACCGTAGAGTTACGTCTATTTAACACGCAAAACTCAATATGTAATGCAGTCTTGGGAAACACAAGGGGGTGCGCATGACCGGACGTCCGGGAAGGGCTGTCAGAGCCGGCGGCCAGGCAGGTGCCGGAGAGCTGCTCGAACTGGTCCGCAGCGGACGGGCCGTGACGCGCGGTGCGCTGCAGCAGGCGTCCGGACTGTCCCGCGCGACCGTCGGCCAGCGCCTGGACCGGCTGTTCCGGGCCGGCTGGCTGCGTGAGGGCGCCGGCGGTCCGGTCGACTCGCCGCTCGGCGGCCGGCCCGCCATCACCCTGGAGTTCGACGGCTCCCACGCCGTCGTCCTCGCCGCCGACCTGGACACCCGGCACGCCCGCGCCGCCGTCCTGTCGCTGACCGGCGAGATACTCGCCGAGCACGCGGGGACCCTGGTCGTCGAGCACGGCCCGGAGGCCGTGCTCGGCGAACTCGGCCACTGGTTCGACCGGCTGCTGGAGAAGGCCGGGCGCCGGGCGGCGGAGGTCTGCGGCATCGGGCTCGCCGTACCCGGCCCGGTGGACAGCGGGACCGGCCGGGTGGTGCATCCGCCGATGATGCCGGGCTGGGACGGCTACGACATCACGGGCCGCCTGTCCCGCGCCTTCACCGAGCACACCGGCGCCGGTCCGGTCCCCGTCCTCGTGGACAACGACGCCAACCTGATGGCCTACGCCGAACAGCGCGCCGGGCACCCCGACTGCGCGGCCTTCGTGCTGGTCAAGGTGTCCACCGGCATCGGCGCCGGAGTGGTCGTGGACGGCGCGGTCTACCGGGGGATCGACGGCGGCGCGGGCGACATCGGGCACATCCGGGTGGGCGCGGAGGCGCTGTGCCGCTGCGGCTCGTACGGCTGTCTCGCCGCCGTCGCGAGCGGGGGCGCCGTGGCCCGGCGGCTGGCGGACAGCGGGGTGCCGGCCGCCTCCGGGGCGGACGTACGGGACCTGCTCGCCGCCGGGCACCCTCAGGCGGCGGCGCTGGCCCGGGAGGCCGGGCGCCGGGTCGGTGACGTACTGGCGACCGTGGTGACCCTGCTCAACCCGGGCGTGCTGATGATCGCGGGCGACCTCGCCGGGACCCCCTTCGTCACCGGTGTGCGCGAGCTGCTCTACCAGCGGGCGCTGCCGCGCTCCACGGCCCACCTGCATGTCGTCACCTCCCGGCTGGGGGAGCGGGCCGCGCTCATCGGAGCGGGGGCGCTGGTCGTTGAACACCTCTACGCGCCGGAGCGGGTCGAGGAGCGCCTGCTGGCGCTGGGCGTGTGACGTCGGTGTTCTCGTCCCGTTCCGGCGTCCGCATGGTGAAATCCGGCGCGCTGTGGCAGCGTGATTCTCGCCACCCTTGATAAGGGTTGCGCTCAGATGAGCGGATCATGGGCGACTGCACTTCTCCAAGGGGTGGCACTGGGTGCCACCCCTTGATCGTTCATCGATCGAAATCGGGCGTGCTGAGGGCCGCTCATCTGAGCGGAATCTACGCCGTTTGGAGGTGTGTGCGTTCAAGAAGTGAAAACATGCGCCCGTCTCGGCTTGCCAAGCTTTGACTTTCGATCCGCTGGCGGACGAACGGTTACGGGCGCATGACACGCAAGTGGACGTACCCATGCGCCTTCGATCTGGGTATGTTCCTCGCCGTCAGGGCAGCCACCGTGGCCTCAAGGAGTCGAGACCCGTGTCGGAAAACAAAGAACCCCACGTAGTGAAGTTCGTTTACGACTTCACCGAGGGCAACAAGGACCTCAAGGACCTCCTCGGCGGCAAGGGCGCCAACCTCGCCGAGATGACCAACCTCGGTCTGCCGGTCCCTCCCGGCTTCACCATCACCACCGAGGCCTGCAAGGTCTACCTGGAGAGCGGTGCGGAGCCCGCGGCACTGCGTGACGAGGTGAGTGCGCACCTCGACGCCCTCGAGTCCCGCATGGGCAAGAAGCTCGGCCAGCCCGACAACCCCCTGCTGGTCTCCGTCCGCTCGGGCGCCAAGTTCTCCATGCCCGGCATGATGGACACGGTCCTGAACATCGGCCTCTCCGACAAGTCGGTCCAGGGCCTCGCCAAGCAGGCCGGCGACGACCGCTTCGCCTGGGACTCCTACCGCCGCCTCATCCAGATGTTCGGCAAGACCGTCCTCGGCGTCGACGGCGAGCTGTTCGAGGAGGCCCTCGACGCGGCCAAGGCGGCCAAGAAGGTCACCGTCGACACGGACCTCGAAGCGGCCGACCTGAAGAAGCTGGTCACCAAGTTCAAGAAGATCGTCAAGACGGAAGCCGGCCGGGACTTCCCCCAGGACCCGCGCGAGCAGATGGACCTCGCCATCAAGGCGGTCTTCGACTCGTGGAACGGCGACCGCGCCAAGCTGTACCGCCGCCAGGAGCGCATCCCGCACGACCTCGGTACGGCCGTCAACGTCTGCTCGATGGTCTTCGGCAACCTGGGCCCCGACTCCGGCACGGGCGTCGCCTTCACCCGTGACCCCGCCTCGGGCCACCAGGGCGTCTACGGCGACTACCTGCAGAACGCCCAGGGCGAGGACGTGGTCGCGGGCATCCGCAACACCGTCCCGCTGGCGGAGCTGGAGCAGATCGACAAGAAGTCGTACGACCAGCTCATGCAGATCATGGAGACCCTGGAGAACCACTACAAGGATCTCTGCGACATCGAGTTCACCATCGAGCGCGGCCAGCTCTGGATGCTCCAGACCCGCGTCGGCAAGCGCACGGCGGGCGCCGCCTTCCGCATCGCGACCCAGCTGGTGGACCAGGGCCTGATCGACGAGACGGAGGCGCTCCAGCGCGTCACCGGCGCCCAGCTGGCCCAGCTGATGTTCCCGCGCTTCGACGAGCACGCGAAGGTCGACAAGGTCGCGCGCGGCATCGCCGCGTCCCCCGGCGCCGCGGTGGGCAGGGCGGTCTTCGACTCCTACACGGCCGTCAAGTGGTCCCGCTCGGGTGAGAAGGTCATCCTGGTCCGCCGCGAGACGAACCCCGACGACCTGGACGGCATGATCGCGGCCGAGGGCATCCTGACCTCGCGCGGCGGCAAGACCTCCCACGCGGCCGTCGTCGCCCGCGGCATGGGCAAGACCTGCGTCTGCGGCGCGGAGGAGCTGGAGGTCGACACCAAGCGCCGCCGTATGACCGTCCCGGGCGGCCATGTCGTCGAGGAAGGCGACCTGATCTCCATCGACGGTTCGAGCGGCAAGGTCTACCTCGGCGAGGTCCCGGTCGTCCCCTCTCCCGTCGTGGAGTACTTCGAGGGCCGCATGCACCCCGGCGCCGACGACGCGGACGAGCTGGTCGAGGCGGTCCACCGCATGATGGCCTTCGCCGACCGCAAGCGCCGCCTGCGGGTGCGCGCCAACGCGGACAACGCGGAAGACGCGCTGCGCGCCCGCCGCTTCGGCGCCCAGGGCATCGGCCTGTGCCGCACGGAGCACATGTTCCTGGGCGACCGCCGCGAGCTGGTCGAGCGGCTGATCCTGGCGGACACGGAGAGTGAGCGCGAGGAGTCCCTGAAGGCGCTGCTGCCCCTCCAGAAGAAGGACTTCGTGGAGCTCTTCGAGGCGATGGACGGCCTGCCCGTCACCATCCGCCTCCTCGACCCGCCGCTGCACGAGTTCCTCCCCGACATCACGGAACTCTCGGTCCGGGTGGCCCTGGCCGAGTCCCGCCAGGAACCGCACGAGAACGAGCTGCGCCTGCTCCAGGCCGTGCACCGCCTGCACGAGCAGAACCCGATGCTGGGTCTGCGCGGCGTGCGCCTGGGCCTCGTGATCCCCGGCCTGTTCACGATGCAGGTCCGCGCGATCGCCGAGGCGGCCGCGTCCCGCAAGTCGGCGAAGGGCGACCCGCGCGCGGAGATCATGATCCCGCTCGTCGGCACGGTCCAGGAGCTGGAGATCGTCCGCGAGGAGGCCGACAAGGTCATCGCGGAGGTCGAGGCGGCGACGGGCACGCAGCTCAAGCTCGCCATCGGCACGATGATCGAACTCCCGCGGGCGGCCCTGACGGCCGGCCAGATCGCCGAGGCGGCGGAGTTCTTCAGCTTCGGCACGAACGACCTGACCCAGACGGTCTGGGGCTTCTCCCGCGACGACGTCGAAGCCTCCTTCTTCACGGCGTACCTGGAAAAGGGGATCTTCGGTGTCTCCCCCTTCGAGACCATCGACAAGGACGGCGTCGGCTCCCTGGTGAAGGCGGCGGCCGAGGCGGGCCGGCGTACCCGCCCCGACCTGAAGCTCGGCGTCTGCGGCGAGCACGGCGGTGACCCCGAGTCCGTCCACTTCTTCCACGAGGTCGGCCTGGACTACGTCTCCTGCTCCCCGTTCCGCATCCCGGTCGCCCGCCTCGAAGCGGGGCGCGCGGCGACGAACTCGGTGGGCAGCGACCACCGCTAGGCCCCTCGCGGGCCACTGAACCCCGGAGCCGCCGCTGGTCCCCGACCCTCACCGATCGGCGGCGGCTCCGGCGCACGAGAGGAGAGGCGGCGCCCTGTGCGGGGGTGCCGCCTCTCCGCGCATCATCGGCGCAGACCGCCAAGCTATGTCGCTGACCAGGTGAAACGGTGTTTGCCGGCGTTGGGTGCCGTTGAACCCGCGTGAGGCCCTTGCGCCCTCCAGGTGCGGCTGGCCATGTCGGTGCCGAGCGGTGGCAGAACATCTGCCTCGACTCGCGGCGGTCGCCCCTGGCCGCCCGACCCCTGCGGCTCACTTCACGACTTTCTGGCGCTCGCCACGTCCAGGTCGTAGACGGCGTCCACCTTCTGGAGGGCCTTTACCAGGTCGGCGCGGTGGCTGTCGTCGACGAGCCTCTGCTCCCGGGCATTCCAGGCGAGGGCGAACCGGCCGACCCGTCGCCAGTCCTCGGTGGCCATGAACTCCACTCGGTGGGCGGCGATTCCGGGTGACGAATACTCGTAGATCGACACCGTGTCGGTGGTGATGAGCTGCAGGCAGTCGCTCGGGCTCGCTTCTTTACCGGCGGCCTTCCCGGAGCAAGAGGTGGTGTTGTCGGTCGGGTTTCCCAGGGTGGTGACGCCGGTGGCCTCGGCCAGCATGGCGGCGGCCTGCTTGGCGGTGAGGCCGGTGGGCGCGGCCGGCGTCTTGCGGGGGAGCGTCTTCGGCCCGGCCGAGTGGACGGCTGGGCCGGAGCCGGAGCCGGAGCCGGAGCACGCGGTGAGCGAGAGGGCGGCAACTGCGAGCAGTGCGGCCCCGGTGGTGCGGGCCTTCATGGTCTCCCCATGAGAGTCGTGGTTTGGGGCCATCATCCCGGGTGTGGACTGCATGAAGCCGGCGGGGGGCGGGTGGCCGGAGCCGGGGCGCCCGTGTCTGGCGAGGCGAAGAGGCGCGGCCTGCTGCCGCGCCCTCGCGGTCGTCGTTGGCAGTCAGCGGATACCTTCGACCCACCCTGGGGCTACATCAACCACCGCCCCGACAAAAAGGTCCCCGACGACACCGCACAGGCGGGGCGATCGACTGCGCCGCGCGGGAGTTCACATGGGAGGCGGCCCTCGCCCTTCCGTAACTGTTCATCGCCGTCGGACAGTTGGCCAGCCTGTGCCGGGTCGCCCCCTCCCATCACACTTTGGACGGCGTGACTGCCGTTCGGGCAACTTCCGCTTTTCAGGCCGCTTCCTCAAGACCGCGAAGACGCTCTCCAGGGCATGGTCGACGATGGAGATGGCCCGCGCCGGTGAGGCGATCGGCCGGGCGCTGACCAGCGTGACGGCCCGCGTCGCGCCCGGTGTCACGCCTCGCTGGGAACTGCCCGTCTCGGCCCGCGTGGAACCGGTCACGGCGCCCGCCCTGGAAGGGCCGGCCCTCTCGGACGACGTGCTGGACGCGGTGGTGGACGATATCCGGCGCAGCGAGGACCCGGCCCTGTTTCACCAGGAGATGGCATCCTGCTTCCGGTCGGCCGGCCACTTCGACTCCAAGGTCCGTCTGAGGGCGGCGCCCTGGTCGGCTCAGTCGAACAGCGCCCACAGGTGGGACAGCCGTACGACCAGCAGGAAGACGACGACCACGCTCATCAACACGCCCGTTGCCGCATGCCGTAGCGAGCAGAACAGACGCGGTGTGCGCCGCGTGCTGTCGGGCAGCGGGCTATCGCACTTCAGGCATGTGCGGTTCTTGGTTCTTCGAGCGCTTGGCGCCTTGGTCTCCCCACCCATGCGGCGACCTTAGCCGTCCTCGCAGGCCTAGCCGTGATGCCCCCTCCCAATGCGCTGTCCTTACCCGTGCCGGGCGATGTGCCCAGAGTGCCCTAGGAGGGGCGGTGGATGTCGACTTTCCAGCTCAGGGCGGTGCTCTTACACCTGTGCAGGGGTGCCGCCTCGCCGGCACCTCCAGGCGCCGACGGCACAGGCAACGCGTCCCTCGACACGGCCCACCTCCCAGCCGACCGGAGGGGCTGCCGACCGTGGCTCTGATTCGCGCCCACAAGCAGCAGCCGGCGGGCCGACCGGGATCAGGAACCGGCCCTGCGCGGCAGCCTTCACGGCATCGGGCAAGGGCCGCCCTCCGGTCCTGGATGCCGTCGCTCACGACACTGGCGCAGTCGGCGAGTTGGGGGGCACGTCGAGGAGGAGCGGCGGCTTTCGGCCGGTGTCTGGTTGTGGATCACCTGATGTGGTGGTGATGGGGAGGACAGATCGTTTCCCTGCGCTTTCGGCACGTTACAGTCCGTGATCTCACGGTGGCAGTAGGAGCTACCGCTGATGACGGAGGTACCAAGATGAAGAAGGCGCTGGCGGGGTTGGCGGCGGCCGGTCTGATCCTGACCGCTGCGGGGACGGCGACTGCGGCTTGGGGCTCACCGATCCCGACGCTCAAGTCGGAGGGCGTCAGGTTGAGGGATGGGCAGTACAAGTTCAACCCGGCGGAAACCAACCACGGAGCTTTCGAATGGCAGGGGCGGCTCTTCGACTTTGACCCCAGCGATGGCCACAACGTCTATCTGCAGGTCCGCGTCGAGGGCCACGACTGGGTCCGGTACTACGGCAAGCAGAAGCGGTCGGTGTGGATGCATCACTCCAACTGGGACGGCGCTCAGCGCTACACCGAAAACGCGTACATGCGTGCGTGTCGCGACCGGGGAAGCCTCCGCCCAGACAACTGCTCGCGCGCGCGGCACTTCGCCAATCACTAGCACTCACCGGACATGCAGAGCCCGGATTCCCGCATCCGGGCTCGCGCTCTCCCTAAGGGGACACCATCAATACGTCAGAAGTCCTGTCCGCCGCGGGTGTCGATCTTTTCTACGGTGACACCCCTGCCGTCCGAAACGCAGAGCTCTCCCTTCGTCGCGGCGAGGTCGCGGCCATCACGGGGCAGAGCGGCTCGGGCAAGTCGTCATTGCTGTACTGCCTGGCCGGGGTACTGCCCGTCGCCCGCGGCGAGGTTTGCTTCGAGGGGCGCGTCCTCGCTGAGCTGCCAGATGAGGAACTCAGTGCCCTCCGCCGCGAGCGGTTCGGGTTCGTCTTTCAGTACGGCGAACTGCTCCCGGAGCTGACCATCGAGGAGAACGCAGCTCTGCCGCTTCGCCTGGCCGGGCAACGCAAGGCTCCCGCGCTCGCCGCCGCGGGCGAGGTACTCGGTCGCCTCGGCCTCGCTGATCTGCGGCGCCGCCGACCCTCGCAGGTCTCCGGAGGGCAGAATCAACGTGTCGCCGTCGCCCGGGCGTTGGTCCACCAGCCGGCCGTAGTGTTCGCCGACGAGCCCACCGGCTCTCTCGACAGCGCCAACGCCGCGGCCGTACTGGAGGAGTTCCTGGCGCTCGCACGGTCCCAGGGGACGGCCGTGGTGCTCGTCACGCACGACCAGCACGTGGCAGCCAGAGCGGACACCCACTACGCGATGTGCGACGGTGCTCTCGCCCCCCAGGGCCAGGAGGCGACGTGAGAGAACTGCTCCTCGGGCTGCGCCTGCTCCTGGGCAGCGGGCGAGGGAACAGGGTGAGATTCCTCCTCATGACCCTGGGCAGCGCAATCGGCGTGAGCTGCCTCGCCGTAGTCCTGACCATTCCCGGCATCCTGGCAGCCCAGGACGCTCGCATGGCCGCACGCCAGCCGACCTGTGCCAGGGACGTGCAGGGGCACTGCACCGACACCAAGGGGGCCCCACGGGAACTGACCCGGACGGACCCGCTCGGTTCCCGGCCCATGACCCGTGTCTTCATCGCACCGGGCACCAAACACATCCAGCCGCCACCGGGGGTGGCGGGACTACCGCGCCCGGGTGAGATCATCCTGTCTCCGCGGCTGCACGAGGTACTCCATGCAGAGCCGGGGCTGGCCAAACTCCTCCCAGGGCGGGAGCGAGGGCTCATCGGCGGCGTGGGCCTGGCGCACCCCGATGAGCTGTACGCGTACATTGGCGTCTCCCTGGGTGACCTCAAGGGCGCCGACGTCGTAACGCTTTTCGGCGAGTCCTACCCGCCGAGCCCCACAGTGGAGTCTTCGACGCTCGACATCGTACGGTTCACCCTCGCCGGTGTCGTACTGCTGCCACTGGCGGTCTTTCTCTCGGTGTGTGCCAGGCTCTCGGCGGCCGTCCGAGTACGGCGGTTGGCCGCGCTACGACTTCTCGGCTTGAGCACGAAGGCGGTTCAGCGGGTCAATGCAGCCGAGACGGTTGTTGCCGCCATGCTCGGTGCCGTACTGGGCCTGGTCATCTATGCGTTGGTCAACCAACTGATCAGCCGCGCGGGGCTTCCAGGGTTCAAGTGGTACCCGAGTGACGGCGCTCTCAGCTCCTCGACGATCCTCGTCTGTTTGGTCGGCTGTCCTGCCCTTGCTTGGTTCGCGGGCCGGGCGGGTGCTCGGAAGGCGGCGGCGAACCCGCTTGCCGTACGGCGCAGTGCCGTCCAGAAGCCTCCGACTAAATGGGGGTTGCTCCCTCTCATTCCAGGGCTGGGTATTGTCGCCGGGTACTGCGTGGCAGGCGCGACGGGCCATGCACCGCGGGACACTCAAGTCTCCGCCATCCTCATGCCGCTTGCCGTCGTATTCATCGGCGTCGGCCTCGTACTGACGCTTCCGCTCCTCTCGCGAGTCCTCGCCCACAGGGTCGGCCGCTGGAGCGGCTCGCTGTTCCTGGGCCTCGCCATGCGTCGCAACGAGGCAGAGCCGGGCGGTGCGCTCCGCGTGGCGACGGGCCTGGTTCTTCTGGTGTACGCGGCTTCGCTCGTCCAAGGCGTTTTGATCGAACTCGACCAGGTGTCCAAGCACGAATCACCCGTGCAGATCTACAGCATCGAACTCGGCGGTGTGACGGCCGAGCAACAGCACGCTTTGGAGAGCATCAGGGGAATCCGGGGACACGCGGTCCAAATGACTTCCTGGATGGATCCTCACACCGACACGTTCACGCCCACCGTCGATGCCGTGATCGCCACGTGTCGTCAAATGCATGAGTTGGTGCCGAATGCCAACGGATGTGTGGACGGCCGTCCCGTTCGGCTCATGGAGCGGACACAACCGCTCCAGTGGGACAGTAAGTTGGGGGATGCCTTTGCTTTCCACCTACGGAAGGCAAGCCATGGGCGCTTCATGCACCTCAGGGTTCCGAAAGAGACCCTTCGGTACCGCGACTGGGCCGGCATTCCAGCGCTCGATGCCGATGTTCTGCTTCCACCGTCGTTCCTCCCCGCGGGCTATCGGCCCGAGACTGCTTCTCTTGTCCTTCTCAGCAGTTCTGACCCGGGAACGGTACGAAACGTACTGGACGACATCGGCGGAGTAGATCCCACCATCGCCGTGGACCCCTACGGCATCAACGTAACCGCCCTCCAGCAGATCGCCGTCGTCAAAACCCTGCTTGCCATCGGCATGGTGCTCGGTCTGATCATCGGTGTGGCCGCCTACCTCGTCGCGGCGACGGACAGGGCCATGGAACGGAAGCCGCAGATCACGGCGCTGGCCTTGCTCGGCGCACGCCCCGGCACCCTGCGGGCCGCGCAGGTGGCGCAGGTCGTGGTGCCGTTGACCGTGGGGCTGGTGCTGGCCGTCGTCACCGGAAAGGCCGCCGAGTCCAGTTACCTCGTCACCGGGGGCGGTGCGATCTTCTGGGACGGGAAGGGGGTGCCGCTGCTGCTCGCCTGTGCGCTCGGAGCCGTAGCCGTAGCCGCCCTAGGCTCGCTCCCTCTGGTAGGCCGTCGTATCGATCCGGAATTGATTCGGCGGGACTGAGGGGGTGGGGGCGGTGCCTGGTGTGGGTGCCGCCCCGGTGTGTTGGTCAGCCGGGTGTGGTGAGCAGGCCGTTCAGTAGGGCTTTGAGGCCGGTGGCGTAGGTGTTCTCGGCTGTCAGGGGGCCCCAGCGGCTCGATGCCTCGGCCAGGCGGGGGAGTTCGGTGGGGTCGAGGTCGGTGAAGACGCGGTCGCGGTAGGTCGGGCGGTCGTCGGTGGCGCGCCGGCGGGCGGCGGTCGCGCGGACCACGATCTCTCCGGCGGTGTAGTACCAGATGGTCCGGTAGCCGTGGACGGCGTCGTCCAGGGACAGTCCGCACTCCGTCAGACCGTCCACGATCTGCTCGACGTGCCACAGCGCGGACGTGGACAGGAGGTCGTCCGCCGTGAGCACGTCCACCGTCCAGGGGCAGGCGGACAGCACCTCGTGGATCGCGGTCGCCGCGGCGATCACGCGTTCGCGCGGATCGGCTGGAGGGGCGGCCGGCCGTCGCAGGGCGCGGGCGGCGTAGTCGTCCAGCAGCAGGACGAGGAGTTCCTCCTTGTCGCGGACGTGGTGGTACAGCGCCATGGGCGTGCTGCCGATCTCGGTGGCCAGGCGGCGCATCGTCAGCCGGTTCACTCCCTCCTCCGTGACGATCCGGAGCGCCGTCCGGATGATCTCCGCACGGGAGATACGGGCAGGTCGGCCGGTGGTCCTTCGCGGGGCGGGCGGTTGCGGCATGGGTCCCATCATGCCGTCGTCGGGGCCGGTCCGAGTCTCGGTCCGTCGACAACGACGGTCGGGTGCGTTAGTTTTCTTACATGTATAGAAACTTAGGCGGTGCCTTACGCGGCAGGCCCGCGGCGCTGCTCGCCGCCGCTGCCGTAGCCCAGTTCGTCGTCGCTCTCGACATGGCCGTGGTCAACATCGCGCTCCCCGCGATCCGTGACGCGCTCGGTTTCGCGCCGCTGGATCTGTCCTGGGTGGTGCATGTGTACGCGCTCACCTTCGGTGGGTTTCTGCTGCTCGGGGGAAGGGCCTGCGATCTGTACGGCCCGCGGCGGCTGTTCGTCGCGGGGCTCGTCGTCTTCGGGTGCTGCTCGCTCGCCGGCGGACTCGCCCAGGAACCCTGGCAGTTGATCGCCGCCCGCGCGGGACAGGGCGTGGGCGCCGCCGCCACCGCGCCGGCCGCGCTGGCCCTGCTGACCACCACCTTCACCGACGGCCCCGCCCGCGTCCGCGCCCTCGGCGTGTGGAGCGGGATGAACGCCCTCGGCGGTGCGCTCGGCGTACTCGCGGGCGGGGTGCTGACCCAGTACGCGGGCTGGCGCTGGGTGATGCTGGTCAATCTGCCCATCGTGGCAGCCGCCCTCGCGCTGGTCCACGCGGCCGTACCGAGCGCCCTGCGGCCCGTCCGGCGGGAGGCGCCGGACGCGCTCGGGGCGCTGCTGGCGACCGGCGGCACCGGGCTGCTGGTGTTCGGGGTGGTACGGACCGATGTCCAAGGCTGGGGGAGCCGGGGGACCCTGGCCGCTCTCGGCGGCGCGGCCCTCGTCCTGGCCGCGTTCGTCCTCGTCGAATCCCGGGCCACCGCACCACTGCTGCGGCTCGGCCTGCTGCGCAGCCGCTGGGTCACCGGTGCCGATCTGCTGGTGTTCCTCGCCGCGGCCGGGCAGTTCGCCTCGTTCTACTTCGTCTCCCTGTACCTCCAGCAGGTTCTGGGCCTCGGCGCCGCCGCGACCGGTGCCGCGTTCCTGCCGTTCTGCGCGGGCTCGGTCGCGGCCACCGTCGCCGCCACCCGGATCACCGCGAACCGGTCGCCCCGCACCGCCCTGGTGCCCGGCGCGCTCCTCGCCGCCGCGGGTATGGCCTGGTTCGCCCGGATCAGCCCGCACGGCGGCTTTCTCACCGACGTGCTCGGGCCGTCCCTGCTCACCAGCGTCGGCATCGGGCTGGTCTTCGTCCCGGCGGCGGCCGCCGCGACGACCGGCGTCCGGCCCGGCGAGGCCGGTATGGCCTCCGGCCTGCTCAACAGCGCACGCCAGCTGGGTGGATGCATCGGCGTGGCCACGCTGGCCACGGTGGCCGCCCGCCGCACGGGCGCGTCCACCGACCCCGGCGCCCTCGACGACGGCTATGCCCTGGCCCTGGCCGTCACGGCCGTCCTCTTCCTGCTCGCTGCGGCCGTGGCGGTCTTCGTGCTGCCCCGCCGCCCGAACCGGAGTCCGGCTCCGAGCGCGGGTCCGGGTACCGGATCCGGCGCGAATCCTCCCGTAGCTGCCGATACCCCTGCTGCTCCCACCGCCACGCGCATGGAAGGAACACCGTCATGACGAGCAACCCCGTCGACCTCTTCTCCTCGATGCTGGAATTCCGGCCCGACGGCGGCGTCCGTTCCGGCGCCCGGCGGATGACCGGCGGCGATCCCGGCGCCTGGCAGGTCGCGGCCTTCCATGTGGAGACCGACGCCGATGTGCACGCCGACCACTGGGAGGTGCATCCCGACGCGGAGGAGGCCGTGTGCTGCCTGGCCGGCGGCGTGCGGCTGTATCTGCGCCCCACCGCCGAGGGCGGCGCCGAGGAGATGGTGCGGCTGGGCGCGGGTACGGCGGTGATCGTGCCCCGCGGCCGCTGGCACCGCCTCGAACTGGACGCTCCGAGCGATCTGATGTCGATCACCCGCCGCCGGGGGTCGGGGCTGGAGAAGCGCACCGCTCCCGGCGAGTGATCCGCGCAGCCGAGAAGCGCGAGGGGCGGTGGCCGGTCCCGGCCTGCCGCCCCTTCGGCTCTCCTGCCCCCGCACAAAGGACGCCTGTGCTCTCGGCAGAAGAGGGGCGCCAAGAGGACGCCTGTGCGCTCACCGCAAGAGGCCCCGTGCTCTCAGCGCAAGAGGACCCCCGCGCTCTCGGCGCAGCGGGCGCCCGTGCTCTCAGAAGGCGCCGTCGACGTTCACCGGCCCCACCTGGAAGATGCCCGAGCAGGTCTTCCAGGGCGCCGGTACCAGCGCCGCGGAGCGCGAGCCCGGCGGGTAGATCCGCAGGTAGCTGGCGGTGCGCAGGCAGGGTCCGCCCACCGGGCCGTTGGTGGTGCGCGCTATCGCCGAGGCGGAGTGCGCGGGGGCGAGCGTGACGGTGCCGTAGGAGGAGCCGCTGTGGGTGGCGGCCGGGCCGATCTGGTGGTGGGAGGTGTCCAGGGCGCTGACGCCCGGGTAGCCGCGCAGGGCACAGGCGGTCGTACTGGTGTTGGTGAACTGGATCGCCCAGTACAGCGACCCCGCCGCGCCCTCCTTACGGCCCATGGAGAGGTACAGGTCGCTCACGGTGCAGGTCCGGACGGTGGCCGAGGCCCGCGCCGGCGCGGGTGCCGCCGGGGTCGCGCTCCACGCGGCTCCCGCGGCCGTCACACCCAGGAGTGCGGCGGTCAGTACGGCCGCCGCGCCGCGCCTGGGGGAGGTCCGGAAGGTTTTCGGGAGGTGCGCATAAGGAAACATGGCGTATCCGCCTCCGTCGGGCGAATGGATGGAATGAACGTCACTGTGTTGGATGCGCCCGGGGCCGGAAAAGTTGTGCCTGCCCCCTGATGCGCCTGCCCCCTGACACACGGCTGCAACTCCCCTTTCGTAATCGACGGGCATGGTTGATCGTTGGGCTGTGCATCGATGACGAGGACGACCGACGTCAGGGGGCGCCGACGATGACGATGAGCCGTAGGGGACTGCTGGTCGCGGGAGCCGGGGCGGCGGGTGCCGGATTACTCGCCGGCTGCGGGTCCGACACCGGGCGTGGCGGCGGCGGTGCCAAGGGCGCGGAGCTGTCGCAGTGGTACCACCAGTACGGGGAGGCCGGCACCGAGCAGGCCGTCCAGCGGTACGCCGCGGCGTACAAGAAGGCACGGGTCACGGTGCAGTGGCGGCCCGGGAACTACGACCAGCAGACCGCCGCCGCCCTGCTCACCGGCTCCGGCCCTGACGTCTTCGAGGTGAACGGGCCCACGCTGGACCAGATCCAGGGCGGCCAGGTCGTCGACCTCACCGATCTCCTCAAGGGGGTCGAGGACGACTTCAACCCGGCGGTGCTCGCGCCGAAGACGTACGACGGCAGGATCTGGGGCATTCCGCAGGTCATCGACATGCAGATGCTCTACTACCGCAGGAGTCTGCTGAAGGACGCCGGGGTCGAGCCGCCCGCCACGCTCGACGCCCTCGTGGACGCCGCGAAGAAGCTCACCACCAGCAAGGTCAAGGGGCTGTTCCTGGGCAACGACGGGGGAGCCGGTGTGCTCGGCGGCACACCCCTGTACGCCGCCGGACTCCAGCTCGTCACCGAGGACGGCAAGGTCGGCTTCGACGACCCCGCCGCCGCCCGCACCCTCGGCAAGCTGCACCAGCTGTACGCCGACAAGTCCCTCCTCCTCGGCGCGCCCGCCGACTGGGCCGACCCGTCCGCCTTCGTCCAGGGGCTGACCGCGATGCAGTGGTCCGGGCTGTGGGCGCTGCCGCAGGTGCGCAAGGAGCTGGGGGACGACTTCGGCGTGCTGCCGTTCCCGAAGGACGGCGGCCAGGGGAAGCCCTCGGTGCCCGTCGGGGCGTACGGGGCCGCGGTCAGCGCGCGCGGCGGGCACCAGGAGGCCGCCAAGGAGTTCGTGAAGTGGCTGTGGGTCGAACGGACCGACTACCAGGAGGACTTCGCGCTGTCCTACGGCTTTCACATCCCGGCCCGGATCTCCCTCGCGAAGAAGGCGGCCGGGCTGCGGTCGGGCGCCGCCGCCGACGCCGTCCGCTTCACCACCGACCACGGCTACGCCCAGCCCCTGCTGTGGACCCCGGCCAGCCAGACGGCCTACCAGGACGCGCTCAGCCGGATCATCAGGGGCGGGGCCGGACCGGAGGGCGAACTGCGGGCCGTCGTACGGAAGGTGAGGGGCGAGCTCGACCGGGTGAAGCACGCGAAGAAGCCGTCGTGAGGGGCCGCAGGACCCTCTGGTTCTGGGTGTTCGTGGGGCCGTTCGCGCTCGGGCTCGCGCTGTTCACGTACGTGCCGCTGCTGTGGAGCGTGGGCCTCAGCTTCTTCGACGCGCACAACACCGTCACGCCCACGCACTTCGTCGGCCTGGACAACTACACGGCGATGCTGCGGGACGACGCGTTCGTCGACAGCCTGCGGACCTTCCTCGTCTTCACCGCCTTCATCGTGCCGGCCACGTACGTGTTCTCGCTGTCCCTCGCGCTGATGGTCAACCGGCTGGAACACGCGCGCGCGTTCTTCCGCTCGGTCTTCTTCCTCCCGGCCGCGTGCAGTTATGTCGTCGCCGCGCTGGTGTGGAAGATGTCGATCTTCAACGGGGTGCGGTTCGGGCTGGCGAACACCGTCCTCGGGTGGTTCGGCGGGGATCCCGTGGCCTGGCTGTCCACCACCGATCCGCCCTGGTACTGGCTGGTCATCGTGAGCGTACGGCTCTGGCTGCAGGCCGGGTTCTACATGATCCTGTTCCTGGCCGGGCTGCAGCGGATCGACCCGGTGCTGTACGAGGCGGCCGCCGTGGACGGGGCCCGGCCCGGCTGGACGGTGCTGCGGCACATCACGCTGCCCCAGCTGCGGGCCACCTCGGTCGCGGTGGTGCTGCTGCTCGTCATCAACGCCTTCCAGGCCTTCGACGAGTTCTACAACCTGCTGTCCGACGCCCGGGGCTATCCGCCCTACGCCCGGCCGCCGCTGGTCTACCTCTACTACACCGCCCTCGGACAGGGGCAGAACCTCGGGCTCGGCAGTGCGGGCGCGGTGATCCTCGCGCTGATCATCGCCCTCGTCACGGTGGGGCAGGCGCGCTGGCTGAGACTGGGAAGGACGGACGCCGATGGATGACGCCCTGGTACGGGCCGGGCGGGCGCTCAGGCTGGTGCTGCTCGTCGTGCTCGCGCTGGTCTTCCTGATCCCGTTCTATCTGCTCGTGCGCGACGGGCTGTCCAGCGAGCGGGACATCACCTCGCCCGAATGGAGCTTCTTTCCCGGCGCGTTGCGGTGGGGGAACGTCCGGGAGCTGTTCGACGACCCGTCCGTCCCCTTCGCCCGCTCGCTGCTCAACTCCGCGCTGATCGCCGTCGCGACGACGCTCGGCACCCTGCTCCTCGCGTCCCTCGCGGGCTACGGCCTCGCCCGCATCCCGTACCGGCACGCGAACAAGGTCTTCTACGGCATCCTCGGCACCCTGCTGGTCCCGGCCGCGGTCACCTTCGTGCCGAGCTTCGTGCTGGTGTCGTCGCTGGGCTGGATCTCCACCCTGCGCGGGCTGATCGTCCCGACGCTGTTCTCCGCGTTCGCCTGTTTCGTCTTCCGCCAGTACTTCCTCGGTTTCCCGCGGGAGCTGGAGGACGCGGCGCAGGTCGACGGGCTCGGGTACTGGCGCACGTACTGGCTGGTGGTCGTGCCGAACGCGCGGCCGGTGTTCGCGGCGGTCGGCACGATCGTCTTCCTGGGTGCGTGGAACTCCTTCCTGTGGCCGCTGGTGATCGGGCAGGACCAGAACGCCTGGACGGTCCAGGTGGCGCTGTCGTCGTTCACGACGTCCCAGGTGATCCGGCTGCACGAGCTGTTCGTCGCGGCCGTGGTGTCGGTCCTGCCGCTGCTGCTGGTCTTCCTGTGCTTCCAGCGGTGGATCGTGGCGGGGGTGGAGCGGTCCGGGATCGACTGAACCGGGTCAGGCGGTGGAGCCGCCGTCCACCACCAGGTCGGTGCCGACGACCGAGGCCGCGTCGTCCGAGGCCAGGTAGAGCACGGCGGCGGCGATCTCCTCGACGGTGGAGACCCGGCCGAGCGGGGCCTCGGTGCGCATCCGGGCGGCCCGGTCGGCCTCCGTCTCACCGGGCTTGAAGGACATGTCCGTGGCGGTGGGGCCGGGGCTGACGGCGTTGATGCGCACACCGTCGGCGATGTGGTCCAGGGCGGCGCTGCGGCTGAGCACCGACACGGCCGCCTTGGTGACGGCGTAGCCGGTGGTACCGCGCAGCCGGCTGTGGACGCCGATCCGGGAGGCGATGTTCACGATGGCCCCGCCGTTCGGCTGGGTCCGCATCTGGGCGACCTCGGCCTGGAGGGCGAGCAGGACTCCGGTGACGTTGATGTCGAGCATCGTCCGCCAGGCCTCCTCGGGCAGGTCCGCCGCGGGCACACCGCGCCCGGTCAGCACGCCGGCGTTGTTCACCGCCACGTCGAGGGAGCCGAACCGGTCCACGGCGGCGGACACCAGGGCCCGCAGTTCGGCGGCGCTGGTCACGTCCGCGGTGACGGCCAGCGCCTTGCCGCCCGCCCGCTCGATCAGCGCGACGGTCTCGTCCAGGGGCTCCGCGCGGCGTCCCGCGACGACCACGTGCGCGCCCTCGTGGGCGAAGGCGAGTGCGATGCCCCGCCCGATGCCGGTGCCGGCGCCGGTGACGAGGGCCGTCCGGCCGAAGAAGCGGTTGCGTGCGGTGGCGGTCATGATCTCCCCTGTTCCTGACGACCGTTCTTGACGGCCGTTTTCATGACTGATCGGTTCAGTATGGAGGCGAAGGAAACCCCCCGGACGGAGGGCGTCACGGTTCAGCCGAGCAGCGCCAGTGCCTGCTCCGCCGCGTCGTGGACGCGGGCCGGGTCGGTCGAGGCCTTGCCGACCACCCGCAGGCCTTGGAGCAGCACGAGCAGGGTGCGGGCGAGGGGCAGGGGGGTGCGGTCCGCGGCCAGCTCGCCCTGCGCCTGGGCGCGGACCAGGGCGGAGTGCAGCAGGGTCTCCAGGTGGTCCCAGCTCTGCTCCACCCTGCGGGCGGCCGCCGTGTCGTGCGCGGCCAGTTCGACCGCCGTGTTGGTGACCAGGCAGCCCCGCTGCCGGGTCGCCTCGGCCGTGGCCTCGGCGGCGAACCGCAGTACCAGCGCCCGTACGGCCGGCAGCACCGGGCCCGGCCGGGACAGCTCCTCGGTCAGCAGGGGGTTCTGGGTCTGCCCGTACCGCTCCAGCGCGCTCAGGTACAGGGCGTGCTTGCTGCCGAAGGTGGCGTACAGGCTCGCTCTGCCGATGCCCAGGTGGGCGACCAGGTCGGCCATCGACGTCGCCTCGTAGCCGCGCCGCCAGAACAGCTCCAGGGCTGACTGCAGCGCGGCGTCGGGGTCGAATTCCTTGGTCCTGGCCATGGACCACAGCCTAGGATTTTCTGAACCGTTCGGTCAAGTAAGGCTCAGGTGGTGCGGACGTCGTACGCCGTCACCCGCACCGCCTCGTCGTCCAGGCACTGCCCGCTGATCAGGTCGAAACGCTGCTTCAGCAGGGGCGAGGCCACGAACGGGCGGTCCTGGTGGGTGCCGGTCAGGCCGCGGGAGAGGACGGCCGCGCCGGTGAACGGGTCGCGGTTGTCGACGGCGTACAGCCGGCCGGTGCGGTCGCGGAAGAGGGCCACCTGGCGGCCGTCCGGCAGCAGGGCGGCCACCCCGCGGCCCGGGGTGAGCGCGCTGAGGTCACAGGCCGTGAACCAGCCTTCCGCCAGCCGGAGTTGGACCTTCAGGTCGGTGGTCTCAAGAGCCAGGGTCATCGCTGGGCGCTTCCTTCCAGGACGTCGGCCGCGGTGTCCGAGGGGCGGATGCCGATGGACAGCAGCGGCAGGTCGGGCTTGATCTGGTCACGCTCGGGGACGAAGGCGACGACCGGGTCCGGGGTGTCCGGGGCGTTCACGAAGGACACGAACCGCGCCAGCTTCTCGGGGTCGTCGATGGTCTCGGCCCACTCGTCGCGGTAGTGGGCGACGTGCGCCCGCATCAGCTGCTCCAGCTCGTCGCAGATGCCGAGCGAGTCGTGCACCACCACGTCCCGTACGTGGTCCAGGCCGCCGGGGATCCGCTCCAGCCAGGTGCTCGTGCGCTCCAGCCGGTCGGCGGTGCGGATGTAGAACATCAGGAACCGGTCGATGAGGCGGACGAGTTCGGCGTCGGACAGGTCCTGCGCGAGCAGGTCCGCGTGACGCGGGGTGGCACCGCCGTTGCCGCCGACGTACAGGTTCCAGCCGTTGGAGGTCGCGAGGACCCCGAAGTCCTTCGACTGGGCCTCGGCGCACTCGCGGGCGCACCCGGAGACGGCGGACTTGAGCTTGTGCGGCGACCTCAGGCCCCGGTAGCGCAGCTCCAGGTCGATCGCCATCCGGACGGAGTCCTGGACGCCGTACCGGCACCAGGTAGAGCCGACGCAGGACTTCACCGTGCGCAGCGCCTTGCCGTAGGCGTGTCCGGACTCGAAGCCGGCGTCCACCAACCGGGCCCAGATCAGCGGCAGCTGCTCGACCCGCGCGCCGAACATGTCGATCCGCTGGCCGCCGGTGATCTTCGTGTAGAGCCCGAAGTCCCGGGCGATCTCGCCGATCACGATCAGCTTCTCGGGGGCGATCTCGCCGCCGGGGATGCGCGGCACGACCGAGTACGAGCCGTTCTTCTGCAGGTTGGCCAGGAAGTGGTCGTTGGTGTCCTGCAGCGCCGCCTGCTCGCCGTCCAGGACATAGCCGCTCGCGCCGATCGCCGGGGCGAGGGAGGCGATGATCGAGCCGACGGCCGGCTTGCAGGTCTCGCAGCCGTCGCCGCCCCGGGCGCCCTCGCGGCCGTAGCGGTCGAGGAGGTCCTGGTACGAGGTGATGCGCAGGGCGAGGACGATCTCGTACAGCTCCTCGCGGGTCTGGGCGAAGCAGCCGCACAGGCCCTTGTCGACCTCGATGCCGGACGCCTCCAGCTCGGCGTCCACCAGCTGGCCCAGCACCTTCACACAACTGCCGCAGCCGGTACCGGCCTTGGTGCACCTCTTCACCTCGGACACGGTGGTGCACCGGTGCTCGCCGACCGCGCCCCTGATCGCGCCCTTGCTGACGTTGTGGCAGGAGCAGATGACCGCCTCGTCCGGCAGCGCGGACGGGCCGAGCTGGGCCCCCGAGTCCGCTCCGGCGGGCAGGACGAGGGACTCGGGGGCGATGGGCGGCACGGAGCCGGTCAGAGCCCGCAGGGTGCCGTACGTCTCCGCGTCGCCGACCAGGACGCCGCCGAGCAGCGTGCCGTCCCTGCCGATGACCAGCTTCTTGTACAGACCCGCGCGGGAGTCGGAGTAGACGACGTCCAGGCAGTCCTCGGTGGTGCCGTGCGCGTCGCCGAAGGACGCCACGTCCACGCCGAGCAGTTTCAGCTTGGTGGACAGGTCGGCGCCGGTGAACGTCCGCTGCTCGCCCTCGTCCGCCGCGATGGCCGCCGCGGCCGTCTCGGCCTGCTCGTAACCCGGCGCCACCAGGCCGTAGACCCGCCCGTCCGCCGCCAGCGCGCACTCGCCGATCGCGAACACGTGCGGGTCGCCGACCGTACGGCACCGCTCGTCCACGCTGATGCCGCCGCGCTCGCCGACGGCGAGACCGCAGTCCCGGGCCAGCTGGTCGCGGGGGCGCACCCCGGCGCTGAACACGACCATGTCGACGGCCAGTTCGGAGCCGTCGGACAGCTTCATGCCGGTGACGGCACCCTCGGCGCCGGTGACGATCTCCTGGGTGCCCGTGCCGGTGTGCACGGTCAGGCCCATGCCCTCGATGGTCCGCAGCAGCGCCGCGCCGCCGCCCTCGTCGACCTGCACCGGCATCAGACGCGGCGCGAACTCCACGATGTGGGTGTCCATCCCGAGGCCCTTGAGCGCACCGGCCGCCTCCAGACCGAGCAGCCCGCCGCCGACCACGGCACCGGTCCTCGCCCGCGTCTTCGCGTACTCCTCGATGGCGAGCAGGTCCTCGATGGTCCGGTAGACGAAGCAGCCCTCGGCGTCCTTGTTCGGCACCGGCGGCACGAACGGGTAGGAGCCGGTGGCGAGCACGAGCGTGTCGTACCCGAAGACCTTGCCGGACCTTGCCGTGACCTGCTTCGCCGCGCGGTCGACGCGCTCCGCCGGATCGCCGGTGTACAGCTCGATGCCGTGGTCCTCGATGAACCGCATGTCGGTCATCGACAGGTCCTCGGGCGTCCGGCCCGAGAAGTACGAGGTGAGGGCGACGCGGTCGTACGCCGGACGCGGCTCCTCGCACAGCACGACCACGCGGTGCGTGGCGGTCAGGCCGCGCTCGGCGAGCGCTTCGAGGAAGCGCTGGCCGACCATGCCGTGGCCGACGAGCACGATCGTGGGGGTGTCCGTGCGGGTGTCCGTGGACATCAGGAGCCTCCGTCGTTGGTGAGCAGGTGGAGCAGGGGGCCGTCGTCGGGGAGCGGCTCTGCTCCCTCCCAGGCGCGGGCGAGCGCGCCGACGGTGCCGAGTTCGCCGACGAGAACCCCGCCGACCAGGCGGTCGTCACGGACGACGACCTTGCGGTAGGTGCCGCGGGTGGCGTCGGCGAGCCGCACGACGTCGTCGCCGGGGCGCGCCTCGGTCTCGCCGAACGCGGCCAGGTCGAAGGGGGAGCCCGGGCCGGTGAGGGTGAGCCGGGTCAGGGAGCGGGTGCCGCGGTAGCGTGCGTCCGTGTCGCCGGCGAGCAGGGCGGCGAGCGCGTCGGCCTGTTCCAGCGCCGGGGCGGCCAGGCCGTAGACCGTGCCGTCGTGCTGGGCGCAGTCGCCGACGGCGTGGATGTGCGGGTCGGAGGTGCGCAGGGCGTCGTCGACGAGGACGCCCTTGCGCACGGCGAGACCGGCCTGCTCGGCGAGGCCGGTGCGCGGGCGCACCCCGCAGGCGACCACGACGAGGTCGGCGTCCAGGGCGTATCCGTCGGCCAGCTCCACGGAGCGGACCGCGCCCGCGAGACAGCGCACGTCCCGCACCCGGCACTCGGTGTGCACCTCGACGCCCAGGTCCGTGAGGTGCCGCAGCACCAGCCGGGAGGCGTCCGGGTCGAGCTGGCGTTCCATGAGCCGCTCGGCCTGCTGGGCGAGGACCACCTGCGCGCCGCGCACGGCGAGCGCGCGGGCGGCGGAGACACCGAGCAGCCCGCCGCCGACGACGACCGCGCGCACGCCCGGCCGGACCGCCTTGGCGAGGCCCAGGCAGTCGTCCATGGTGCGGAACGCGTGGACACCCTCGGGGAGCCGGTGGCCGGGCGTGAACAGACCGCGCAGCGGCGGCAGTACGGGGTTGGAGCCGGTGGCGAGGACCAGCGTGTCGTATGCGATCGACGTGCCGTCGGCGCAGCCGACCGTCCGGGCGGCCCGGTCGATGCCGGTGACCCGGGCCCGGAGCAGCCCCGCCGGTGCCGGGAGGCTGATCACCTCCGGGGCGTAGCGGCCGGCCAGCACCTCCGCGAGCAGCACCCGGTTGTAGGGAGGGTGCCCCTCCTCGCCGACGAGCAGCGCGGGCGTGCCCAGCTCACCGAGCCGCCGGGCGAGCCGTACGCCCGCGAGGCCGGCGCCGATCACCACCACACGCGTATTCGAGGTCATGCCCCTGAGCGTGCGGTCCGGACGTTACCCGGCCGCATCACGTCTGTTTCCCGTGAGGAACGCTGCCCTCAGCCGCCGCGGCAAGGGCGTGTGAGGTCGCCGCCGTGCGGCTGCGGCACAGCCCCGCGCCCCTTTCACCCGTGGGGCGGAGCGTTCAGCGGCTGCCCGTCAGATGGGCGAACACCACCACGTTGCCCTGGTAGCCGGTGGCCTTCGAGTAGCCGCCGCCGCAGGTGATGACGCGGAGCTCGGGGCGGTGAGCCGCGCCGTAGACCTTGTCGTCGGGGAAGTCGCGGGCCGCGTACACCTCCACCGCGTCCACGGTGAACACGGCCACGCCGCCGTCCCGGCGGTCCACCTCGATCCGGGCGCCCCGCCGCAGCGCGCCCAGGTCGTAGAAGACGGCGGGGCCCTCGGTGTTGTCGACGTGCCCGGCGACGATCGCGGTGCCCGTCTCGCCGGGCATGGTGCCGGACTCGTACCAGCCGGCCAGGTTCTTCTCCCGGGCGGGCGGCACGTCCAGGCTGCCGGAGGGGGTGAGGGACAGGCCCATCAGCGGGGCGTTCACCCGGATCGCGGGGATACGGATGCGGGTGGGCGGGGAGGGCGCGAGCGCGGGGGCCGTGAGGTGCTCCTCGCCCGGGTCCGGGCGGCCCTCGGCGGCGGCCGGCTGCGGTGGCGTGTCCGTCCCGGCGTCGCCGAGCAGCCACACCCCGGAGCCGAGGGCCACCACGGTGAGCGCGGCTATCGCGGTGTCGCCGAGCCTGGCACGCCTGGCGCTCCTGCGCATACGGACCCCTCTCCCGGGGGCGGACCCCCGAAGACCCCTTCCCCCTCCGGGCCGCGAGGGGCATCGGACCCGGAGGGGGCGGGACATGCGGTACCGGCCGACGGACAGCGGAGGGTGTCCGTCAGATCCCGTCGCCTCTCGCCCGGCGATGCAGGAGCCAGGTACCGCCCGCGGCGGCGACGGCCAGCGCCGCCACACCCGCCGTGGTCTGCACGGGGCCGGGGCCGAGTGCGCCGCCGACCCCCGTCTTCACGCTTCCTCGCGGCTGCACCTGCTCGTGCGCCGCGCTCAACACCACCACCAGGTCGCCCTTCACCTGCCGGTCGCCCACCGCGCAGGCGGCGACGATCTCGTACGTCCCCGGCTGCGCGCCGGGCGGCACCTGGAACTGGCCGATCGCCTCGCCCTCGTGCGAACTGGGGGCCAGGGTGAAGGTGCCGGCGCCGACCGCGCCCGCGTCGCCGGTCGCCGAGCCCTTGTCGCCGCACGCGGCGGTGTTCACACTGACCTGGGCGCCGGGCGCCACGGTGGAGGGATACACCTCCAGGCTGCCGGTGCCGCCGGCGGCTGCGGGTGCCGCGGCTGCCACGACGAGCGCGGTACCGGTCAGCAGACGGGCGGTGCGGCGCATGGTGCTCCCCGGGGCTTCGGCTTGACGGCGTGTCCAGGGGGCTCGCCCCTGCCCTACCGAGGTAAGTCGCAGTCCGGGACTTCCGCTTCCTGAGGGCTCGTCAGGAATGCGGTGAACGGGTGGCGGGCCCGGCCCCCCACACGGCCTAGCCGGAGCGGGTTCGAGCAGGTCACAGCCGTGTGCGGGAGCAGACGAGAGACCGGTATGAAGAAAACACGAATGGAGCGACGCCCGCCGTTGAACGGGTGACGGCCCCGGGAGTCGGGGACTCCCGGGGCCGGTGCGGCACAGGGGACTCAGTTCACGTTGACGGCGCTCCAGGCCGCCGCCACCGCGTTGTACTCCGCGCTGCCCGCGCCGTACAGGTCCTTGGCGGCGTTGAGGGTCGCCGTGCGGGCCCCTGCGTAGTTCGTCGAGGAGGTCATGTAGACCGTCAGCGCCCGGTACCAGATCCTGCCGACCTTGTCCCGGCCGATGCCGGTGAGCGTGGAGCCGTTGGACGTCGGGGAGTTGTAGCTGACGCCGTTGATCGTCTTCGCGCCGCTGCCCTCCGCCAGCAGATAGGCGAAGTGGTTGGCGACGCCGGAGGAGTAGTGGACGTCGAGGTTGCCGACCGAACTGCTCCAGTAGTCCGCCGAGTTGCCGTCCTTGGACGGTTTGTCCATGAAGCGCAGGGCGGGCTGGCCGAAGCCGGGCTTCACGATCTTCTCGCCGATGAGGTAGTCACCGGGGTCGGAGGGGTTGTTCGCGTACCACTCGACCATCGTGCCGAGGATGTCCGAGGTGGCCTCGTTGAGGCCGCCGGACTCGCCGGAGTAGGTCAGCGCGGCCGTCTTGGAGGTGACGCCGTGGGTCATCTCGTGCCCGGCCACGTCCAGCGCCACCAGCGGCCCGAACGTGGTCCCGTCGCCGTCGCCGTACGTCATGCAGAAGCAACTGTCGTCCCAGAAGGCGTTGTTGTAGTTGCTGCCGTAGTGGACGCGGTTGTACGAGCCCTTGCCGTCACCGCCGATGCCGTTGCGGCCCTGGACGTTCTTGTAGTAGTCCCAGGTCTCGTTGGTGCCGTACTGGGCATCGACGGCGGCCGAGGCGCGGTCGGAGGTGGCGCCGGTGCCCCAGTGGTTGTCGGCGTCGGTGAAGAGGGTCGCGGGTGCCCGGCTGAAGCAGATGCCGAAGAAGCACAGGTCGGTCTTGCCCTCCGCGTCACCGGTGAAGGTGTTGCCGCGGGTCGGGTCCTTGAGCTGGTACGACGATCCCGACTGGGTCGTCTGCAGCGGCACCGTCCCGCTGTAGAGCGACTTGCCGTCGCCGGCGGCGGTCTCGATGCTGTCCCAGGCGTCGATCTGGTGCCCGGTGCGGGCGTCGGTCAGCACGGTGCGGGCGACCGGGTTGCCGAGCGAGTCCAGGCCGGCCGCGTTGGTGCGCCAGGCGAGCTTCGGGGCGCCGTGCAGGGCGTCGACGATCAGCTCGGGCTTGGCCTTGACCCCCTTGAGCACGTTGCCGAGGTTGGCGGCGCGCAGGGCGTTCACGGCGAGGTCGGCGGCCTTGGGGGCGGAGACCTTCGGGAGGACCGAGCTGAGGGATATGGTGCCGCGGGTGGCCCGGTCGGTGCTGCGGTAGGCGCCGTCCGGGGCCAGGTGGACCACGAAGTCACCGCCCAGCACGGGCAGTCCGTGGTACGTGCGGTCGTAGCGGACGTGCTGGGTGCCGTCCTTGTCCACGATCACATCGCGGACGCTGGTGTTCTCGGCGGAGGTCAGGCCCAGGCTCGCGGCATGGGCCAGGAGTGCCGACGCCGCGTTCTGGATCGCGGTGGACCGGGTCGGTCTGGTGTCGGCGTGGGCGGCGGGGGAGAGGGCGACGGTCAGCAGGGTCGCGGTGGTGACGGCGACGCCGGCGGTGGTGGTGAGACGACGGGACCCTCGGACGTGCTGGCGTATCCGGCTCATCTGTCTCCTCGGGGAGGCGCCGAACTGGGCGTGGGGGTGGCGCTGATGTCCCCAGAGATTTAAGGGGCCCTGACATGTCATGTCCATAGCCCCTTCATGGAGATGTGTGAGGAGCCGAAGGGGGTACAGAATCGTTTCCGTGATCAATGAGGAGCCCGAACGGTCCGGGACGCCGCTGCCGTTCTTCGTCTACGGCACCCTCCGCCCCGGCGAGGTCAACCACGACCTGTTCCTGCGCGGGCGCACCACGGCGGAGGAACCGGCCCGGCTGCCCGGCGCGGCGCTCTACGACGGCCCCGGCTACCCCTACGCCGTCGAGCGGCCGGACGGCGAGGTCCGGGGTGAACTGGTCACGGCCCGCACACAGGCGTACACCGCGCTGCTCGCCGCCCTGGACCGCCTGGAGGAATACGTCCCGGACGACCCGCGCAACCTCTACGAACGCGTCGCCCGGAACGTCATACGCACCGCCGACGGCACACCGGTGCGGGCCTGGGTGTATCTGGCCGCCCCGCGTGTCGCCGCCCGGCTGCGGGCCGAGGGCAAGCCGATCGAGGGCGGCGACTGGCTCTCCCGCCGCTGAGCCGGTGCCTCAGCCCAGCAGCGTCAGCCCCTCGGGCACGGCGATCCCGAACTCCTCCTCGACCACGCGCCGCGCCTCCGCCTCGTCCGCCAGCCTGCGCTCGCTCACCGTGCCGTCGGAACGGGTCTCGGTCAACCGGTCGCCGTCCAGGGCGAGATGGCGCTCCGCGGTCGTCCGCTGCAGATAGGGGCGGCGGGTGAACGGGGAACGCGGACTGGTGCCGACGTACCAGTTGAACACCTCGAAGTCCGGCGGGGCGAACGGCTCCAGCGTGAAGGCGTACTGCCCCACCCATGCCCGCGTCCGGCGGTCCTGCACCTGCAACTCCAGGAGCTCCAGGGGGCCTTGGTGCGGCAGCGGCACCAGCCGGTGCCGGCGCCCCGCGCCCTCGAACTCCTCGCCGGTCACCAGCGGCACCGGCACCAGCAGCGCACCGTCGGCGCCGAAGCCGACGTCCGCGAGATACGGCCGCGGCTCGCCCGGCACCGCGACCCGCAGCATCGCATGGGTGCGCGGCCGGCTCTCGGGCGTCTCGGCGCCCAGCACCACCCGCCCCGCCAGCGGCGTCACCGCGAACCCCAGCGCCTGCAGCGCCAGCCGGAGCAGCGTGTTGTGCTCGTAGCAGTAGCCGCCGCGCCGGCCGTGCACCATCTTCGCCATCACCTCGGCCGGGGCGAGCGACGGAGCCCGCCCGGACACGGCGTCCAGGTTCTCGAAGGGCAGGGACAGCGCGTGCGCCAGATGCACACCCCGCAGTGTCTCCAGGTCGGCCCGTCGGCCGCCCTTCCAGCCGATGCGGTCCAGATAGGCGTCGAGGTCGTGCTGGTCGAAGTCGAACATGCCTCGAACCTACGTGCCCCGGCCGCCTGCCGCCGCGGCCTGCGGATCGATCCGCGCTACTCCCCTGGTCCTACGACCTCGACCCGCACGGCGCACGACTTGAACTCCGGCATGCGGGACGTCGGGTCGAGCGCCGGGTTGGTGAGCGTGTTGGCGCGGCCCTCGCCCGGCCAGTGGAACGGCATGAACACGGTGTCGGGGCGGATGGCCGCGGTGATGCGGGCCGGGGCCACCGCCCGGCCGCGCCGGGAGACCACCGTGACCGGGTCGCCCTCGGCCGCGCCGATACGGGCCGCGAGCCGGGGGTGCAGCTCCACGAAGGGCCCGGGCGCGGCGGCGTTCAGCTCGGCGACCCGCCGCGTCTGGGCCCCCGACTGGTACTGGGACACCACCCGGCCGGTGGTCAGCAGCAACGGATACTCGGCGTCGGGCTCCTCCGCCGTGGCCCGGTGCGTCACGGCGACGAACCGGGCCCGGCCGTCCGCGGTGGCGAAACGGTCGAGGAAGAGCCGGGGGGTTCCAGGGTGCACCACGGGCGCGGCGGCTCCGGGCGACACCGCGCCGCCGACGTCCCGGGCCGGGTCGTCGGGCAGACCGTCGAGCACCGCGTCCTCCCCGTCGTCGACCGTCGCGGGCCCGCCGGTGGTGCCGGTGAGTGCGGGTCCGTCCGTCGGCCGTCCGGGGGGATCCGTGGGTGTTCCGCTGTCGCCTCGCGCGGCCGGGCCGGTGTCGGGGGCCGGGTCGTCGGCTGCTGCTTCGGCGCCGGTGAGTGCGGGTGGGGCCGTCGGCCGTCCGGCGGGAGCCGTGGGGATGCTGCTGTCGCCATGCGCGGCCGGGCCGGTGTCGGTGTCGGTGTTCTGGGCCGGGCACGGCCAGAACACGCCGTTCTCCTCCGCCAGGCGGCGGTAGCTGATGCCCGAGTAGTCGGCGGGGCCGCCCGCGCTCGCCCGGCGCAGCTCCTCGAAGACCTCCTCGGGGTCCGTCGGGAAGCCCTTCTCCACCCCCAGCCGGGCCGCCAGCTCGTGCAGGACGTACAGGTCGCTGCGCACCCCGGGCGGCGGGGCGACCGCACGGCGGCGCAGCAGGACCCTGCCCTCCAGGCTGGTCGTCGTGCCCGTCTCCTCCGCCCACTGGGTGACCGGCAGGACGACGTCCGCCAGCTCCGCCGTCTCGGACAGGACGACGTCGGCCACCGCCAGGAAGTCCAGCGAGCGCAGCCGCCCCTCGACATGGGCCGCGCGCGGCGCCGACACCACCGGGTTGGAGCCCATCAGCAGCAGCGCCCGGATGTCCGTGCCGAGGGCGTCGAGGAGTTCGTACGCGCTGCGCCCCGGGCCGGGGAGCGCCTCGGGGGCCACCCCCCACACGCCCGCCACATGCGCCCGCGCCGCCGGGTCGTCCAGCTTGCGGTAGCCGGGCAGCTGGTCGGCCTTCTGGCCGTGTTCGCGGCCGCCCTGCCCGTTGCCCTGCCCGGTCAGACAGCCGTACCCGGACAGCGGGCGGCCCGCCCGGCCGGTCGCCAGGCACAGGTTGATCCACGCGCCCACCGTGTCCGTGCCCTTGGACTGCTGTTCCGGCCCGCGCGCGGTGAGCACCATCGCCGCCTCCGGCTCGCAGAACAGGCGTACGGCCTCGCGGAGCCGGGGAACGGACACCCCCGTGATCCGCTCCACCTGCTCCGGCCAGTGCGCCATCGCCGCCGCCCGCGCCTCCTCCCAGCCCGTCGTCCGCCGCCTGATGTACTCCTCGTCCGTCCGCCCCTCGGCCACCACCAGGTGCAGCAGACCCAGCGCCAGGGCCAGATCGGTGCCGGGCCGGGGCGCGAGATGCAGGTCGGCCTGCTCGGCGGTGCGCGTGCGGCGCGGGTCGACGACGATCAACGTGCCCCCGTTCTGCCGCAGTTCCGTGAAGAACCGCAGGGACGGCGGCATGGTCTCGGCGAGATTGGAGCCGACGAGGATCACGCACCCGGTCTTCGGGATGTCCTCCAGCGGGAAGGGCAGGCCCCGGTCGAGGCCGAACGCCTTCGTGCCGGCCGCCGCGGCCGACGACATGCAGAACCGGCCGTTGTAGTCGATCTGCGAGGTGCCGAGGACCACCCGGGCGAACTTGCCCAGCGCGTACGCCTTCTCGTTCGTGAGCCCGCCGCCGCCGAACACGCCCAGCGCGTCCGCCCCGTACCCCTCCCGCGTCCCCGCGAGCCGCTCGGCGATCCGGTCCAGTGCCTCCGCCCAGCTCGCCTCGACCAGCCGGCCGGCGGACCGCACCAGCGGCGAGGTCAGCCGCACCGCCGGCGAGAGCACCTCGGCCGCCGTACGGCCCTTGCCGCACAGCGCGCCCCGGTTCACCGGGAAGTCCGTCCGCTCGGTCACCTCGACGCCCCCCTGCGGCAGGGGCGTGACGTTCATCCCGCACTGCAGGGCGCAGTACGGGCAGTGGGTGGGCGTCGAGGCGATCGTCTCCATGCCGCCCAGCCTGCGCCGACCGTGTTACGGCCCCGACCGCTTCGGGTTACGCGCCCGCCACGGCGGCCTCCCAGCCGGGCCGGGGACGGCGTGAGGTCCCGCGGCCCGGTGCCTACTGCCGGTTCAGGGAGCGGGTGACGCCCGCCGCGATCGTCGTCGCCAGCACCCAGCCCGCGGCGACCAGCAGATACGCCAGCCACTGGTACCAGCCGCGCGGCGCGAACGCCCCCTCCTGGCCGAAGTCGATGATCGGCAGCAGCAGGTCCAGGGTGTAGAAGAGCGGGTTGAACGCGGGCGCCTCGGAGGGCTTGAGCGCGGGCGGATGGTGCAGGGCGAAGGCGAGTGTGCCCGTGCACAGCAGGAGCAGCAGCCAGCCCGCGGCCCGCATCGGGCGGAAACCGTAGCCGACGGCCGCGTCCTGGAGAAAGCCCCACAGCCGGGCGTACGGCGGCAGGGTGCGCCGGTGCCGACGGAGCTTGGCCAGCTGGACGGTGCGGGCGGCGCCGTCGTCGCCCACCGTGCGGTACGCCGCGGCCAGCTGCTCGTAGGGGTGCGGAAGGTAACCGTCGGGCTCGCGTTCGAGCAGCGGAAGGCGCTGCGCGGCCGGCAGGTGCGGGGTCAGGACGCGGTAGCCGAGTCCGTCGGTCTGCACCTGCCGGGGCCACACCTCGGGCGGCACGTGCAGCAGGTCGAGCTGGGCCCGGCGCAGATTGACGGCCCCCTCGATCGGCTCGGCCTCCCGCAGCCACAGCTCGCCGACGACACTGCTGCTGGCGCGCAGGGCCTGGCCGCCCGGGTGGGACAGCCGGGCGTGGGCGAGGTTGAGCTGACGGGGGATCCGCGCACCGCCCAGATTGACCCGGCCGCGGACGCGCAGCCGCATGGCGTGCAGATCGGTGCCGACCGTGAGGACCTCGGCGTGCAGCGCGGTGGCACCGGGGGCGTTCAGCTCCGCGTCGTTGAGGTTCACCTGATTGCGCACGACCGCCCCGTTCATGTGCACCTTTCCGTGTGCGACCAGCTCCGGGGCCCACACGTCCGTGGCCACCTCGGCGTGGTTGAGCTGGAGCACGGCCTCCTCGGGGACCTCGCCGGGTGTGCCGAGCCGCGCCCCGTTGGCGAAGAAGGCCCCGGACAGCCGCGCCCCCTGGAGCCGTACCGGCCCCGTGATCCGGCAGCAGGTGATCCGCACGACCCCGTCCGCGCGCAGGTTCCCGGCCGTCAGCCCCGGCAGCACCGAGTCGCTCAGAACCAGAGCGACGACCCGTGCCCCGTACAGGTCGGGCGCCTCCTCGAAGTGGCAGGAGCGCAGCCGGACCGGATGGGCGACGGTGCCGTACCGGAGGTCCAGCCGACCGGTGATGCGCGCGCCCCACACCTTCAGACCGGCGATCCGGCCCTCCCGCACCGGGCCGTCCAGCAGCAGCTCCCGCAGCACCTCCGTCCGCAGCGTCCGCTCGGGACCCCACGCGGCACCCGAGGCCGCGTCCTCGTCCTCGCCCTCCCGGAAGTCGACCCCCTCGCCGAGCGGGAAGGCGTCCCGGACGCGCCGCTCGGCGGGCGTCAGGTCCGTGATCTCCATGCTCAGCCCCGCGCCCCCGCCAGCGCCTTCGTGACCCCGTATTCCCGCGGGCCGAGGAACGTCGGATCCGGATGGAACACCGCGTCCAGCACCGCCTTGCCCGCCGCGAACACCTCGCGCGTACCGCCGTAGTACCAGGTCACGTCGTGCTTCGCGTCGACCCCGACCCCGTACGAGTCGACCCCCGCCGCCCGGCACAGCGCCACCGCCCGGCGGATGTGGAAACCCTGGCTGACCAGTACGGCCCGGTCCACGCCGAAGATCTTCTTGGCCCGCACACAGGAGTCCCAGGTGTCGAACCCGGCGTAGTCGCTGACGATCCGCCGGTCCGGCACCCCGTGCCGGGTGAGGTAGGCGCGCATGGCGTCGGGCTCGTCGTAGTCCTTGCGGCTGTTGTCGCCGGTGACCAGGAGCACCTCGACCCGCCCCGCCCGGTACAGCTTCGCCGCCGCGTCCAGCCGGTGCGCGAGGTACGGCGACGGCTCCCCGTTCCACAGCCCGGCCCCGAACACCACGGCGACCTCCGCACGCGGGGCGTCCGCCGTCGTGCGCAGCCGGTCCGCCGTGGACACGTACAGCCACGTCGCCGGCAGCAGCGCCAGCACACACCCGGCCATCACGGCCTGCACCAGCCGCCGCTGCCCCTGACGGGTGCGCGGCAGCCGCGGTCGTCGGATCTTCATACGGCCCCCACGGATCGCCTCGTCGACCATGGAGGACGCCGGCGACCGCGATCCGGTTCGCCTCACATCGAGCATCCGTACGACGTGATGCGGCGGAAAACGCTCGTGACGGCCCGGCAACGGCCCCGCAACCTGACCCCGGCAGGATCCTTCCATGACGGCGTCGCACCCTTCCCGCTCCGAGTCCGACCTCCACCTCGACAGCACGGCGCACCTCATGCACAGCATCGGCAGCCGGCTCACCGGGCAGCTCCGGCTCGTCCCCCCGCCCGTACGCCGCCGCCCGGCCCCGCCCGCGCTCGTCCTGGTCGCCCACGGCAGCCGCGACCCGCGCGCGCTGGACACCGTACGGACCCTGCGGGACCGCGTACGCGAACTGCGCCCCGGCCTGGCCGTCCACCTGGGCCACATCGAGCTGAACGCGCCCCTCCTCCCGGACACCCTCACCGCCCTCGGCGACGCCCCCGCCGTCCTGGTCCCGCTGCTCCTCTCGCGTGGCTACCACGTCAGACACGACATCCCCGAGATGGCCGCCGCGGCGCGGGCGGGCACCCGGGTGGCCGCCCCGCTGGGGCCGCACCCGCTCCTGACGGAGACCCTGTACGACCGTCTCGTCGAGGCGGGCTGGCCCACGGCCATGGACCCGGCCGCCCGCCGCGCGAGCGCGGTCGTCCTCGCCGCCGCCGGCTCCCGCGACCCCGACTCGGCGACGGACACCCGCCGCACCGCCCGCCTCCTCGCGGACCGGCTGGGAGTGCCGGTCGTCCCCGCCTACGCCTCGGCGGCGGCCCCGACGGTCCCGGCGGCCGTCCGCGCACTGGCGGCCCGCGGCCGGCACCGGGTGGCGATCGCGTCGTACCTCACGGCACCGGGGCGTTTCGCCGCGCAGTGCGCGCAGGCGGCACCGTGGATCGCCGCGGCCCCGCTCGGCGCCCACCCGGCGATGGCCCGCCTGGTCCTGCACCGGTACGACGAGGCGAGGGTGACGAGGCAGGCGGAACTGGCTTCGGCTTGACGAAGCAGCGGCGAAGTACCGGGTAAGGGGCGCGGGGAACTGCGCGACAAGCCACGACGCACCCGCACCCGCCCGACAACAGACCTCGGCAGACGAGTGGGCATACTGTCGAAGAATGGAAGGCACCACACTCGACGACGGCCCCTACGACCCCACCTCGGCGGAGCGTTGGGCCCCCGAGCCCGACAAACGCCCCGGCCGCACCGCCTTCCAGCGCGACCGCGCCCGCATCCTGCACTCCGCGGCCCTGCGACGCCTCGCCGGCAAGACCCAGGTGGTCACGCCGGGCACCCGCAGCCAGGTGTGGGACGCCAGCCCCCGCACCCGCCTGACCCACTCCCTGGAGTGCGCCCAGGTCGGCCGCGAACTCGGCGCGGCCCTCGGCTGTGACCCCGACCTGGTGGAAGCCGCCTGTCTCGCCCACGACCTCGGCCACCCTCCCTTCGGCCACAACGGCGAACAGGCCCTGAACGCCTTCGCGGACGACTGCGGCGGCTTCGAGGGCAACGCCCAGTCCCTGAGGCTCCTCACCCGCATCGAACCCAAACGGTTCACCGAAAAGCGTTCCGTCGGCCTCAACCTCACCCGCGCCGCCCTCGACGCCGCCACCAAGTACCCCTGGCCCCGCGGCGCCCACCCCACCGACCCCGCGTCACGGAAGTTCGGCGTCTACGAGGACGACCGCCCGGTGTTCGACTGGGTCAGGGAGCACGCCCCCGGCACCCGCACCTGTTTCGAGGCGCAGGTCATGGACTGGTCCGACGACGTGGCGTACTCGGTGCACGACATCGAGGACGGCCTGCACGCCGGCCACATCGACCCCAACTGCCTGCACGCGGAGCCCGAGCGGCAGGCGGTGTTCGAGGTCGCCGTCGGCCGGTACGTCCCCGCCGGCACCGACCCCGCCGAACTCGACGCCGCGCTCGACCGGCTCCAGGACGAGGAGTGGTGGCCGCACGGCTACGACGGCACAGCGGTCGCGCAGGCCCGTCTGAAGGACGCGACCAGCCAGCTCATCGGCCGGTTCTGCCTGGCCGCCGAGGGTGCCACGCGCGCCGCGTACGGCACCGGCCGGCTCACCCGGTACGGCGCCGAACTCGTCGTACCCCGCGCGGCCCGCATGGAGTGCGCGGTGCTCAAGGCGGTCGCGGACCGGTATGTGATGCAGCGCGCCGAGCAGGAGCGGCTGCGCGCGGACCAGCGGGTGATCGTCGCCGAGCTGGCGGAGGCGCTCACCGCCCGCGCGCCCGACGGCCTCGACCCGCAGTTTCGGGCCCTGTTCGACGGGGCAGGCGACGACCACGCGCGCAAGCGGGTGATCGTCGACCAGATCGCCTCCCTCACCGACGTCTCGGCGCGCTCGCTGCACGCGAGACTGACGGGGCATATGTGAGAGGAACGTGACCGGCAGTGGCCTGATCGGGTCACCCCCTCTTCCCGCGGCAGGCTGCGTGCGGGAGGCTCGCATGTGGCGGCACCCTTACGAGGAGGCATCAAGTGGTCGACGCGGATCAGACATTCGTCATCGTCGGAGGCGGTCTCGCCGGCGCCAAGGCGGCCGAGACGCTCCGGGCGGAGGGCTTCACCGGCCGGGTGATACTGATCAGCGACGAGCGCGACCACCCCTACGAGCGCCCGCCCCTGTCCAAGGGCTACCTCCTCGGCAAGGAGGAGCGCGACAGCGTCTTCGTGCACGAGCCCGCCTGGTACGCGCAGAACGACATCGAGCTGCACCTCGGCCAGACCGTCGACCGCATCGACCGTACGGCGAAGACGGTCCGCTTCGGCGACGACGGCACCCTCGTGCGCTACGACAAGCTGCTGCTCGCCACCGGTGCCGAGCCCCGCCGCCTGGACATCCCGGGCACCGACCTGGCCGGCGTGCACCACCTGCGCCGGCTCGCGCACGCCGAGCGGCTCAAGGGCGTCCTCCAGCACCTCGGCCGGGACAACGGTCACCTCGTGATCGCGGGCGCCGGCTGGATCGGCCTGGAGATCGCGGCGGCGGCCCGCGAGTACGGCGCGGAGGTCACGGTGATCGAGCCGTCACCCACCCCGCTGCACGGGGTGCTCGGCCCCGAGCTGGGCAACGTCTTCGCCGAGCTGCACCGCGAGCACGGCGTCCGCTTCCACTTCGGGCGGCGGCTCACCGAGATCGTCGGCCAGGACGGCATGGTCCTCGCCGCCCGCACCGACGACGGCGAGGAGCACCCCGCCCACGACGTCCTCGCCGCGATCGGCGCGGCACCGCGGGTCGCTCTCGCGGAGGCGGCGGGACTGGAGCTGGCCGACCGGGCGCGAGGCGGCGGCGTCGCGGTGGACGAACGGCTGCGCACCTCCGACCCGGACATCTACGCGGCCGGTGACGTGGCGTCCTTCCCGCTCGGCCTGTTCGGCACCCGGCTGCGGGTCGAGCACTGGGCGAACGCGCTGAACGGCGGCCCGGCCGCGGCCCGGGCCATGCTCGGCCAGGACGTCGGCTACGACCGGGTGCCCTACTTCTTCACCGACCAGTACGACCTCGGCATGGAGTACAGCGGCTGGGCCCCGCCCGGCTCCTACGACGAGGTGGTGATCCGGGGCGACGCCGGAAAGCGGGAGTTCATCGCGTTCTGGGTGAAGGAGGGACGCGTGCTGGCCGGGATGAACGTGAACGTGTGGGATGTCACAGAGCAGATCCAGAGGCTCATCCGCGCCGCGGTGCCGGTGGATCCCGAGGCCTTGGCCGACCCGCATGTCCCGTTGGACTCGCTCGCCTAGGCGGCTGCCAGGGCCTGCCGTCGTGCGCCCGCGCTCCTTCCGGGGCGCCGCGCGTGCCCCACGGGTGTCACTGCGCCCCCGTAGAATTCACGCGTGGCAGGACGGATCAACGACGAGGACGTGAAGGCGGTACGGGACGCGGTCCCGATCGACGCCGTGGTCTCCGAGTACCTCCAGCTGCGCAGCGCGGGCGGCGGCAACCTCAAGGGCCTGTGCCCGTTCCACGACGAGAAGTCGCCGTCCTTCCAGGTCAGCCCCAGCAAGGGACTCTTCCACTGCTTCGGCTGCCAGGAGGGCGGCGACACCATCACCTTCGTGATGAAGGTGGACCACCTCTCCTTCTCGGAGGCGGTCGAGCGGCTCGCCGCCCAGGCCGGCATCACGCTGCGCTACGAGGAGGGCGGGTACAACCCGGCCCACCAGCGCGGCGAACGCATCCGCCTGGTCGAGGCACACAAGATCGCCGCGCAGTGGTACGCCGAGCAGCTCGCCACCGGCCCCGAGGCCGAGACCGGCCGGATCTTCCTCGCCGAGCGCGGCTTCGACCAGGCCGCCGCCGTCCACTTCGGCGTCGGCTACAGCCCCCAGGGCTGGGACCACCTCACCCGCTACCTGCGCGGCAAGGGCTTCACGGACAAGGAGCTGATCCTCTCCGGGCTCTCCCAGGAGGGCCGCCGCGGACCCATCGACCGGTTCCGGGGCCGCCTGATGTGGCCCATCCGCGACATCGGCGGCGAGGTCGTCGGCTTCGGCGCCCGCAAGCTGTACGAGGCGGACAACGGCCCCAAGTACCTGAACACCCCCGACACGGCGATCTACAAGAAGAGCCAGGTGCTGTACGGCATCGACCTGGCGAAGAAGGAGATCGCGAAGTCCAGCCGGGCGGTCGTGGTGGAGGGCTACACGGACGTCATGGCCTGCCATCTGGCCGGTGTGACGACCGCGATCGCGACCTGCGGTACGGCCTTCGGCGGCGAGCACATCAAGATCCTGCGCCGGCTGCTGATGGACAACGGCTCGGCCCGCGTGATCTTCACCTTCGACGGCGACGCGGCCGGTCAGAAGGCCGCCCTGCGTGCCTTCGAGGACGACCAGAAGTTCGCCGCCGAGACGTACATCGCGATCGCGCCCGACGGCATGGACCCCTGCGAGCTGCGCCTGGCCAAGGGCGACGACGCCGTGGCCGACCTGGCGGAACCGCGCACCCCGCTCTTCGAGTTCGCGCTCCGCCAGATCGTGAACCGGTACGACCTGGACACCCCGGCGGGCCGCGCGGCGGCGCTGGACGAGGCCGCCCCGATCGTCGCCCGGATCAAGAACAGCGGCGCCCAGCACGAGGTGGCCGTGGAACTGGCCGGCATGCTCGGCATCCTCGACACCCAGTTCGTGGTCCGGCGTGTCGCCCAGCTGGCCCGCTGGGCGAGGGACCGCGGCGGCAGGGGCCCGCAGCAGGACCGCTCACGCGGACCCGAACAGCAGTGGGCGGCCGCCGCCCCCCAGACCGCCGCCTCCGGCCCGGCGCTGACCCTGCGCAACCCCGTCTACGCCGCCGAACGCGAACTGCTCAAACTCGCCCTGCAGCGCCCCGAACTGGTCTCCCCGGCCTTCGACGCCTACGGCCTGGACGAGTTCACGGCCCCTCCGTACGCGGCCGTGCGCCAGGCGGTCGCCGAGTCGGGCGGCGCCGAGTACGGCGTCCCGGACCCGCAGGAGTACCTGGTCCGCGTCCGTGAGGCCGCGCCCGACGACACGGTCCGCGCCATGGTCACCGAGCTGGCCGTCGAGCCGATCCTGCGCCGCACGGTGGACGAGACCTACGCCGGCACGGTCCTGGTGCAGATCCGGCGCCGCGCCGTCGAGCGCCGCATCCGCGACATCCAGTCCCAGCTGACCCGCCTGGCCGCCGGCGGCGACCCCGCCCAGCTGGCCGCCGTACAGAACGAGCTGTGGATCCTCCAGCAGTACGACCAGGCGCTGCGGGAGCGCGGGGCACAGGCGCTGTAGAGGCGCCTTTGCCAGTCGCATAGTCCGGCTGACCGAGTAACCGCCGGGTGACGGAACGGACGCAAAAAGTCACCGCAAGCCCCTCGTGGCGGGGATGCGTCTTCCCCCACACTGGGGGCGGTGCCCGAGTCCTCGGAGCGCAGGCCGTCGACTCTCCACTCCCGAAGTACCGCTGCCGCACACCTTCAGCAGCGATCATCCTGGAGGTCGCCCCCGTGCAGACCCAGACCCTCACTCAGACCGACAGCGCCACCAGCACCACCGCGGACGAGCCGGACGCGGAGACGGACGTTCTCATGGCCGTGCCCCCGCAGAGCCGCGCCGCCGCGCACCCGGAGGCGATATCCACCGAACCGACGGAACCGCCGGCGGAAGCGCTCAGGGACGAACCCGAGGAGGCCGGCGAACCCGTAGGGATCCGGGTCCCCGCCAGGGCCGAGACCGGCGGCCCCTCGGCCGACCTGTTCCGCCAGTACCTGCGCGAGATCGGCCGTATCCCGCTGCTCACCGCCGCCGAGGAGGTCGAACTCGCCCGCCGGGTGGAGGCCGGCCTGTTCGCCGAGGAGAAGCTGGGCAACACCCCCGATCTGGAAGGCCAGTTGGCACTCGACCTGGACCGGCTCGTCGTCATGGGGCGGATGGCCAAGCGGCGGCTCATCGAGGCCAACCTGCGGCTCGTCGTCTCCGTCGCCAAGCGGTACGTCGGCCGCGGCCTGACCATGCTCGACCTGGTCCAGGAGGGCAACCTCGGACTGATCCGGGCCGTCGAGAAGTTCGACTACGCCCGGGGCTACAAGTTCTCGACGTACGCCACCTGGTGGATCCGCCAGGCCATGTCACGGGCCCTGGCCGACCAGGCGCGCACCATACGCGTCCCGGTCCACGTGGTCGAGCTGATCAACCGGGTCGTCCGCGTGCAGCGCCGCATGCTCCAGGAGCGGGGCTACGAGCCGACACCCGAAGAGGTCGCCGCCCACCTCGGCCTGCCGCCCGAGCGGGTCTCCGAGGTACTGCGCCTCGCCCAGGAACCGGTCTCCCTGCACGCCCCGGTCGGCGAGGAGGAGGACGTGGCCCTCGGCGACCTGATCGAGGACGGGGATGCGGCGAGCCCTGTCGAGTCGGCCGCGTTCCTGCTGCTGAGGGAGCATCTGGAAGCGGTGCTGTCCACGCTGGGCGAGCGCGAGCGCAAGGTCGTCCAGCTCCGCTACGGCCTCATCGACGGCCGCCCGCGGACGCTGGAGGAGATAGGCCGGCTGTTCGGCGTGACGCGGGAGCGGATACGGCAGATCGAGTCCAAGACCCTGAACAAGCTCCGGGACCACGCCTTCGCGGATCAGCTGAGGGGTTACCTGGACTGAGCGGGGGCCGCCCGCCGGCGGCCCCCGCGCTGACTAGTCCACCTCGGCCACGGCCTGTGCGAACTGCGCCTTGTACAGCCGGGCATACGCACCGTCGGCCGCCAACAGCTCGGCGTGCGCGCCCTGTTCGACGATGGACCCGTTCTCCATCACCAGGATCGTGTCCGCGTCCCGGATCGTGGACAGCCGGTGCGCGATCACGAACGACGTCCGCCCCGCCGCCAGCTTCGCCATCGCCTTCTGGATCAGCACCTCCGTGCGGGTGTCGACCGAGCTCGTCGCCTCGTCCAGCACGAGGATCGTCGGGTCGGACAGGAACGCCCGCGCGATGGTGATGAGCTGCTTCTCACCCGCGCTGACCCCCGTCCCCTCGTCGTCGATCACGGTGTCGTACCCGTCGGGCAGCGTCCGGATGAACCGGTCGGCGTGCGCGGCCCGCGCGGCCTCCTCGATCTCGCCGCGGGTGACCTTGCGGGACGCGCCGTAGGCGATGTTCTCGGCGATGGTGCCGCCGAACAGCCAGGTGTCCTGCAGCACCATCCCGATGCCGGAGCGGAGCTCGTCGCGGGACATGCGCCGGATGTCCACGCCGTCCAGGGTGATCCGGCCGCCCGACACGTCGTAGAACCGCATCAGCAGGTTGACCAGGGTCGTCTTGCCGGCACCCGTGGGGCCGACGATCGCCACGGTGTGACCGGGCTCGGCCGTCATCGAGAGGTCCTCGATCAGCGGCTTCTCGGGGTCGTACCGGAAGGACACGTGCTCCAGCCGGACCCGTCCGCGCAGTTCCTCCGGCCGCTCGCCCGGCACCGGATCCGCCTCCTGCTCCTCCGCGTCCAGGAGTTCGAAGATCCGCTCGGCCGAGGCGACACCGGACTGCACCAGGTTCGCCATCGAGGCGACCTGCGTCAGCGGCATCGAGAACTGCCGCGAGTACTGGATGAAGGCCTGGACGTCACCGATGGAGAGGGTGCCGGACGCGACCCGCAGACCGCCGACGACCGCCACCAGGACGTAGTTCAGGTTGGACACGAACATCATCAGAGGCTGCATCACACCGCTGTTGAACTGCGCCTTGAACGCGGCCTCGTACAGCGCCTCGTTCTGCTCGGCGAACTGCTTCGCCGACTCCTCCTGCCGGCCGAACACCTTCACCAGGGTGTGCCCGGTGTACATCTCCTCGATGTGCGCGTTCAGCTTGCCGGTGGAGCGCCACTGCTGCACGAAGTGCGGCTGCGACCGCTTGCCGACCCGGGTGGCCACGAGGAACGACAGCGGCACGGTGACCAGCGCGACGAGCGCGAGGATCCAGGAGACGTAGAACATCATCGCGAGCACGCCGATGATGGTCAGCAGCGAGTTGATCAGCTGGCCCATCGACTGCTGGAGCGTCTGCCCGATGTTGTCGATGTCGTTGGTGGCGCGGGAGAGCACCTCGCCGCGCTGGCGCTTGTCGAAGTACGACAGCGGCAGCCGCGACAGCTTCGTCTGCACGGACTCGCGCATGCGGTACATCGTGCGGTTCACGGCGCGGTTGACCAGCCTGGTCGCCACCGCCATCAGCAGGCCGGCGATCAGGAACGTGCCGAGCGCGAGCAGCAGGGTGTTCCCGACGGCATCGAAGTCGATGCCCTTGCCGGGGGTGAAGTCGGTGCTCATCAGCATGTCCGCGATCCGGCCCCGGCCATGGGCCCGCATCTGGTCGAGGACCTGCTGTCTGGTCGCCCCGGCCGGCATCTGCCGGCCGATGATGCCGGAGAAGACCAGGTCGGTGGCCCGGCCCAGGATCTTCGGGCCGACGACGCTCAGGCCCACGCTGACGACCACGCACAGCAGCAGGCCGTAGATCGTGAGGCGTTCCGGTCTGAACTGGGAGACGAGCCGTTTGCCCGACCCCTTGAAGTCCATCGAGCGCTGGTCGGGGCCGCCTCCGGCCATCATGCGTCCCATGGGCCCGGCCATCAGGCAGCCTCCGCTTCCGTCAGCTGGGAGAGCACGATCTCCCGGTACGTCTCGTTGCCCGCCATCAGGTCCCGGTGCCGGCCGGAGCCGACGACCCGGCCCTCGTCCAGCACGATGATCCGGTCGGCGTCCCGGATGGTCGCCACCCGCTGGGCGACGATGACGACGGTCGCCTCGGCGGTCTCGTGGGAGAGCGCGGTGCGCAGGGCCGCGTCGGTGGCGTAGTCGAGCGCGGAGAAGGAGTCGTCGAAGAGGTAGATCTCCGGGCGCTGGACGAGGGTGCGGGCGATGGCGAGCCGCTGGCGCTGACCGCCCGAGACGTTCGTACCGCCCTGGGCGATGGGCGCGTCCAGACCGGCCTCCAGCTCGCTCACGAAGTCCTTGGCCTGCGCCACCTCCAGCGCGTGCCACAACTCCTCGTCGGTGGCGTCCGGATTGCCGTAGCGCAGGTTGGTGGCGACCGTGCCCGCGAACAGGTACGGCTTCTGCGGCACCAGGCCGACCGTCCGCGCGAGCAGCTTCGGGTCGACCTGCTGCACGTCCACGCCGTCGACGAGGACCTCGCCCTCGGTGGCGTCGAACAGCCGCGAGACCAGCCCGAGCAGGGTCGACTTGCCGCTGCCGGTGGAGCCGATCACGGCGGTCGTCTCGCCCGGCCGGGCCACCAGGTCGATGGACTTCAGCACCGGCTCCTCGGCACCCGGATAGCGGAAGCCCGCGCCCCGGATCTCCAGGTGCCCGTGCGCGCGCAGCTCGGTGACGGGCGCCGCCGGCGGAACCACGCTGGAATCGGTCCCGAGGACCTCCTGGATGCGCTCGGCGCACACCTCCGCGCGCGGCACCATCATGAACATGAAGGTGGCCATCATCACGGACATGACGATCTGCATCAGATAGGCGAGGAACGCGGTCAGGTCGCCGATCTGCATCCCGCCGCTGTTGATGCGGTGCGCGCCGAACCACACCACCGCGATCGACGACAGGTTCACCACGGTCATGACCATCGGGAACATCAGCGCGAGCATCCGGCCGGTGGCCAGCTGCATCTCGGTGAGATCGCCGTTGGCCCTCCCGAACCGTTCCTGCTCGTACTCGTCGCGGACGAAGGCGCGGATCACCCGGTTGCCGGTGATCTGCTCCCGCAGCACCCGGTTCACGGTGTCCAGGCGGACCTGCATCGACCGGAACAGCGGCCGCAGCCGGCGCACGATGAGCGTCACGCAGATCGCCAGCACCGGCACGACGGCGACGAGCACCCCGGACAGCGGTACGTCCAGGCCGAGGGCCAGCACGATGCCGCCGACGCACATGATGGGAGCCGACACCATCAGCGTGAACGTCATCAGGGCCAGCATCTGGACCTGCTGTACGTCGTTCGTCGTACGCGTGATGAGCGAGGGCGCCCCGAAATGGCCCACCTCACGCGAGGAGAAGGACTGGACCCGGTCGAAGACGGCGGCGCGCACGTCCCGGCCGAGTGCGGAGGCGGTCCGCGCACCGAAGTACACGGCACCGATGTTGCACACGACCTGAGCCAGCGAGATGCCGATCATCAGGGCGCCGAAGGACAGGATGTAATCCGTGTCCCCCTTCACGACACCGTTGTCGATGATGTGCGCGTTCAGGGTGGGCAGATAGAGGGTGGCGCAGGTCTGCAGGAACTGCAGCAGCACCAGCAGGGCGATGGGTTTCTTGTAGGGCCTGAGACAGGAACGCAGAAGTCGTATGAGCACGCTAGGTCTCTCGGAGTCGGCGACGGGGCTGGTCGGTGTGCCCGTGGCCCCTATCGTCGAACACTCCACCCGCGTTACCTCAACTCATTAACCCGTTGGCGAAGCTCTTACCGCCCTACGGGTCCGGGGTGTTGTCGGGCGTCGGGGGACGTCACAGGCCAAACGCCCCCGGATGGGTCTGTTCCCGTACGGCCGTGAACTGCTGCCGCACCGCCTGCCCCACGGCCAGCTCGTCGCCCGGCTCCAGCACCTGCGCCGCCGCACCCTGCCAGGCCGGCGGGGTGCGCGGGTCGAGTGTGCCCTGGGACACACCGAGCGCCCAGGCCGCCTGCCGGGCCGCGCCGATCGCCGCGTAGTCCGCGGGCTGCGGCACGACGACCTGCGCGCCGAACAGCGAGGGCGCCGAGGCCTGCACGCCGGGCAGTTCGGCGGCCGGGCCGAGCAGGAAGACCCGCCGCACCTCCACGCCCCGCCCGCGCAGCACGTCCAGCGCGTCGGCGAGCCCGCACAGCATGCCCTCGAACGCGGCCCGCGCCAGATGCTCCGGCTTCATGGACTCGCGCCGCAGCCCGGCGATCGTCCCGGCGGTGTGCGGCAGGTTCGGCGTCCGCTCACCCTCCAGATAGGGCAGCAGGACCAGTCCGTGCGCGCCCGGCGTGGACTTCATCGCCAGCTCGGACAGGCTCTCCAGGTCCGGCAGCCCGAGGAGTTCGGCGGTGCCGCGCAGGGTGCGTACGGCGTTCAGCGTGGTGACGACCGGCAGATGCATGCCGGTGGCGTCGGCGAGCGAGGTGATCATCCCGGACTGGTCGGCGAGCGCCTCCGGGTGCACGGCCATCACCGAGCCCGAGGCGCCGAGGGAGACCACCGCGTCGCCCAGCCCGATGCCGAGCCCGAACGCGGCGGCCATGGTCTCGCCGGTGCCGGCGGAGATCAGCAGCCCCTCCGGGGTCGTACCGGCCGCGTCCGACGGGCCGATCACCTCCGGCAGCATCGCCTGATGGCCGAGCGCCAGCTCGACCAGGTCGGGCCGGTAGCCGCCGGTGGCGGCCGACCAGTACCCGGTACCGGACGCCCCGCCGCGATCCGTGGTCCTGCGCACGGGACGTCCGAGCAGCTGCCAGACCAGCCAGTCGTGCGCCTGGAGGAGTACGGCCGTCCGGCGGGCGTTCTCGGGTTCGTTCTTCGCGAGCCAGCGCAGCTTGGTGACCGGCTGGGCGGCCTGCGGGACACAGCCGACCGCCTGTGCCCAGGCCTCCCGGCCGCCGAGCGCGTCGACGAGATCCGCCGCCGCGATCTGGGCCCGCTTGTCGCCGCCGACCAGCGCCGGGCGCACGGTGTTGCCCTGGGCGTCCAGCGGGACCACGGCGTTCTGCTGCGCCGACACACCGATGGCCTGCACGCCTTCGAGCAGGCCGCCGCCGGCGGCCTCGCCCAGGGAGAGCAGCCAGGCCTGCGGATCCACGTCGCTCGGGCGACCCTCCACCGGATGCGGGGCGTATCCCTGCCGCAGTACGGCACCGGTGTCCGCGTCGCAGACCACGATGCGAGTGAAATCAGGCGAGCTGTCCAAGCCGGCGACTATCCCCATACGGAGAATTTTGCAGCATTCCTGAGGATGCGGTGGCCGAGGGCGGGACAGTGCCCGTGTCCCTCGGCCGGACAGCTCGTCCGGCCGAGGGAAGTTCCCCTACGTGTTGCTCGTGCCCCAGTCGTCCTCGGGGGTGCCGTCCAGGCTCCGCTCCCGCAGGGAACGCACCCGCTGGGCCACCGTTTCGGGGACCCGGTCGCCGACCTTGTGGCTGACCGTGTGGAAGGCCTTGCCGGCGTACCGGCGGCCCTGCTGGGCGGCGGACTCGGCCGTGTTGCGGACCGCGGGGTTCTGCGCGATCCGCTGAGCGGACTTCTTCAGCTGCTCGTAGCGCTCGCGTCCGGCCCTCGTGCCGAGTACGTAACCGAGGGCCAGTCCGGCGACGAACGTGAGCCGGTAGCGCATGGCTGCCACCCTTCCCTTGCCTGGGTCTACTGGTGCGACGTGGGGCGCCGGGGGAACCGATTGGCGGAGCACCCCCCTGCTTGCGCTAATGTATGTGTCGCAGCGAGCGCCCGCCCCCTGGCGAATACCCAGGGAGGTACGTTCGATGCAATCGAGGCGATCCTCCGTAGCTCAATTGGCAGAGCAGCCGGCTGTTAACCGGCAGGTTACTGGTTCGAGTCCAGTCGGGGGAGCTTCGGTCCTCCGTAGCTCAATTGGCAGAGCAGCCGGCTGTTAACCGGCAGGTTACTGGTTCGAGTCCAGTCGGGGGAGCGCGTGAACGAGGACCCCTTGGGGGTCCTTTTTCATGTCCACGGGAACCGCCGCGCCTGCGCCGATGTCCTCAGGGTCATGAGCAGCGCAGAAGCCGACCATCCGAAGCAGGAGATCGTATGAGCGGCTATGCTGCGGCAGACGGCGCGCACACTTGTACGCGACACGCCGCTATGGGGCGGTAGCTCAGCCGGTTAGAGCAGCGGACTCATAATCCGTCGGCCGTGGGTTCGAGTCCCACCCGCCCCACCAGGCGCCACAGGTGCAGAAACGATGTGACCTGGCCGGACCCCGGAACGGGGCGCCAGGCGCCCCTCTCGTGGACGGCCCTCCCACGCACTGTCCCGACCTCGTTACACTGCGGCACGTTCGCATCTGGACGCAGGCGAGGGGAACGGGGGCGCCGTTCGAGGGGGAGGGACGTGCGACGACATGCCGGGCCGCCGCCGATCCTTCACAGAGTTGTGGCAGGGGACCGTCGAACACCGTACTGGTCTGCCGATAGGCTCGGACCGGATCGAAGCCGGCCGGCGGGCGTCGCGGACGTGGCGCAGGGCGACATGACCGCGTACCCGGAGGACACCCTGCCCGCCGCACCCGCCGCCTTACCCGGGATGCCTCCTGTGAGGGCGTGTCCGCCGTCCCGCCGTATCCCGCACTTCCCGTCCACCGTGCCCGTCCCTCGTGACAGGGCCGGCGGTGCGCGGGATCGCCGGCGCGTGCATTCCCGGCTTTTGGCCTGTCATGTCCGCATCCAGATGGATGTCCTCCGGGCGAGCGGCGGCCGACGAGGTCCGCTGCGCCGACGGCAGTGCCGTCCCGCCTGGCGGGGACCGCCACCGCCGTCGGCTCCCCATCCACTGACCGGTTCGCGGCTCGGACACTCTGCAGAGGACTTGATGACCGATCTGATACTGGCCGTCGGTGCCGTGGTCGCGGTGGCGGCCGCAGGGACCGCTGGACACTTCCACCGCTCCTACCGACGCGAGCGAGGCAGGGCCGACCAGCTCCAGGGCCATGCGGAACAGCTCACCCGGCAACTGCGCGCCGCGGAGCACGCCATGGGCCAGCTGGCCTCCGAGGTGCTGCCCGCGATCGCCGCCGCCGGCCCCGGCGGGCATCGCGGGGCAGACCTCCCGCTGCCCCCGCCGCTGATGCACACGCCCCTGGCCGGCCGGCTCCGTGACGTCGCCGGACAGGCGGCCGCCGCCGTGGTGCGGGTGCGGGAGGACGCGCAGGCCGCGGCCGACCACCGGGTCGCCGAGATCCGGTCCGCGGCGGACCACGAGATAGCCAAGGCCCGCCGGGAGTCGCGGGAGGCGACGCGTGCGGCCGTGCGCAGCTTCGCGTCCAACGTGGTGGCACGGGCGTCCCGGCTGAGCCGGGAGATCAGCCAGGGGGTGCGCTCCCACCAGGACGACGAGGCGTACGCCACGCTGGTGCACATCGACCACACCGCGCAGCAGATGCTGCTCACCGCACAGGGCTACGCGGTACTGGCCGGCGACAAACTCTCCAGGCGCTGGCCGCAGACCTCCCTCAGCGATGTGATCCGCGCGTCGATGGGCCGCATCGAGGGCTACCAGCGGGTGGAGCACCACGAGTTGGACACCGTCGCGGTGCAGAGCCGCGCGGTCGAGGCGGTCGTCCACACCCTCGCGGTGCTGCTGGACAACGCCCTGCGCTACTCCCCGCCGACCGCGCGGGTGCACGTCTCGGTGGAGGAGGGCCACCACGCCTGCTTCCTGACCGTGGACGACGCCGGACTGCGGATGGACGACGAGCGGCTGATGTGGGCCAGCGACATCATGTCCGGCAAGGACCGCGACGACATCACCCAGCTCGGCGCCCATCCGCAGACGGGCCTGCGGGTCGCCTCGCTGCTCGCCGAGAGCTACGGCTTCCGGGTCGAGCTGAGCGCGCCGAACATCTACCAGGGCACCCGGGCCGTGCTGGTGCTGCCGAAGAACCTCCTGGTGTTCTCCACCGCCGGCCCGCCCGCCACCACCCCCGCGGCCGTCGCCGCCACCACCCCCGCGGCCGTCGCCACCAGCAGCCCCGCGGCCGTGCCGGCCCCCCGGAACCCCGCGGCCCCGGCGGCTGCCGCGACCACCGCAAGCGGACTGACCGTCCGTCAACGACCGGCCAGGACACACCCCGCGCCCGCGCCGGCGCCCGACACGCCGGCCGTACCGGGCCGGCCGAGCGTCGCCGCCGCCTGGGCGGCCGGCAGCCGCCGAGGGCGCCAGACCGACGAAGACACCGGACTTACCGAAGGACACTGACCATGCGCGACACGCACAGCAACAGCCTGGGATGGCTGCTCGACCAGGAGCTCGGCTGCGTCGAGGGCGTCGAGTACGCGGTGCTGATGAGCGGCGACGGCCTGCTGCAGGCCCGTACGACGACGATCGGCCAGGAGGACGCGGAGAAACTCGCCGCCGTGACCGCGTCGCTGCGCGCCGCCGGCAAGGCCTGGGACGAGCACGTCGGCGGCAAGGGGATGTGCCAGTTGCTCATCGAGTCACAGGGCCGCATCGGGCTGACGACCGCGGCGGCGCACAACACGATGCTGTCGGTGGTCACCACCGGCCCCGCGGCCGACGTGGGCCTGATCAGCCATCACATGGTGCGGCTGGCCGCACGGCTCGGCCACGAGATGGGCGTCTCGGACCGCGGCCCCGCCTTGGAAGGCGGCACCGCGACATGACGGGTCCGCGGCATGACCCGGACCTGATCAGGCCCTACGTCCGTACCGGCGGACGGAACCGCCCCAGCCGGGACGTGCGCCTGGAGACGGTCCTCATCGCCGCGTCCGGCCCCACCGAACGACTGGGGCCGGACGCCCGCAGGGTGATGCGCCTGTTCTCCGGCGGACGGGGCGGTCTGGCCGTGGCGGACATCGCCGCCGCGCTGGAGCTGCCGCCCTCCACCGTCCGCATCCTCGTCTCGTCGTTGATGGACAGCGGCCATCTGACCAGCCCCGCCCCGGTCCAGGAGGGCCGGCCCGGACTCGACCTGCTGGAGGAGGTGCTGCGTGGACTCCGCGAACTTGTCTGACCAGCCCGCCGTTCACTATCTGGCCCCTGCCGTGACCCGGTCGGCGAAGATCGTCGTGGCCGGGGCGTTCGGGGTCGGCAAGACGACCTTCGTCGGCAGTGTCTCCGAGGTGACGCCGCTGCGCATGGAGGAGCCGATCACCCAGGCGAGTGTCGGCGTGGACGACCTGCGCGGCACGCCGCACAAGACGACCACGACGGTCGCCATGGACTTCGGACGCATCCATCTGCTCGACGACCGGCTGGTCCTGTACCTGTTCGGCACCCCGGGGCAGACCCGTTTCCGCCCCCTGTGGGAGGGCCTGACCGAAGGAGCGCTGGGCGCCCTGGTGCTGGCCGACGCCCGCGACCTGGAGGGCTCGCACGAGGTGCTGAGCCTGCTGGAGGAGCAGCAGACGCCGTACGCCGTCGCCATCAACGTCTTTCCCGACGCGCCCCGCTACCCCCTGCACGAGGTCCGCCAGGCACTCGCGCTGGATCCCGACACCCCGCTGACCGAGTGCGACGCCCGGGACCGCCGGTCCTGCGTGTACGCGCTCATCACCCTCATCGAGTTCCTGACCGCCCGTCACACCCCCGCCCCCCTTGTGGAGCCTCTCCCATGACCCCCCTCGACCCCGCGGCGACCCCGCCGGCGCCGGTCGCCCTCTATGACGCCGAGTTCGCCGCCGACCCCCACGCCGCCTACGAGCGCATGCGCCGCGTCTTCGGACCGCTGGTCCCCGTGGAGCTGGCCCCCGGCATCCCCGCCACCCTGGTCATCGGCTTCCACCAGGCCCGGCGCATCCTCAACGACCCGCTGCACTTCCCCGCCGACCCGCGGATCTGGCAGCAGGGCGTCCCCGAGACCTGCCCGGTCCTGCCGATGATGGAGTGGCGCCCCAACGCGCTGCGCTCGTCCGGACCCGAGCACGCCCGCTACCGGGCCGCGAACACCGCGAGCCTGCAGGCCGTCGACCAGCACGAGCTGCGGGCGCTGGTGGAGAAGGTCGCCGCCGGCGCCATCGACGGCTTCCGCGCCCACGGCCACGCCGACCTGCTCACCCAGTACTCGTGGCCCATCGCCTTCCAGGTGCTGAGCGCGCTGCTGGGCTGCCCCGACGAGATCGGCCGGCGCATCGCCGAGGGCATGGCCAAGATCTTCGAGGCGGAGGCCGAGACCGCCGCGCAGGGCAACGAGATGCTCGGCCAGGCGCTCGCGGAACTCGTCGCCCTGCGGCGGCGGTACCCCGGCGACGACGTCACCTCCCGGCTGCTGGCCCACTCCGCCCGCCTGGACGACATGGAGATGCTCCATCAGCTCGTCACGCTCTACGGCGCGGGCATCGAGCCGCTGACCCACCTGATCAGCAACACCGTGCTCAAGATCCTCACCGACGAGCACTTCTCCGCCGGCCTGCACGCCGGCCAGCCCGTGCGCGACGCCCTCGACACGGTCCTGTACACCGACCCGCCGATGGCCAACTACTGCATCAGCTACCCGCCGTACCCCATCGACGTCGAGGGGGTGCTGCTGCCCGCCCATCAGCCCGTCCTCATCTCCATGGCCGCCTGCAACAACGACCCGGCCGTCACCGGCGGAGTCACCGAGGGCCAGCTCGCCGGCAACCGCGCACACCTGTCCTGGAGCATCGGCGCGCACACCTGCCCCGCCCGCACCCACGCCTACCTCATCGCCGAGACGGCCATCACCTGGCTTCTGGACGCGCTCCCCGAGCTGGACCTCGCCTGCCCCGTGTCCGAACTGGCCTGGCGGCCGGGGCCGTTCCACCGTGCCCTGGAAGCCCTGCCCGTCCGTTTCCCCGCTGTCGTCTGAAGGAGACCAGCATGTCCCAGCACACTCCGCTCGTGCTCGACCCCTCCGGCGCCGCCCGGCACCAGGAGCACCGGGACCTGCGCGCCCAGGGCCCGGCCACCCGGGTGGACATCCTCGGCGTACAGGCCTGGGCGGTCACCGACCCCGCCCTCCTCAAGCAGCTGCTGACCAGCCCCTCCGTCTCCAAGGACGCACGCGCGCACTGGCCCGGCTTCGAGCAGTCGGTCGCGACGTGGCCGCTCGCCCTGTGGGTCGCCGTGAGGAACATGTTCACCGCCTACGGCGCCGACCACCGCAGGCTGCGGCGGATGGTCGCCCCCGCCTTCAGCGCACGGCGCATCGCCGAACTGCGCCCGGCCGTCGAGGCCATGGTCACCGAGCTGGTCGACGACCTGGCCGCGCTGCCCGCGGGAGAGGTCGTGGACCTGCGCGAGCGCCTGGCCTACCCGCTGCCCATCTCCGTGATCGGCCACCTGATGGGCGTACCGGAGGACCAGCGGGCCGACTTCCGGCAGCTCGTGGACCGCGTCTTCGACACCACGCTCACGCCGGAGCAGTCCCAGGCCAACGCCGTGCGGCTGTACGCCGTCCTCGACGACCTGATCGCCACCAAGAGCGGCGACCCCGGCGACGACATGACGTCCCTGCTCATCGCGGCCCGTGACGAGGAGTCGGACGGCACCGGCTTCACCGGCGAGGAACTCCGCGACACGCTGCTGCTGATGATCAGCGCCGGCTACGAGACCACCGTGAACGTCATCGACCAGGCGATCGTCGCCATGCTCACCCTCCCCGACCAGCGCGACCTCGTCCGCACCGGCAAGGCCGGCTGGGGCGACGTCGTCGAGGAGACCCTGCGGCACGAGCCCGCCGTGAAGCATCTGCCCCTGCGCTACGCCGTCACCGACATCGAGCTGCCCGACGGCCGGACCATCGCACAGGGCGAGCCGATCCTCGCGTCCTACGCCGCCGCCAACCGCCACCCGGACTGGCACGGCGACACCGCCGACACCTTCGACCTCACCCGTACCGTCAAGGAGCACCTGGCCTTCGGTCACGGGGTGCACTTCTGCCTCGGTGCCCCGCTGGCCCGGCTGGAGGTCACCGAGGCACTCGGCCAGCTCTTCGACCGCTTCCCCGACATGACCCTCGCCGTCCCCGCCGGCGAACTGCGGCCCGTGGCCTCGCTGATCAGCAACGGCCACCAGCAACTCCCCGTACGCCTGCGGCCGTAGGCCCCGGCGCCGTCCGCACCGGGCGACGACTTCGGCCCCGGCGTGCTTGAACGTGCCGCGCGCTGGGCACGGACCTCCTACCGGCGACCACCGCCGGGTGGTGCCGGCAGGAGGGGGTCGTCATGGACCGTCAGATCCGGGTGCGCGTCAGCCGACGGCCCGCCGCCCCGCGCGAGCGGGAGATCGACCGCAGGACGCCGTCGGGGCGCATCCTGCCGTACTGACCGCGGCGTCAGCCGGCGGCACGGGGCCCCGGGCCGCCGCGCCGGCCGTCGATCGCCGCCCGCAGGGCGGTGCGCAGCCGCTCCGGCAGCGGCGGGGCGCCGGGCGGCCCCGCGCTCGCCGTGATCTCCGCCGCCACCTGGCGGAGCTGGGTGTCGGTGCGCTGGGAGGTCTCGCGCAGGATCTCCCAGGCGCGGTCCGGGGTGCAGCCGTGCGCGGCCATCAGGATGCCGCGGGCCTGGTCTGTCACCGGGTGTGAGTCGAGTGCCTGCCGCGACTGCTCGACCTCCAGGCGCAGCGCGTCCAGCTGCTCGGCGCGCTTCCGCGCCACCGCCGAGGCGGCGGGGGGACGGAGCGCCGGGCGGCGCGGTACGCAGGGGGTCGGTGGTGTCCAGCCCCATCAGCTCCGGCACCCGGCGCGGCTGGTCCCGCCGGCCGGTGGCGGAGACCGCGACCCCGTGCCGGTGGCCGTGCTCCCCCAGCACGTCCAGGAACGCCGGGCCGGCCGAGTCCATGAAGGACAGCTCCGTCAGGTCCAGCTCGACCCGGGCGAGGTGACCCGGCAGCTGGGCCAGGATCCCGGCGAGGGTGTCCGCGTAACCGTGGACCAGCGCGCCACGGGCCCGCAGGGCCACCCGGTCACCCTGCCCCCGTACGTCGACGACCAGGGTGTCCGGCCGCCCCAGGTGCGGTGCGAATGCCGCTGAACGCATGCCGCCGTGGCGGATCCCGCCGGATCCCCTCCCGGCAGGTGAGCCGAGCGGCATACTGGGCACTTCTCTACCTGTGCGAGTGGGTGAAGGCATGAGCGAACCCGAGGTCGTACGGTCCCGGCGGCCTGCCGGTGCCGTACCGGCGCCGGCGGTCCCGTGGCTCAGCGTGTACCCGCTCACCGGGCGGACCGGATTCCGCGCGGTCGGCGAAGTGACCCTGCCGACCCACCGCATCTGGGAGCGCGCGCTGGAGGACGCCGTGCGCGACGGGGGGGACGTGTACTTCGTGGAGCTCTCCGCGCTGTCCTTCGTCGATGTCGCCGGGGCGGAGGCGCTCGCGGGCGCCGCCCGGCGCTTCGGCGAGCGTCGGCTGGTGCTGGACCGCCCGCCGGCCGTCCTGCCCCGGGTCCTGGAGCTGCTGTGGCCCGGACTCCCGGCGATCGAGGTGGCGGCGTCATGATCGCGGCGACGGAATCCGCCGGGCCGCCCGAGCCCTTCGTGCACCCCGCGCTGTTCTACGGCGACGCGGAGGAGTACCTGGCCGGCACCGTCCCCTTCGTCCGTGCCGCGCTGGCGGCCGGCGCCCCGGTCGCGGTCGCCGTACCCGGCGAGAACCTGCGGCTCATCCAGGACGTGCTGGGGGCCGACGGCGACGCCGTACGGTTCACGGACATGCGGGAGGCCGGCCGCAACCCCGGCCGGATCATCCCGGGCGTCCTGCGCGCCTTCACCGACGCCCAGCCGCCGGGCCGGCGCGTCCACATCATCGGGGAGCCGGTCTGGGCGGGCCGCAGCCCGGCCGAGTACCCGGCCTGCGCCCAGCACGAGGCGCTGATCAACGCCGCGTTCCAGGGCCGCGAGGTCACCATCCTGTGCCCGTACGACACCGCCCGGCTGGACGCGCGCGTGCTCGCCGACGCCCACGCCACCCACCCGCTCGTCATCCCGGCCGGCGGCGGCGCGCAGCGCGGCAGCGAGTCCTACGACCCCGACGACGTGGTCGCCCGCTACAACGAGCCGCTGCCGCCCGCCCCCGACGACGGCACGGGCGTGTTCACCACCGCCTTCGAGGCGGACTCCCTCTCGGCCGTACGGCACCTGGCCACCGCGCACGGCGCCCGGCTGGGCCTGGCCGGCCTGGGCCTGGAGAACCTGGCGCTGATCACCGCCGAGCTGACCACCAACAGCGTCGTCCACGGCGGCGGCACCGGTGGGCTCACGGTGTGGGGCGAGGGCGGGTACGTGGTGTGCGAGGTCCGCGACAAGGGGCGGCTGGTTGACCCGCTCGCCGGCCGGCAGCCGGCCTCCCGGGACCAGCGGGGCGGTCGCGGGCTGCTGCTCGTCAACCTGGTGGCGGATCTGGTGCGGATGCACACGGGGGCCGCCGGGACGACCGTCCGGTGCTACGTGGGGCGCTGAACCGGGCGTCCAGTGGGCGGAGTTGCGGGCGCTCAGGCCGGGTCGCGCAACGGGTCCGCGCGATGGGCCACCGCCAGCAGCTCCCGTACGGCGCTCTCGGCCGGGCCCAGGCGTGGATGCCATTGGGCGACGATGCTCACCGGCCGGATCCGCTCGGACAGGCGCAGCTCGACCAGCTCGCCCTCCCGCAGCTCCCGCGTGACCGTCAGTTCCGGCAGCAGGGTGATGCCGTGGCCGTGTCCGATGAGCCGCAGCAGAGCCGCCATCGAGCCCTGGAGCAGGGTCTGCTGGGCACCGGCCAGCAGATCCCGGCCGAAGCGGTCCACCAGCATCTCCGAGGTGCAGCCGCGTTCGGCCACCAGGAAGTCGTAGCCGAGCAGCTGCTCCGCCGTCACCGTCTCCTGCCGCGCCAGCGGATGACCCGCCGCCGCCACCAGCACCGAACGGCAGTGCCCCACGACCGCGTGCGGGCGGACCGGACCGACGCCGTTGTCGTACTCGAACATCAGGTCCAGCTCGCCTGCCTCGAAGGCCTGTTCCAGCCCCCGGCGCGGCGCCACCGTCAGCGCCACGTCCGCACCGGTGCGCGCGCCGCCCGCGCCGTACTCCAGAGCCGCCAGCACCTCGGGCAGCCACGCATGGGCCAGTGACTCCGGCGCGCCGATCCGCAGCCGGGGCCGGTCGCCGCGGGCCGCCCGGCGCAGCCGCTCCTCCAGCTCCAGCGACTCGCGGGCGTACGGCAGCAGCCGGGTGCCGGCCTCGGTGAGCACCGCACCCGTGCCGGCCCGCACCAGTACGCTCACGCCCAGGTCGGCTTCCAGCCGCTTGAGCTGGGCGCTCACACTGGACTGTGCGTAGCCCAGCGCCTGGGCGGCGGCGGAGATGCCGCCGTGCTCGGCGACCGCGACGAAGGCGCGCAGGTATCGGGAGTCCACGGTGGCAAGGGTAACCAGTCCATCGGACTTTCCGATGGGGCCATTGCGATCACGGTGTCGCGGCGCCCGCGCCCGCCGGGACACGCTGCGCCCATGACCACAGCCGACTCCACCGCACGACCGGCCGCACCGCCCGCCGGTCCCCCTTCCGGCGAGGCCGCCGGGAGCACCCGCGCGCACACCGCCGCGCACGTCTCCGGGCGGCCGGCCGGGCGGATCTCCCGTCTCACCTTCGCCGGTATCGCCATCGGCAACCTGCTCGTCCTGCTGGACACGTCGATCCTCAACGTCGCCGTCCCCGACATCCAGACCTCGCTGCACCCGGCCGCCGCCGCGCTTCCCTGGACCGTCGACGCCTACACGGTCGTCTTCGCCGGGCTGCTCCTCACCGGCGGTGTCATCGCCGACCGCTGGGGCGCCCGCCAGCGTCTACACCAGGGCGCTCGGCCTGTTCGCCGTCCTGTCCGCGGCCTGCGCCCTCGCGCCCGGCGCCGGCGCCCTGATCGCCGGGCGCGCGCTGCTCGGCGCCGCGGGCGCCGGTCTCGTGCCCGCCTCCGTGGCCCTCCTGATCCACCTGCACCCCGACCCCGCCCGCCGTACCCGCGCCATCGGCGCCTGGACCGCGCTCAGCGGGCTCGGCGCCGCCGTCGGCCCCGTGCTCGGCGGCGCGCTCGTCGAACTCGGCGGCTGGCGGCTGGTGTTCCTCGTCAACCCGCCGCTGGCCCTGGCCGCGCTGCTCCTCGCCCGCCGGCTGCCCGCACCGCCCGTCCGGTCCGGCCGTGCCCTGGACCGTCCCGGCCTGGCACTGTCCACCGCGGGCCTGTGCCTGCTCACCTTCGGCCTGGTCGAGGCCGGTATCGAGGGCTGGGGCGCGCCGCTCGCACTCGTCCCGCTCGCCGCCGCACTCGGCTGCTTCGCCGCGGTGGCCGCCGTCGAACGCCGGGCCGCCGCCCCGGTCCTGCCGCCCGCGCTGCTCGCCCTGCCGAAGGTGCGGGCCGCGATGGCCGCCGCCGCGGTGTCCTGCTTCGCCTACTTCGGCGGGATGTACCAGCTCGCCGTGTGGCTGCAGCACACCTACCGGCTGACGCCGTTCCACGCGGGTCTCGCCGCCCTGCCGATGGCCCTCCCGGTGTGTGTGATGCCGTTCTTCACCGGCCGGCTCGTGGCCCGTCACGGCCCCCGCCCGGTGCTGCTCACCGGCATGTCCGCCGCCGTGGCCGCCGGGGTGCTGCTGGCCTGGGCGGGGGGCCCGCACCCGCCGCTGCCGCTGATCGTGGCCGCCGAGCTGGCGCTCGCCGCGACCGGCACGTTGTCCATCCCGGGGGCCGCGGCCGCGGTGGCCGTCGCGGCACCGCCGGAGTACGCCGCGACCAGCCAGGGGGCACTCAACGGGATACGCCAGGCAGGGTCGGCGCTGGGGGTCGCGGTCCTGGGCACGCTGGGCTCCCTGGCCGCGTCCGGGTACGTCCTCGTCGTGGTCGGCGCCTGCGCGGTGCTGCTGGTGGGCGCGACCGGTGCCTGAGCGCCCCGCCGGGGCGCCGCGATGCCGCACGCCCGGGCCGTCCGGCCGCGGGCCGTGGGGCCGACCGCGCCCGCGCGGCGGAGCCGGACGTCGGACAGGGCCCCGCGCCCGCCGCCCCCGCCGTACACCGCCGGCCGTACCGCGGCCGGTGGCCCGCGACGGGGTCCGGGAGCCGGTTCTCCACCGGTGCGAGGAAGGTGTGAGGAAGGGGACGGACCGCGGGAGGCCGAGGGCACCCAGCGGTTGTGCGTCCTCGGCCGTCGGCGGGCCGCCGCCGCGCCTGCCGGCCGGGCGCAGCCGTTCGAACGGCCTCCCGCCGACCGGGATCCGCATGCCCGGGAGGGGCACGTCCCGGCCGGCGGTCTTCACCGGCGGACGCGGGGCCCCACGTGTCTCGGCGAGCCCGTCCTGATCCCGGCCGGTGGCCCGGGGCCGCGTGCCGTGCGGTGTTCAGGCGACCAGCGGGTTCAGGACCAGGGGCTCGATCCGGCCCTCCAGCATGGCGCCGACGCCCTGGGCCGCGCAGATGTCGGGGCGTTCGGCGATGTGCACCGGTATCCCGGTGGCCTGCCGCAGCATCTGGTCGAAGCCGGGCAGCAGCGCCGAGCCGCCCACCATCATGATCCCGCGGTCGGCGAGGTCGGCGACCAGGTCGGGCGGGCAGGCGCGCAACACCTTGCCGATGCCGTCGAGGACGGCGGTCAGCGGGGTCTGGATGGCGCCCCGCACGGCGGCGGTGTCGATGCGCACGCTGCGCGCGAGCCCGGTGGCCACGTCCCGGCCGTTGATCTCGGCGGAGGCGGGGCCCTGCGAGTTCAGCCCGTTGCCGGACAGCGCCAGCTGCAGCGGACGTACGGACTGGCTGGGCAGGATCAGCTGGTGTTCGAGCCGCAGATGCTGCACGATCGCCTGGTCCACGGCCTCGCCGCCCACCGGGACCCGCTCGGCGGTCACGATGGACCCGAGCGAGAGCACCGCGACCTGGGTGGCCGCCGCCCCGCACACCATGATCATGGTGGCCTCGGGGCGTTCCACGGGCAGCCCGCACCCCACGGCGGCGGCGATCAGCGTGTCCACCAGCTCGACCCGGCGCGCGCCCAGCCCGACCAGCGTCTCGATGGTCGCCCGCTGGGCCAGCGGATCGGCGCCGTGCGGGGTGCACGCGGCGGCCCGCAACCGCAGATTGCGCCGCAGGGCACGGCGTATCTTGTCGCCGAGCAGCTGCCGCAGCATGCGCTGGGCCATCTCGACGTCGACCACCGTGCCACCGGAGATGGGCCGTACGACCCGGATGTAGCCCGGCGTCCGTCCCGTCATCTGCTCCGCGAAGTCACCGACCCCGATGAGCGATCCGCTCCGTGTGTTCACGGCGGCGACCGAGGGCTGGTCGACGACGAGTCCGGAGCCCTTCACATACACCCGGGTACGCGCCGCACCCAGATCGACGGCGAAGTGGCAGCGGCGCAACTGCTCCAGACGGACGGTCACGGCAGATCCTCCCTGGTGCGCGGGGCCTTGCACCCGGCCGGTCGGCGGGCCTCTTCCTGCATCCTGTGCGGAGCCCGGCGGCGGGCGCCTTCTGGAGGGGGCCGGGCGGGGCGCCGCTGAATGGGGGTTCTTCGCGGCCCGTGGCGCGTCACACGCTCTGTGCGGCCCGCAGGAGAGGTAGGAGGCCGTGGGACGTCAGCACGTCGGCAGCCCGGCGGAAGCCGGGGTCCACGTGGACGAAGGGGACCCGGGCCGCCCGGGCCGCCTCCTGTTCGGCGTCGCCGGTGCCGACCATCAGGCACTGCTCCGGTCGGACACCGAGCCGGGCGACGGCCTGCAGGACGCGGTGCGGGTGCGGCATCAGCGGGTGGCCCAGGTCGTCACGTCCGTGCACTCCGCCGGGCAGACAGCCCATCAGCCCGCGCTGCTCCAGGTACCCGGTCACCGCCTCCGTCGCATGGTCGGTGACCACGGCCAGCCGCAGGCCCCGGGCGTCCAGGGTGCGCACCAGCAGGTCGGCGTTGGCCACCGGCTGCGCGGCACGGGCGGCGGCCGTCTCCCGCGTCCGGAGATACCCGGCGAGCTCGCCCGCGGAGACCTCCCCGGCCCGTTCCCTCAGCAGGTCGAGCGGGAGGGAGGAGCCGTCGTCCCCGCGCAGGCGGGTCAGCACCCCGTCGAAGCCGAGGAGTACCGCGTCGGCCGCCCGCAGAGCACCGGCGAGTTCTCCGTCGACCTCGCCCGGGGGCGGGGCCGCCAGGGAGCCGCGGGTCGGAGTGAGGGAGCCCCGCCAGTCGACGGCGTACCCGGACGGGGGGTGAGCGCGCAGCTCCGCCTCCAGCCGGGCGTGGGCCTCGGCCGTGCGGCGCGGCGGGTAGAGCGGCGAGACCATGCCCAGGCAGTCCCGCAGCCGCTCGGTGACCAGGACGGAGGGAACGCGGCCGGACGCCGCCGACACGGCACGCAGCGGGTCCGTGATCCGCCAGCTCGCCTCTCCGGTGAGGGTGAAGACCGGGACACCGTTGACCACCGGACCCAGTTCGGTCACCTCCAGCCGGCGCTCGGTGAGATCCACCTCGTAGTAGTAGGTGTCACCGCTGGGGCGGTTGAGGGTGAACCCGGGGCCGTACGCGGTGAAGACGACGGCTCTCGTCCGGCCGGCGGGGCGGGGCAGCGGCACCTCGCCGGGCAGCCGGAACGGGCCCTGGACGGGCTCGACGGCGTCCGGGGCCGGCGCGTGCGCGAGCGCGTACCAGCCGTCGGCCGGCGTGTGCGGGGTCAGGGGCAGCAGCCGGGGGAGCGCCTGGTCGCCGCGGATCACGGTGCGGGGCGGGTCGAATGCGGCGACGACACCGCCGCGGACCAGTTCGGTGCGCAGGGCGTCGGGGACGGCGACGACGCCCAGGGCACCGGCCGCGTCCCGCACCCGGTCCAGCAGCTCGGCTCCGGGACCGGTGCCTGCGCGGCGGTGGCCGTCCCGGGGCCGCTCGAACGTGACCCGCCAGCGCAGCCCGCCCGTCTCGGCCAGCCGGTCCCGCAGTTCCCGCAGGGTGACGCAGAGCAGGGCGAGCTCCGCCGCCGCGGTGCGCGGCCGCAGGGCGTATCCGTTCCACTCGGTTCGCAGCTCGTAGTCGTCCGGCCCGAGTTCGGCGGCCAGCAGCAGACGCACCACCGCGCGGCCCAGGGCCGGCCGGTCGTCCGCGTCCCCGGGACCGTCCGCCAGCTCGAAGCGGGCCACCGGCCGCAGCGACGGGTCGGACGGCAAGGCGTCCGACGCCTCCGACGCCTCCGACGCGTCCTCCGCGGCGAACAGGCTGTCCGGCACGTCGTCCTGCGGCAGGGGCGCCTCCGCCGCCGTGTCCTCGGGACCGTACAGCAGTGAGGGCAGATCGTCCTCGGTGGGGAAGGAACCCAGCGGCAGCCCGTCGGGGCCCTCCGTGGAGCCGCGGCCGGGATCCGGGTCGTACTCGGGCGGCTGCTCCGCGTCCCCGGGCGCGGCGTCGTCGGCGAGGTCGCCGCGTAGTTCGTGCCCCAGAGCCAGCAGGACGGGATCGTCGCCCCCGGACTCCGCGTACTCCTCGAACACCTCCAGGGCCGCCTCGGTGCGGCCCAGGCGCTGCAGCGCGAGCAACAGCAGACGGCGGTAGTCCTCGCGGGCCGGGTGCGCGCGCAGGAGCGTGGTGAGGTCCGCCGCCGCACGCTCGAACTCCCCTGACTCCAGGTCGAGTTCGGCCCGTTCGCGCTGCAGCGCGAGCTGGAGCTGGAGGAGCCGGGTGCGCGCGGTACGGGCGGCGGGCCCGGGCACGCCGGCGAGCGGTCCGGCACCGCCCCACAGAGCCAGCGCCTCGTCCAGCCGCTCGCGTGCGGCCCGCGGATCTCCCCGGTCCGACAACTCGGTGGCCAGGCGCCGCAGTTCCTCGCAGCGGAGCAGGTCCACATGGTCGGCGCTGGTGTGCAGGGCGTAGCCGTCGGGGAGCGTCGCCAGCGCACCCGGGCCCAGGGCCGCGCGCAGGGCCGAGGCCAGCCGGCCCAGCGCCGCCGTCGCGTCCTCCGGTTCCTCCGCCGGGCTCCACAGGCCGGCCCGCAGCTCGTCGTGGGTGACCTTCCGGCCGTGCCGGAGCAGCAGCATGGCGAGCAGCGCGCGTGCCGCCGGCGGGAACTGCGGGGAGCGACCGGCTACGTCGACGCTCACCGGCCCCAGGAGGACGTAGGAGCGCGGGCGGTACGCCTCCCGGGCCCGGTCCAGCAGCTGATCGTCCAGGAGCGCCGGCACGCCCGCGCTCCGGTGCGGCGTGGACCGCAGGAGGGAGAGGGCCTCCGCGTACGGCCGGCGCACCGGCTCGGGCAGATGGCGCAGCGTGGGTGCCGCACCGGCCCGTGCGCTCCCCGCGGCCAGGTGCAGCATCATCTCGCCCAGCGCCCGCAGGTCCTCGTCCCTCGGCAGGTCCGACGGCAGGACCGGCTCGAACAGGGTGAGCCGGACCGTTCCGTCGGGCAGCAGCACCACCCGGGACATGCCGACGGCGCCGTGCCGGATCCACTGGGCGTGCGCGGCCAGCAGAGCGCGCGCGAGCTGCGCCCCCAGGGACACCGTCAGCGGCGCCGGCAGGTGGTAGCCGTTCGGCGCCGCCAGGGTGTTCAGCGGGATGCCGTCCAGGTGTTCCATGACCACGTACGGGATGTCGTCCTCGATGCCGAAGTCGTGGACGGTCACCACGTTGGGATGGTCCAGCGCCTTCAGCGCCCTCGTCTGCCGCAGGAAGTCCGCGCGCCACGTCCGGTCGGTGACCGGCTCGTGCAGCCGCAGCACCACCGTCCGGTCCGCCGCCGGTTCCCCGGCCAGCCACAGCGACCCGCTCGGGCTCATCCGCCGCAGCAGCCGGTAACGGCCGGCCAGCCCCGGCGGCACCGACGGCGCCCCGCCCCCGGCGAGCCGGCGCACGCTCTCCCGCCGTACCGTCGCGAACGGCTCCCCGTCCGGTGCGGCCCCGCCCGAGCCGTCTGCCACGGGCGCCACGGCGTGGAACTCACCGGGTGCCGCCCCGGCCCGGTCCTCGATCAGGGCGCCCGCCCGGGCCAGCAGGTCGGTCGTGCGGCTGCGGGACGAGCGGGGCAGGCCGCGCAGCAGGAGTTCCCGGACGCCGGGCCGGAAGGCGTAGCTGCCCGCGGGCCCGGGGGCCGTCGTCAGCAGGCCGCTGAGGATGACCTCGGCCAGGTGCTGGGGACGCGGATCGGGCTCGACCGCCCGCTGCACCAGCCGCATGACCGGCAGGTCGGGCCGGCCGACGGCCAGATGGGCGGCCAGCCGGACCGCCTCCGGGGACGACGTCCCCCTGAACCGCAGCACCAGCTCCTCGGCGGAGAGCCGGCCGAGATCGGTGCGGGTCCCGGGGTCCGGGCGGCCGCCCAGCGCCGCCGCCGAGCCCGGGAAGCCGCTGCCGCCGGCCGACGCCAGCAGGGCCGCCCAGTTCGCCAGCCAGCGCGGACCCGCCTCCAGGACGGGCAGCGGGATCAGGCCCCGGGCCGTGAACCGCGCGGGATCGCCGTCGTAGGGGGCGAACGCCAGCGCCGCCGCCGGAGCGGCCGGGAACGGGGCGGTCAGCAGGCCCGGTTCGACCGGCAGCGCGGTGTCCCGCCACAGATGCTCGGGCAGCGGTTGTACGACGGCCACGGGCATCCGGCGGCACCAGCGGCGCAGCGTCGCCTCCCACCGGCTGCCCGCCGGGCCCGGCCGCCACTGCGGGCCCATGCAGTCGCTGATCACGAGGGTGACGGTGCGTCCGTCGGCCGGGGCGTGCGTGCCGTCGCCGTGCACCGTGCCCTCGGCGGTGACACGGAGCGGGCTCACCGTGCGGAAGACGCCCGACTGGGCCACCGCCGTGTGCAGTTCGCGGATCAGGGGCCGCCAGACGGGCATCGTGGGACCCGTGTCGTACGCCAGGTTCAGACGCAGCCAGCGCTCCCGGGCGGGGCGCAGCACGGGCAGCCACCACTCGGGGGACGCGCCGAGGCGGGCGATACGGTCGGCGGTGGCGTGCTCGTCGAGGCGGTGACCGGACGGGGCGTCGGTGTGCCGTTTCAGCGGGCGCAGCGCCCGCTGCAGGCCCAGGGGATGGCGCAGCATCGGTGGCGCGGGCGCCAGCAGCCCGGCGTAGGCGCCCGGCGTGCCGGGGACCGGTGCGGGCAGGTGCAGCGGGGCGCGGGGCGTCTCGCCGGCCCCGGTCCGGGCGGGTGCGGGGTCCGGCGGCGGGGGATGGTGAGGTTCCCGCGCCGGTGGTCCGGGCGGCTCCGGCAGCGGCGGTGCCGCCCCGGGCCCTGCGGGCGGCGGCGCGGTCGTCACCGGACCGCCGTCCACCACCGGCTCCATCTGCCGTGCCAGCCAGAGCAGTTCGGCCATCTGCAGCGGGGTCGGGCGCACGCCGCCCGCCGCCCCGGCCAGGGCGTCGGTCAGGCGGGTGAGCGGGTCCCGGCGGCGGGGACCGTCAGAGGGCATCGGGCTGCCGGTCCTCGCTCAGGTAAGGCATCAGCTGCCGGGCCAGTTCGTCCAGGGAATCGACGGGCAGATCGGCGGAACGGGCCAGGTAGATCGCGTTGAGGAGCTGGTCCGTGGCCAGGTCGCCGCCGCCCACCCGGGACAGGAAGCGGCTGATCAGCGTGTGCGCGTAGGCGTCGGGCTCGCCGTCGAAGTGGGCGCGGACGATGTCCGCCAGCTGCTGGTCGTCCGGCTGCCGCAGCCGCAGCGTCACACAGCGGCGCAGGAACGCGGGCGGGAACTCGCGCTCGCCGTTGCTGGTCAGGACGACGAACGGGAAGGCCCGGCAGCGGACCCGGCCGCGTTCGACCGGGACCCGGTCATGGGTGCCGTCGACCATCACCTTCGCCTTCGGCACGTGCCGGGCGGCGCGGACCAGTTCGGGAATCTCGTACTGCCCCTCCTCCAGCACGTTCAGCAGGTCGTTGGGCAGGTCCAGGTCGCTCTTGTCGATCTCGTCGATGAGCAGCGCGCGGGGCCGGGCGTAGGGCAGCAGGGCCGTGCCGAGCGGGCCGAGACGCAGATGGTCCTCCAGGCCGGACTCCGGGGCGGGGCCGGGCGTGGTCTGGCGGGCCGCGTACAGGCGGGACAGGGGGTCGTACTGGTAGAGGCCGTCGTGCAGGGTGCTGCGGCTGGTGATGTTCCAGCGCAGCACCGGGCCCAGCCTCAGCTCCCGGGCCACCGCGTAGGCCAGCGAGGACTTTCCGGTGCCGGGCGGGCCGGTGACGAGCAGCGGGCGGCGCAGGTAGAGCGCCGCGTTGACCAGCTCGACCGTCTGCGGGGTGGCCCGGTAGGTCTGCGCGCGGTGCGTGCGGTCGGGTGAGGTGGCCGCGGTGTCGGCGGTGTCGGCGGGCGTGTCCAGCGCGGGACCGCCGTCGAACGCCCGCCAGGGCGGGGCGGGCGGCAGCTCGGTGATGCCGTCGTGCGGCTCCTTCGTGCCGGTGTACACGGGCCACAGGGGCATGGGATGCGGTCCTTCTCTCGGCGGTTCAGGCCACGGGGGTGTGCAGGCTGGCAGCGGGCTCGGGGAAGCAGCGCGGGTCGTCCCACAGCAGCTGGACACCTTTCGCCCAGTGCCGTTCGGGTTCCTCCTGTGCCTCGGCCTCCTCCCGCAGCAGCTGGACACGTCTGGGAAGTTCGGCCGGGGCGACGCCCTCCACGTGCGGGGCGAGGGCGTCCAGGAACGCCGTACCGGTGCACGGCGTGGGGTGCCCGGCGGCATCGGGACAGCCCGCACGCGGCCACAGCAGCACGGGCACGGGCATGTTCAGACCCACCTCGAAGTGCTCGGGTACGGCGGCGGGCGGGGCGGTGAAACCCGCCAGGCCCGCGTCCTGCTCGCGCAGGCGTCTGCGCAGGCCCAGGTGCGGGGTGCCGCACTCCACGCGGTGCAGCACCGGCTTGGCGTCCGTCGCCAGCCTCTGCCACCTCTTGCCGAGCTGGTGGCGCAGCCGGGCGCTGTGGTGCCGGGAGCGGTCGGTGACGACCACGGGATGGGCGCAGCCGAGCGGGGTGGAGTCGTCGGCGCTGCACGCCCAGTCCGCCACCGGCAGGTTCAGCAGATCGCGCGGCAGGGCGAAGGCCAGCAACTCGTCCGCGCCGAAGGCGAGTTCCGCGAAGGCCCGGTCGATGCCCCGCTGTATGTACGCCCGCATCCCGGCACGCGGCAGCCGGACCGTGCCCACGGGCCGCCGCCGTCCGTCCCGGTAGGCCGACACCGCGACCGTGACCTGGTCGGGATCGGCGCCGCTGTGGTCGATCTCGACCAGGATCGGCGCCCAGGCGGCGGACGCGGGCGCGGCCGGCGCGGGCCGCTCCAGCAGCTCCGCCAGCCGGCCGGCGAACCGGGTGAGTGCCTCGGCGGCATCCTCGACCTCCCACCGCACATACCCCGCCGCCGCCCGCAGGGAGGCGAAGCCGCCCGGCGGCAGGGGCGGGCCGAAGTCACCGACGGCGTCCACGAACAGCTGGTCCGGTGAGCAGACGAGACCGGCGTCCTCGGCCCTGCGCACCAGGGCGTCAAGGCGCCGCGCCGGATCCTCGGCGGCCGCGTGGCGCGGGAGCAGCCCGGTCAGCGCGGGCCAGTGGCGGGCCAGCACCTCGGTGGGCAGCATCCGGGCGACCAGGACGCCGGGCTCGCTCGCGACCTGCGCGACCATGCCGACCACCCGTCCGTCCGGGAGGGCCGCCGCGGCACCGCTGAAGCCGTGCGTCAGGGGCTGCCCGTGCCCGGCCATCGCCTCCAGCTGCACCCACTCGCCGGCGATGCGGGTGGCGGACCTGGCGCGGTACCAGGCGAGCTGGCCCTCGTCGTAGCCCTCCGGGAAGCCGTACGCCTCCAACACCACATGGGCGAGGGCGGGTCCGGTGTCCTGCGGGGCGAACCGCGCCGGGCTCTGCGGCACCTTCCGGGCCAGTTCCAGGACGGCCAGGTCACCGGGATCGGTGGCGCCGCCCGCCCAGTTGCCGTGCGCGGCCACGTCCGCGGGCAGCCGGCCGAGGTCCGGGCGGTTCGGGAACGACACGGTCAACGTGCCCGCCGCACTGCCCTGTACGACGTGTGCGCAGGTCAGCACGGTGGTGGGCGAGACCAGGAAGCCCGCGCCGGCCACCACGCCCCCGCACTCGATCCGGGCCTGCCAGGACGCACCCGTCATGACCGGGACGCCGGCCCGGGGACGCTCACCACCGATGCGTCCGAGGTGTCCGATGCGTCCGACGGGGCCGCGCCCGCCGACGGCCGCGCGGCCGTACGCTCCGACGACCACCCCAGCCGCACCACCAACTGGCCCTCCGCCGCCCCCTTGGCGATGACCGCACCCGCCTCCGCGGTCAGCTTCACGCCGAACTCCAGCTCGACGGAGTCGGGGCACAGAGCGCCGTCACGGAAGACCCGCAGGGCGGAGTGGGCCGCCGCGCGCACGTTGTCCAGGGCGCCTTCGAAGGTGCGCGTGGCCTGCGCGGCCGGGCCCTCGCCGCGCGAGACGAGGCGGGTGCCGCCGGCGGCCTCCGCGGTCTCCACGACGACCACGGCCCCGTCCTCCGTGGTGAACTCCACCAGTTTGTGCACCGTCATGCCCCCGTCCTCGTGATCAACGACGCCTCCATTGTCGCCGAGCGGAGGCCAAGCCGTGCGTGCTTGCGGACGCACCCGCTGCCGGACGGGCCGGACGACCGCGTCGGCGGTTCACCGCCGAGGCACCTTCCCGCCCGTGTCCGGCAACACTCCGGCGGCACAGCACACATGACACTCGTCCCAGCACGCGATCCACTCGGACAGACACCCGACGAGAAGAGGCGTGGATGACCAGAGGAGCAGGACGAGTCAGACGCGGGGCGGCTCTGCTGGCGGCGGGGCTGGTGGCCGCCCTGCTTCCGGCCGGTCCGGCGGCGGCGTCGGCACACGTGGCCGCGCGCGCCCCCGCCGACGCCGCCGCGGCCACCACCGTCACCCTCGTCACCGGTGACAGGGTGACCGTGACCGACCTCGGGCGCGGGAAGAGGACGGTCACCGTGCGGCGGGCCGAGGGCGCCACCGGCGCCGTACGGACGCAGGTGAGCAACGGCGCCATCACCGTCGTACCCGACGAGGCACTGCCGTATCTGCGGGCGGGGACGCTGGACCGGCGGCTGTTCGACGTGAGCGGGCTGATCCGCCAGGGGCTGACGGATGCCGGGACGGACAGGCTGCCGCTGATCGTCACCTACCGCAGGGGCGCGCGGACCGCCACCCCGGCCGGCACCGAGCGGACCCGGACCCTGACCAGCCTGCACGGGGCCGCGGTCGAGGCCGGCAAGGGGCGCGCCTTCTGGCGGTCGTTCACCCGCCACGACGGCCTCGCCAGGGTGTGGCTGGACGGCAGGGTGAAGGCCGGCATGGCCGAGAGCAACGCCCAGATCGGCACGCCGGCCGGCTGGGACGCCGGGCTCACCGGCAAGGGCGTCACCGTCGCCGTCCTCGACACCGGGGTGGACCTCGGCCATCCGGACCTCACGGACCGGGTGACCGCGACCAGGAGCTTCGTCGACGGTCAGGAGGTCGCCGACCGCGGCGGGCACGGCACGCATGTGACCTCCACCGTCGGCGGCAGCGGGGCCGCCTCCGGCGGCCGGGAGAAGGGTGTCGCACCCGAGGCCGCGCTCGCCGTCGGCAAGGTGCTCAGCGACCAGGGCTCGGGCAGCGAGTCCCAGATCATCGCCGGGATGGAGTGGGCGGCGCGGGACGTGCACGCGAGGATCGTCTCCATGAGCCTGGGCTCGACCGAGCCGAGCGACGGCACCGATCCCATGGACCAGGCCGTCGACACCCTCTCCCGGCAGACCGGCGCACTCTTCGTGGTCGCCGCGGGCAACACCGGCGCCCCGTCCTCCATCGGCTCGCCCGGCGCCGCCGACGCGGCCCTCACCGTCGGCGCGGTGGACTCCGCCGACCGGGCCGCCTACTTCACCAGCGCCGGCCCCCGCTACGGCGACAACGCCCTGAAGCCCGACGTGTCCGCCCCCGGCGTCTCCATCCTCGCCGCCCGCTCCCAGCTCGTCTCCGGCAGCGGCTACTACACCTCCATGAGCGGTACGTCCATGGCGGCACCGCACGTCGCCGGAGTCGCCGCCCTGCTCGCCCAGCAGCACCCCGACTGGACCGGCGCCCGCCTGAAGGACGCGCTGATGTCCAGCTCGAAGCAACTCGACGCCTCCGCCTACGCGCTGGGCGCGGGACGCGTGAGCGTGCCGGACGCCGTCGGGACCGGCGTCACCGCCACCGGCAGCGCCGACCTCGGCTTCCACCGCTGGCCGTACGACGCGAACAAGCCGGTGACCCGGACCGTCACCTACAGCAACTCCACCGGCAGCGCGGCCGAGTTGACGCTGTCCGTGCACGGCGCCCCGGACGGCGTCGCCACCCTGGCCGACCGGGCCCTCACCGTCCCGGCCCACGGCACCGCCTCCACGACCGTCACCGGCGACGGGTCCAGGGCGCCGGCCGGCGAGACCAGCGGGCAGATCGTGGCCGTGGACCGGACCGGCCGCACCGTCGCGCACACGGTGTTCGGGCTGGTCAAGGAGGAGGAGCGGTACACGCTCACCGTCCACGTCAAGGACCGGTCGGGCGCTCCCGCCCCCGCCGACCTCACCGTGCAGCGGCTCGCCGCGGGGGAGGAGACCCAGGCGGTCCGCGTCGGCGGCTCCGGCATCCTCCGGCTGCGCCTCAAGCCCGGCACCTACGCGCTCGCCACCTTCCTGGACGTGCACGGCAGCCATGGCGCCGACTCCCTCGGCCTCGGCTTCCTCACGGCGCCCCAGATCGCCCTCGACCACGACCAGGACGTCACCCTGGACGGCCGGAGACTGCGCGAGATCGAAGCCGGCGTGGACCGGCGCACCGAGACCCGCCAGCTCCTGATGGAGTACGACCGCCAGGCGAACGGCGCCGACCTCTTCGGCGCGGTCCAGGTGCCCCTCACCTACGACAGCGTCTTCGCCGCGCCCACGGCGAAGGTCACCGAGGGCGGCTTCGAGTACCGGACCGTGTGGCGGCTCGCCGAGCCGCAGCTGGAGGTCGCCGGGATCGGCGAGGCGACCGTCCAGCCGGGCGGCACCCTCATCGCGGGCCGGACCAGGCTGCCGCTCGTGGACGCCGGCGACGGCCCCCTCACCGGGGTCGCCGGCAAGGCGGTACTGGCCCGCCTCGCCGACGGCGCCGACCCGGCCGCGCTCGCCCAGGCCGCGCAGGACGCGGGCGCCCGGGCCCTGTTCGTCACGGACGACACGCCCGGCCGGCTGATGGCCTGGTGGGGGACCGACGACAACGCCGGCCGGCCGCTGCAGATCGCCACCGTAGACGCGGCGGACGCCGCCCGGCTCCGCGCGGCCGGCCGGGTCGACATGACCGGCACCGCCGACTCCCCGTACGTGTACGACCTGTCCGAAGGCCACCGGGGCGCGATCCCCGACCGGAGTCTGGTCTACCGGCCCGGCAGGTGTGAACTGGCCGCCGTACGCGTGACGTTCCACGCGGCCCGGCCCGCCGACGGCGGTGAGTTCCGCTACTCCTTCACCGACACCTTCTCCGTCGGCCTCGGCTTCCTGGAACGGGTCCGCCTGCCCGCCGAGCGCACCGACTACGTCTCCACCGGCCCCGGCCAGCGCTGGCACGAGTCCGTGTCGGTCGGCGACGGCACCCTGGAGGAGCGCGGCGGCCTGGCCCGGTACGAGGGCGGTACGCGCCCGGCGCTGCACTGGTTCCGTCCCGTCTGGCACCCGTGGCTCGGCACCGGGCTCGGCTGGGGCCAGCAACGCGCCGGGACCCAGATCCAGTTGAACACCCCCGGCTGGGGCGACTCCGGGCCCGACCACACCGGGTTCGGGGACGTGTGGAGCGAGGACAGCGGCATGAGCCAGACCACCGCCGTCTACCTCGACGGCACCCTGGTCGACAAGCGCACGGGTTCCGCCGCGTACGTCCGGGACGCACCCGCCGACGAGCACGCCTACAAGGTCGTCACGGACACCGTGCTGGACGCGGGACGCTGGACGCCGGCCTCCACGGGGCACAGCGAGTGGACGTTCCGCTCGGCGGCCACGGCGGAGGACCACTGGACGTATCTGCCGCTGATCAACCTCGCCTTCGACATCGGCACCGACCTCGCGGGGACCGTGCGGGGCGGGCGGCGGGTCCCGGTGGGGTTCGGTGCGTCGTACGTGGCGGGGGCCGCCGGGACGGGGACCCTGGGGGCGGGCCGGCTGGCCGTGTCGTACGACGGGGGTGCGACCTGGCGGGCGGTTCCCCTGAAGGGCGGGGGCGCCTCCTGGCGCGGCACGCTGACCGTGCCGCGCGGCGTGTCGTCCGTCTCGCTGCGGGCCACGGCCCACGACGACGAGGGGGGTTCGGTGACGCAGGAGATCGTCCGGGCGGTGGGGGTCCGGTAGCGCTCCCGGGGCGCCTCACACGATCCCCCTGACCACCCCCAGCTCCACCAGGTCCTGCGGTCGGATCCGCAGCTGGCCGGCGGTCGCCTCCACCTCCTGCGGGGGGCGCTTCAGGATCGCGGCCGCCAGTTCCGGGGCGATCACCGAGAAGTAACTGTCCGGGGTGGCCCAGGTGTTGCCCGGTGCGGCCAGTGCCAGGGCTCCGCCGGAGCCGCCCTCGCCGATGAGGAGCGTGGTGATCGGGACCCGGGCCGCGGCCACCGCCCCGAACACCTCCGCGATCGCCGCGCCGGCGCCCTGCCGCTCCGCCTCCGCGTCGTTCGCCGCGCCCGGGGTGTCCACCAGCGTCAGCACCGGGATGCCGAGGCGGTCCGCCAGCCGGATCAGGCGGGCCGCGGTCCGGAAGCCGGCGGGGCGGGTCGCCGCTCCGGTCTGCGCGGCATAGGCCACGGTACGACCGTCCCGCTCGCCGAAACCGCACAGCATCCCGTCGGGATCCGTACCGCCGCACCGGTCACCGCTGAGGTCACGGCGGCGGGTGAAGCAGGCGTCCAGGTAGGCGTGCGCGCGTGGACGCCGGGAGTCGCGGGCCCGCCGGACGGCGTCCCAGCCGGTGGCCGGAAGGCCGACGCCGCCCAGGGCCGCCGGCGGGGCGGGCGCGTCCGTGGCCGGGGACGTGAGCAGGCGCAGCCACGCCCCCAGGGTCTCCTTCAGCTCCGCCGGGGCCACCACCGCGTCCACCGAGCCCGCCGCCAGCTGGGACTCCGCCGTGTACGCGGACGGGTCGGCGTCGGACGGGCGGACGCGGGAGCCGGCGAAACCGACCTGGGCGCCGGGCAGCGCCAGGACGACGTCCGCGCCCGCCCCGAGCGTGGCCCAGCCGCCGCCGGTCGTCGGGTCCCGCGCCACCGCGATCTGCGGCAGCCCCGCCTCCCGGGTGAGCGCCGACTGCCGGGCCACCCGCTGGAGCTGGCTCAGGGCGAGCATGCCCTCCTGCATCCGGCTGCCCCCGGTCGCGATCAACGGCACGACCGGCAGCCGGTGCGCGCGGGCATGGGTGTACGCCGCCTCCAGACGGTCGCCGGTGCGTTCGCCCAGGGAGCCGCCGAGGAAGCCGAACTCGAAGGCGATCAGCACCGCCGGGGTTCCCTCGACACGCGCCGTGCCGCAGACGACCGACTCCTCCTCGCCGGTGCGCGCGGCGGCACGGGCGCGCGAGGCGTCGTACCCCTGCCAGCCGAGGGGTCCGTCGGGGGCCGACTTCCTCGTCGGGTGCGGGAGTTCGGTGAAGGTGCCGGGGTCCGCGAGCAGGGTCAGTATCTCCCGGGCCGCGCGTCGCTCAGCCATCGGCCAGCGCCCGCTTCATGATCTTCCCCATGTCGTTGCGGGGGAGCGCGTCCAGGTAGCGGACGACGCGGGGGCGCTTGTGCGGGGCGAGGCGACGGGCCACGTGGTCCGCCAGCTCCTCGGCCGTGGGCCGCGCTTCGGGGGCGGCGGGGACGATCCAGGCGACGATGCGCTCGCCGAGGTCCGCGTCCGGCTCCCCGGTGACCGCCGCCTCCCGCACGCCGGGGTGCTCCAGCAGCGCGTTCTCGATCTCACCGGCGCCGATCTTGTAGCCGCCGCTCTTGATCAGGTCCGTGGCCTTGCGGCCGACGATCCGGACGTACCCGTCGCTCTCCCGCACCGCCATGTCACCGGTGCGGAACCAGCCGTCGGCGGTGAACGCGGCGGCCGTGGCGTCGGGCCGGTTCAGATACTCGGTGAAGAGGTTCGGCCCGCGCACCTGGATCTCGCCGACGCTCTCCCCGTCGTACGCGGTCAGCGGCGTCCCGTCCTCCTCCACGAGCCGCAGCTCGACGCCCGGCAGCGGGACGCCCACGGTCCCCGCGCGCGGCTCCCCGTCGGCCCGCACGCTGGTGTTCATGAGCGTCTCCGTCATGCCGTACCGCTCGATGACCCGCCGCCCGGTCGCCGCCGCGATCCGCTCGTGGTCGTGCACGGGCAGCGCGGCCGAGCCGGAGACCAGCAGCCGGGCCCGGCCCAGCGCCTCGGCCAGCTTCGGGTCCGTCGGCAGGGCCTCGGCGATGCGGTGGTACATCGTCGGCACCCCGAACAGCATGGTCGCGCCGGCGTTCAGCTCCCGGGCCACGCCGTCGGTGGAGAACCGCCCCAGGTGCCGGACGCAGCCGCCGCGCCGCAGCGGACCGAGGGTGCCCAGCACGAGCCCGTGCACATGGAACAACGGCAGCCCGTGCACCAGCACGTCGTCCGCCGTCCACCGCCAGGCGTCCGCGAGCGCGTCCAGGGTGGTGGCGAGGGCCCTGCGGGGCAGGACGGCGCCCTTGGGCGGGCCGGTGGTGCCGGAGGTGTAGACGATCAGCGCGGGGTCCTCGGCGGTGGCCGTCTCCTGCGGTGCGGCGCCGGGTCCGGCGGACGCGTCGACGTCGATCCGCTCCAACCCGGCGAGGGTTTCGGGCAGTCGGCTGCCCGGTGCGGCCAGCACCAGCTCCGGTGCGCTGTCGGAGACGATGTGCGCGAGTTCCTTCTCGCCCGACTTCGGGTTCAGCGGCACGGCGGCGGCCCCGGCGAGCAGCACGCCCGTCACGGCGACGGCGGTCTCCAGCTCCGGCGTGGCCCACACGGCGACCCGGCCGGCGCCCCGCAGCCGGGCGGCGAGCGCACCGGCGGCCCCGGCCAGCTCGTCGTACGTCAACGACCGTTCGCCGAACCGCAGGGCGGTCCTCCCCCGGACCTCGTCCGGGGGGACCCCCGTCTCGCTGTGCTTGCCCGGACCGTCCGCCAGGGCGGGGAAGAGGGAGGACACGCGGGGCACTCCTAACCGTGGGACTGTCGCTCGACCGTCGGCACCTTCCTACACCAGGAGCCGCCCGCCGGCTCAGGTCCGCGGGGAACCGCGGTGGAGCGCCGTGCTCCCTCGTGCCGGACCGCGACGGTTGTTAGCCTCGCCGTGATCACACCGTCGTACGACAGGGAGTCCGCCGTGCCCCGCATCGCCCTCGCCACCTACGACCCCGGCGCCGAGCCCGGCAAGGACACCGACCTGCCGGAGCTGGTGCGGGCGCTGCGGGCGGCCGGTGCCGAGGCCGAGGCCCGGTACTGGGACGACCCGGACGCGGACTGGGGCCGCTACGACCTCGTCGTCATCCGCTCCACCTGGGACTACAGCTGGCGGGCCGCGGAGTTCGGGGCCTGGGTCGAGCGGGTCGGCGCGCTCACCCGGCTCGCCAATCCGGCGCCCGTGGTGCGCTGGAACACCGACAAGCGCTACCTCGGCGAGCTGGCGGCGGCCGGCGTGCCCACCGTCCCCACGCGCTACATAGCGCCGGGTGAGCCGGCCGGCCTGCCCGACGGCCACGAGTACGTGATCAAGCCGACCTCGGGCGCGGGCGCCCGGTTCGCCGCCCGCTACACGCCCGCCGAGCACGAGCAGGCCGTACGCCACCTCGCCCGGATGCACGCCGAGGGTTTCACCGCGATGGTGCAGCCGTACGTGCGGGGCATCGACGTCAGCGGGGAGCGGGCGCTGCAGTTCTTCGGCGGCCGGCTGCTGCACGCCAGCCGCAAGGGCGCCGTCCTCGCGCCGGGTACCGCGTACGACGCGGACAAGGTGGCGCACCCGGACCTGGAGCCGTGGCGGCCGACGCCGGAGGAACTGGTGCTCGCCGAGAAGGCGTTGGGCGCGGTTCCCGGCGGGGCCGGGCTGCTGTACGCGCGGGTCGACCTGGTGGACGGACCGGACGGGGAGCCTCGGCTGATGGAACTGGAGCTGGTGGAGCCGAACCTGTTTCTGTGGCTGCACCCCGGGTCGCTGGAGCGGGTGGTGGAGGCGGTGCTGGAGGCCGCGGACTAGGGGGTGTTGTTCTCGGCCGCGGCGCCGGCGTGGCCGGTCGCGCGGTTCACCGTGCCCCGGCGGGGCGCTGACGCGCCCGAGTCGTCTCCCGGCACGCCCGCGCATACGCCCGCACCAGCGGCCGGTGGCCGTCCTCCCGCCGCCACGCCAGCGCGTAGCGGCTCGGGCCGATGCCCCGGACCGGGCGCGTGGTGACGCCGCCCAGGGTGATCAGCGGGGCGTTGCCCTCGGCGACCAGGCAGATCCCGAGGCCGGCGAGCAGCGCCTCGTACGTCTCCTCCGCCCCGGAGATCTCCGCGCCGATCCGGGGCGGCCGGCCGCCCCGGGCGTCCAGCGCGAGCCAGTGGTCCCGCAGCCGGCCCGCGCTCCGGGGCAGGGCCAGGAACGGCTCGTCCAGCAGGTCGGCGAAGTCGATCCCGGTGCGGGCGGCGAGCGGGTGGGACTCGGGCAGGGCGAGCAGCCGGGGTTCCTCGGCGACCACCGTCCAGTCGTAGCGTTCCTCGTCGGGCAGCGGCAGCCAGACGAAGGCGACGTCCGCCGTGCCGTCCGCCAGGCCCGCCGTCGGGTCGTCCCAGCTCATCTGGCGCAGCCGGACCGTGACCGCGGGATGCGCGGCCGTGAACCGGGAACGGACGGCAGGCAGCAGCCCGCCCCGGCCCGGACTGGTGCTCATGCCCACCACCAGCGTGCTGCGCTGGGCCGCCCCGGCCGCCTCGACGGCCGCCGCGCCCGCCTCCCACGCGGCCAGCACCTGCCGGGCGTGCGGCAGCAGCGCCTCACCGGCGTCCGTCAGCGCGACGCCGTGCCGGTCGCGCCGGAACAGTTCCGCCCCCAACTGCCGCTCCAGCGCCCGGATCTGCTTGCTCAGCGCGGGCTGGGAGACGTACAGCCTCTCGGCGGCGCGCGTGAAGTGGAGTTCCTCGGCGACCGCGACGAAGTAGCGCAGATCCCGGGCGTGCACGTCGATGGTCATAGCCGTTGGTTATCACCGTGGGTCTTGGACGGGCAACGGCTCGCGGCGGCAGTCTGGTGTCCGCGACGGAGGCAACCGAGACACACGGACACGAAGAGAGCGGCGGGAGTCCTGATGAACAAGGTGTGGCTGGTGACCGGGGCGAGCAGCGGTTTCGGGCGGGCGATCACCGAGGCCGCCGTGGCCGCCGGGGATGTGGTGGTCGGCGCGGCCCGGCGCCCGGAGGCACTGCACGACCTGGTGGCCGCTCATCCCGACCAGGTGGAGGCGCTGCGGCTGGACGTCACCGACCTGGCCGCGGTCGAGGAGGCGGTCCGGGATGTCGTGGCCCGGCACGGGCGGATCGACGTGCTGGTCAACAATGCGGGGCGCACCCATGTCGGAGCCGTCGAGGAGACCACCGACGACGAGCTGCGCGCCCTGTTCGACCTGCACTTCTTCGGACCGGCGGCGCTGGTCCGGGCGGTCCTGCCGCACATGCGGGAGCGCCGCTCCGGCGCCGTCGTGCAGATGAGCAGCATGGGCGGCCAGATGTCCTTCGCGGGCTTCGGGGCGTACAGCGCGACGAAGTTCGCCCTGGAGGGCCTGTCCGAAGCGCTCGCCGACGAGGTGCGGGAGTACGGCGTCAAGGTGCTCGTCGTCGAACCGGGCGCGTTCCGGACCTCGCTGTTCGGCACCGGCCGCGCCGGGGTCAGCTCCGACAGCGGGGTGTACGCCAAGGTGGCCGAGACCCGCGGCTTCGTCGAGGGCGGCGACGGCACCCAGCCCGGCGACCCGGCCAAGGCCGCGGCGCTCGTCCTGGCCGCGCTGGAGGCCGAGCACACCCCGCTGCGGCTGCCGCTCGGGGAGGACGGGGTGAGCGCCGTCCTGGCCCATCTCGACCAAGTCCGCGACGACGTCACGGCGTGGGAGAAGCGCACCCGTGCGACGGCCTTCGACGCCTGACCTGGCTTTCACGCCCGTCCTAGGCCCTGTCGTCGAACTCCCTCCTGCCCTTCGGGCGGACGGCGGGAGTTCGACGACAGGGCCTAGCTGATCACGGCCGTCCTCTGGAGCAGGCCCCAGGTGAACTCGGCGACCACCTCGTGCCGTACGCCGTCCCGGTCGGGGGCGGTGAAGGCCAGCCCCCAGCGCGTCGGGGCGGTGCCCTCCAGCGGGCGGGCCGGGGCGAAGGCGCGGGCCACCTCGTCCACCGTGCAGGACCAGGGGACGAGGTCGTCCAGGGTCGCCGGCTTCGGGGCCACGGCACCCGGCGCGCGCACCAGCCACTCGTTCCAGACCGCCCCGTCCGGCCCGACCAGCACCTCGAAGCGCAGGCCGGGCCAGAGGGGCAGGGCCCAGCGCCGGGCCTCGCAGTCGACGTCGCCGAGGCGGCGCGGGAGGACCGACTCGGGCTCTCCCAGCACCGAGCGGTAGCGGGCGGCGGCGGACCGGGCCCTGGGCGAGCGGACCATCGCCTGCCAGCGCTTGTTCGCCTCCCGCATGTCCTTGACCGAGGCGCCCAGCTCCCGCCGGGCGTCCTCGACCAGATCCGGATTGTGGTCGGCCATGCGGCGCAGCAGCACCAGCTGGAAGTCGACATACATGGCACCCATGGTGCCCGGCGCGTTCCCGCCCATTGCCCGCGTACCTGTCCATGACTAGCCTGTGTTCGTCATGCCGATCGCCTGTTGATATCTCGAACACCGAGGTGGCCAACGGGCGCCTAGACCCAAGGGAGGGGGCCGGACGTGGGACGCCTCGTGCCTGCCGTGACCCGGGCTCTCGACATTCTTGAGCTGTTCCTCGACGGGGACGGGACGCTCTCCGCCCCCGACATCGTGCGCAGGCTGCAGCTGCCGCGCACCACCGTGCACGAGCTGGTCACCACGCTCGCCGCACGGGCCTACATCGTGCAGGTGCCCGGTCAGCCCGGACGCTACCGGCTCGGCGTACGTCCGTACCAGCTCGGCAGCCGCTACGCCGAGCAGCTCGACCTCGCCGCCGAGGGCCAGCAGGTGGCCCGCTCGGTCGCCGAGACCTGCGACGAGACGGTGCACGTGGCGATCCTCGAAGGCACCGACGTCATCTACATCGCCAAGGTCGACTCCACGCACGCCGTCCGCATGGTCTCCGCGGCCGGCCGCCGCCTGCCGGCCCACTGCACCTCGGTGGGCAAGATGCTGCTGGCCTCGCTGCCTGAGCAGGAGCTGGCCGCACGGATCCCGGACGACGCCGAGCTGACCGCGATGACCCCGAACAGCATCACCGCACCCGGTGTGCTGCGCGAGGCGCTGGCGGAGATCCGGCAGCGGGGCATCGCGGTGGAGAGCCGCGAGTCCAACCCGGACGTGAGCTGTGTGGCCGCACCGGTGCGCGACCGCACCGGCCAGGTCGTGGCCGCCCTCTCCATCTCCGTGCCGATGATCCGCTGGAGCGACGAGCGCCGGGCCGAGCTGGAGCAGCTGGCGGCCAAGGGCGCGGCGGAGCTGTCCGAGCGGCTGGGCCACCGGGGCGCGGCGTGAGCGCCGGATACGAGGTCGCCGTACCGGCCCGGGCGGAGCTGGGTGAGGGCCCGACCTGGGACCCGGCGACGGGCCGGCTGATCTGGCTCGACATCCTGGGCATGCGCGTCCACACCTACGACCCCGCGACGGGCCGTCGTACCTCGCGGACGACGGAGCAGCACGTGGGCGCGGTCAAGCCCCGTACGGGCGGCGGCCTGGTGCTCAACCTGCGGGACGGCGTGGGCCTGCTGGACCCCGACGGCGCGTTCCGCTGGCTGCACCACGAGCCGGTCGCCGGCCGCCGCGCGAACGACGCCGCGGTCGCGCCGGACGGCTCGCTGTGGGCGGGCACGATGCGCTACGACGAGGCGGCGGGCGGGGGCACGCTGAGCAGGCTGACCGGCGACGGGACGCTGGAGACGGTCCTGCCCGACGTCACGATCAGCAACGGCACGGGCTGGAGCCCCGACGGGCGCCTCCTGTACTACGTGGACACCCCGACCCGCCGGGTGGACGTCTTCGACCACGACGGCGGACGGGTCCACGGGCGCCGGCCGCTGGTGGAGATCGAGGAGGGCGCGGGATTCCCCGACGGCCTGACGGTCGACGCGGACGGGTGTGTGTGGGTGGCGCTGTGGGACGGGGGAGCGGTGCGGCGGTACACGCCGCGCGGCGAGCTGGACCGGGTGATCAGTGTGCCCGCGGCGCGGACGACCGCGTGTGCCTTCGGCGGCGCGGACCTGACCGACCTGTACATCACGACGGCGCGCGTCGGCCTGACGGCCCCGCATCCCCTGGCGGGGTCCCTGCTGGTGATCCCGGGGGCGGGCCAGGGCCTGCCCCAACCGGCGTTCCGGGGCTGACCCGGAAGGGGCTCACTCGCGCGGGCGGGCTGCCCCGAAGGCCGGCGGCCCGCGGTTCCCCGAGGGGCGCGGAACCGGGCGATGCGCTCTCACCGGACCGCGGCCGGACGACGGCCTACAGGACCCCCGCCGCCTTCTGCTCCTCCGCGGTCAGCGGAGGCCCCGCCAAGGGGGGTCGCAGCGGGCCCAGCGCCGCGGCGACCAGCACGCTCGGCGTCAGGAGGACCTGCGCCCCCCGCTCCAGTGACGTCACGTCGGTGACCCGGCGGGCGATGCGCCCGTTGCCCGTCGCCGTGCGCATCAGGCGGTCGACGTAGGCGGACAGGAGCCGGTCCCGCACGGTCGGGCCGGAGGCCGTCGCGCCCGGGTAGAACACGTCCTGGCCGAGGGCCAGGTCCCACGCCGCGCGTACCGGCCGGGCGGCCGCCCGCTGCACACGGCGCGCCAGCCCCGGCGTGCCCCAGCCGTGCCGCCGCAGCACCGCGCGCAGCCGCACCGCACTCTGCGCGGCGGCGGCCAGACCATGGCCGTACACCGGGTTGAACACGGCGAGCGCGTCGCCGAGGACGGCGAAGTTCTCGGGCCACGCCGGCATCCGCTCGTAGAAGTGCCGGCGGTTGACCGTGGAGCGGGTCACCGAGACGTCGGACAGCGGCTCGGCGCGCTCCAGCAGTTCGCCCAGCAGCGGATGCCGCAGCTTCTCGCGGGCGAAGGGGATGAAGTCCTCGTTCGCGGCGGAGGGTTCGCCGCCCCGGGTGCCGGTCAGGGTGACGATCCAGCGGCCGTTCTCGACGGGGAGGAGGAAGCCCGAGCGGCCCGGGCCGTCGCCCCGCGGATCGGACTGCAGGTTGACCACCGGGAAGTCCTCCCGGGCGGCCTCGGGGGCGAGGAAGAGCCGGCTGGCGTACACCACGCCCGGGTCGATCTCCCGGCACTCCGGTGCGGGCAGCCCGAGGCCGGCCAGCCAGTGCGGGGCCCGGGACCCGCGCCCGGTCGCGTCGATCACGAGGCCGGCCGCCAGGGTGCGTTCGGCGCCGTCCCGCCCCCGGATCCGTACGCCGGTGACCGCGGCGCCTGTGCCGGTGAGGCCGAGGGCCTCGGCCGTGTCGAGGAGTTCGATCCGCTCGTCGGCGAGCACCCGCGCGCGGATCGTGGCGTCCAGCAGGTCCCGGCCGGCCAGGAGCACATGATGGGACTCGGGCCAGCGCCGGAACCAGCCCTGCGCGGACAGCGCGACCACACCGGTCGTGAACGGGTGCCGGCGGCCTCCGGCGGCCTTGAGCGCCTCGGTGAGCCCCGGCAGCAGCTCCTCCACGGCCCGCACCCCGCCCGACCACAGCATGTGGGCGTGCCGGGCCTGCGGCAGGCCCTTGCGGGGCGCGGGGCCCTCGGGCAGGGCGTCGCGTTCCACCACCACGACCCGGTCGGCGAACTCGGCCAGGGCGCGTGCCGCGAGCATGCCGGTATGGGATCCCCCCAGCACGACGGCGGTTCTTTCGGGGGAGGGGCGTTCACTCATGCGCGGGCACGCTCTCTGCCGGGGCGGCCGCGCGGGCGCGTACCGCCGTGATGTCGTCGGGGTGGCGGAGGGCTTGGGACACGGCCTGGATCTCCTGCAGCAGGTACGTCGTGTCGGGGCCGGACGGGGAGCCGGCGCCGTCGGTCCGCGGCGGCCGGCCGCCGCCGGCCGCGTCCAGCAGGGTCACGGCGGCGGCGAGGGCCCTGGCCCGGCCGGGTTCGAAGCCGAGGGCGAGGGCGGCCTCGTACGAGCGCCCGCGCAGGTCCTCGTCGAGGTGCCGGGACAGTTGCAGCAGCGCGTCGCGGATGAAGGTCTCGCGGCGGATCAGGCGCAGTTCGGCGGGTGCGTGCGGGGCGAAGGGCGCGCGCTCGCCGGTGACGGTCCGCGTCAGCTGGTAGAGGGGGCCGAGGCCGCGGTGGCGCAGGCGGACGTGCCAGCGCTCGTGCAGGTACTGGCCGACGTGCGGGACGATGAAGCCCACCGCGACCAGGGTGGCGGACACGCACGCGCCCGCCGGGGCCACATTGGTGCTCAGCCAGTCCAGGTCGTGTCCGGTCCACCGGGCCACGACGGCCGTGAGCTTGGCCGCGTCGAAGAACAGGTTCGTGGCATAGCCGACGCCCAGCAGCCCGAGCCCCCAGCGCAGCCACGCGTCGAGTCCGTCGGTGCGGATCCAGTTCCAGATCAGCCGGGCCGTGATCGAGCACGCCACGGTGTGCGCGACGAGGTAGAGCAGGATCTCCTCGCGCATGAAGGGGGTGGTGGCGTAGTACGTGTCGAGGTCCCGCAGCCGTTCCTCGGGTACGTCCGCGAGCGCGAACAGCACCCACAGGGCCGCCACCACGCCCGCGTAGATGCTGACGACCCAGCGGGTCACCCGGCGGGTCTGCGCGGAGCGGTCGGATCGTCCGTTGCGCCAGGCGATGATCAGCAGCAGCCAGGACGCGCAGAGCGCGGTGAGCAGGGAGTACACCAGGGGCGCGGAGATGTTCGGCACCCCGGTGACCCGGTTCGTCCAGGCGATGGTCCGCGGGGCCGCGAAGACGAACACCGCGCAGGCGAACAGCAGCAGACCGCCGACGGCGCGCAGCATCGGATCCCGCCACATCTTGATGATGCTGGGCAGCTTGATCATCAGGGCGGCGGTCAGCACGGCCGTGGGGATCCAGAAGGAGATGGAGACCTCCCCGAGGAAGCCCGAGGAATCGAGCGCCAGCCTCACCGCGTGGTTCCTCCCTTTCCAGGCGCCCGGTTCGCCGCACCGGCGCGCCCCTTCGGCTCACCCGGTTGCGTGCGCCCGCGATACCCGAGGGTCCGTTGCACCGGGTTGAGGGCCTGCGGCGCCGGGGCTGGGTGCGCGGCGGAGCCGGAGCCGGCGACGTGCGGCCGGAACAGGGCGGCCAGGCGGTGCCCGAAGTCGTCGGCCTCGGCCTCGTCGGCCTCGCGGGAGCCGTTGCGGGCGGCCACCGTCAGCGGCACGTCCTGCCAGCCGGGCCCGTCGGCGAGCGCGCGGGCCGCCGCGTCACCGGCCAGGTGGGGGTGCCGGTGCCCGGCGTGCAGGTGCCACAACTCGTGGCCGAGGATCACCAGTTGCTGCACGGCCTCGGCCCGCTCCTCCACGATCACCAGGTCGAAGTCGGCGAACTCCAGCCACAGCCCGGTGACCTCGATCTCGTCCGGGAACCGCTCGAAGCGGAGTTCCACCGGCCGTCCGCCGCGCAGTGCGCTCATCTCCTCGCACACGGCCCGGCACACCTCCCGTACACCGTCCGGCGTGGTGGGCCGGGCGCGGACGGCGGTGGCGAGGTCGCCGGCCAGTGAGCGCATCGCCGAGCCGGGACGGGAGCGCCGCAGCCGTGCGGAAAGGCGTGTCGCCCGTTCACGCGCGCCCGCGATGCTCATCGGTCCCCCTTCTGCCGGTCCGAGCGTACGCGTCTGGGCGTGTCCTCGTCATGAGGTCCAGGCGAGCTTCGTCAAAGAGGAAACCACCTATGAGCCTGTGTCCCGCCCGTTGACGGCGGAAGCGGTTCGAATCTACGGTCCCGTGCGAAGTTGCGAGCATTATTCGATATATCGAACATCCGTGACGCACTTTCGGAACGCGCGGCACACCCCGAAAGGACCCCATGAGCCAGAGCACCGCCCGTTTCACCCTGGACCCCGCCTTCACCGTCGGGAAGGTCGACCCCCGGCTCTTCGGATCCTTCGTGGAACACCTGGGCCGCTGCGTCTACACGGGCATCTACGAGCCGGGGCACCCCGCGGCCGATGCCGAGGGCCTGCGGACCGACGTCCTGGACCTCGTCCGCGAACTCGGTGTCACCGCCATCCGCTATCCCGGCGGCAACTTCGTCTCCGGCTACAAGTGGGAGGACTCGGTCGGCCCCGTCGAAGAGCGCCCCCGCCGACTCGACCTCGCCTGGCACTCCACCGAGACGAACCGGTTCGGCCTCTCCGAGTACATCGCCTTCGTGAAGAAGCTCGGCCCCCAGGCCGAACCCATGATGGCCCTCAACCTCGGCACGCGAGGCGTCGCCGAGGCGCTGGAACTGCAGGAGTACGCCAACCACCCCTCCGGCACCGCCCTCTCCGACCTCCGCGCGGCCCACGGCGACAAGGAACCCTTCGGGATCAGGCTGTGGTGCCTCGGCAACGAGATGGACGGGCCCTGGCAGACCGGGCACAAGACGGCCCGGGAGTACGGCCGGCTCGCCGCCGAGACGGCACGGGCCATGCGTCAGGCCGACCCCGCCGTGGAACTGGTCGCCTGCGGCTCCTCCAGCCAGGCCATGCCGACCTTCGCCGCGTGGGAGGCGACCGTCCTGGAGGAGACGTACGACCTCGTCGACCACATCTCCCTGCACGCCTACTACGAGCCCGTCGACGGCGACCTGGACTCCTTCCTCGCCTCGGCCGTCGACATGGAGTCCTTCATCGAGAACGTGGTCGCCACGGCCGACCACATCGGTGCCCGGCTCAAGTCCAAGAAGAAGATCAACCTCTCCTTCGACGAGTGGAACGTCTGGTACCTCTCCCGCTGGGAGGAGCACGCCAGGACGATCGCCCCGTCCGACTGGCCCGAGGCACCCCGCCTGCTGGAGGACAACTACAGCGTCACCGACGCCGTCGTCTTCGGCTCGCTCCTCATCGCCCTGCTCCGGCACGCCGACCGCGTCACCGTCGCCTGTCTCGCCCAGCTGGTCAACGTGATCGCCCCGATCATGACCGAGCCGGGCGGCCCGGCCTGGCGGCAGACCACGTTCTTCCCGTTCGCGCAGGCCTCCGAGTACGGCCGGGGCGAGGTGCTCGACGTACGGGTGGACTCGCCGGCGTACGAGACGAGGAAGTACGGCGAGACGGACCTGCTGCACGCCACGGCCGTCCGCGCGGCCGACGGCACGGTCACGGTCTTCGCCGTCAACCGCGGCCGTACGGAGGCCCTCCCGCTCCAGGTCGCGCTCAACGGGCTCGACCTGACGTCCGTCACCGAGCACAGCGCCCTCGCGGACGCCGACCCCGACGCCCGCAACACCGCCGGCGACCCCGACCGGGTCGCCCCGCACCCGGTCGAGGGCACCGCCTTGGAGAACGGCACCCTCACCGCCGTACTGGAGCCGCTGTCCTGGAACGTGATCAGGCTCGCGTGATCAGACCGGCGTGACCGGCACTCCGCCGCTCGCCCTGCCGAGCAGCGTCAGGCCCACCTTCCCCGGCCCCGACAGCGTGGTGAACTCCGACAGGACCGCCAGCGCGAGGGTGTTGGTGCCCCGGGTGCGCAGGACGCCGTTCGGCAGGACGAAGGTGTGCTGCGGGCCCACGTTGTTGATGTACTGGCCCATGTTCCAGCCGTTGAGGAAGATCTGCGCCCGGTAGGCCCGGTACGGGTCGTCCTCCAGGGTCAGGCCGACCGAGGCGTCGATGTCGGCCGGGACCGAGAGGCGGAAGGTGGTCCGGTACCAGGTCACCCCCTGGTACCGGGCGGCACGCGGGAAGTCCGCCGGCTCCCAGTCGTGGTCCTGGAAGCCGGGCAGGTGCCAGCCCTCCCGCTCGCCGTACAGGCCGCCGTTGTTCATCGGGCCGCGCACGGGGTCGGGGGCCTTCTCGCCCTGGATCCGCCAGCGCACCGTCGGGGAGGCGCCCTTGAAGGTGGCCGCCGTCAGCCCGCGGGCCACCTTGTGGGTGTCGAGCCCCTTGCCGTCCTGGTCGTGCTGCATGCGCCTGACGAGGACGGACAGCACATGCCGGCCGGGCGAGCGCAGTTCCTCCCGCACGGGGAAGGCGGCCGTCGCCGACCAGCTGCCCTGGCGCACGGTCGCGTCCTTGCCCGGCACCGGCATCCGGTGGGTGCCCAGCGGCTCGCCGTCCAGCCAGGCCATCAGCAGGCCCTGGGTGCCGGTGGTGTAGGCGAGCGTGATCTCCTCCAGGCCGGCGGAGCCGGTGAAGGTGCCGCGGTACCAGACGTCGCCGTAGTGGAAGCCGTAGTCGTCGGCGAAGAGGACGGGCTGGCCGGCGGGGACGGGCGTGGTGCTGAACGACGTCTTCTTGTCCGCGGCCTTCCAGCCGGAGTCGTCGAAGCCGGGCCCGGCCTCCGGGTTCTCGGTCCGCATCCGCCAGCCGCCCAGTTCGGGCAGCTTCACCTCGGGTGCGGCGGGCAGCAGGCCGGTGGTCATCAGGCTGCCGGACAGGGTCACCCGGGTGGGCAGGGTGCGGCCGTTCCACACCAGGGTGTCGATCCCGCGCGGCCCCCACACCTCCACGCTCGTCGTCTCGGTGACGTCACCGGTCAGACGGACCTCGGAGCCGTGCAGTTCGACGTGCCGCAGCACCGCCGGGCCGTACACCAGCAGGGTCCCGGACGGGGTGTCGTACGGGAACAGGCGTACGGCGGTGGCGTCGTCGGCGAAGAGCAGCAGCAGCGGGGTCTCGGTCTCGCCCTTCTGCACCAGCACACGGGTCAGCCCGCCCTGGCCGAGCGGGACGTTCACATGCAGTTCGTCGTCGGCGAAGGCCCAGGCGGCCTCGGGGTCGAGCCGCATGACGTCCGGCTCGACCGGGCACTTCAGCACCAGCTCGGCCATGTCGTCACGGCGCCCCGCGAACAGCGCGATGTCCTGCCGGCCCGCCGTCAGGCACAGCACGGGCTCGGCGGTCGCGTACTTCAGGGTCCGCTTGCCCAGCTTCAGCCCGGTCGTGAACAGCCGGGCGTCCTTGCCGGGCACCGTGATCCGCAGCCGGCCCGCGTCGGTCGGCAGGTCGGTGGTCACCGCGTCCCCGCCGTCGTTGCGGGCGACGTAGACGTGGGAGCCGGTGTCCGGGTTGGTCAGGTGGTAGACCTTCAGGCCCTTCGCCGTCACGTCCGCCGCCCGGTCCAGCTTGGCGAAGTCGGGCACACGCTGGAGCAGATGCCCGAGCTGGTGCATCGGTGCGATCTTGTCGGTGACGTTCCGGCCCTCGTCGATGGCGGCGCCGTAGTCGTACGACGTGTAGACGACCGGCGCGGGCAGCCAGCCCCAGGAGGTCCCGCCGAACGTCATGTACACGTTGTGCAGGGTGAGTCCGTTGGCGAGGTTGGTGAGGTAGAAGCGCCGCTCGTAGGCCGCGTCCCGGGTGCGCCGCGACTCGGCGTACCCCTTGCCGTCGAACCAGGCGCCGCCCCACGGGTCGAACCAGCCGCCGCCGAACTCGGGCACGAACCCGGGCGTGGACGGCGAGGCGCTGGCCCCGCCCTTCGGTCCGCCGGGCCCGAACGTCCCCCAGTCCGGCGGGGTCTCCGACGGCGACGGATAGCCGTCGAAGCCGTACAGCCAGCCGCCCTTCTCGCCGCCGGTGTCGAACGATCCGGGCACCCAGTAGCCGTTGCGCAACTTGTCGTTGTGGAACAGCGGCACGTCGATGCCGTCCGCCCGCACCTTCTTGTACAGGTGCGACAGGTACGCCTGGCCGATGGCGTCGACGTGGGCGTCGAACTCGTTCTCGATCTGGTACAGCAGGACCGTGCCGGTGCCCTGGGTGAACAGATGCCTGCGGACGATCCTGTTCACCTGGGTCAGCCATGCGTCGACGTGCCCCAGGTACGTCGGGTCGTCGGTGCGGGCCCTGCCCTTCGTCGCCGTCAGCCAGCCGGGGAAGCCGCCGCCGTCGACCTCGGCGTTGATGTACGGGCCGGGCCGCAGGATGACGTAGAGGCCCGTCTCGGCGGCCGTGCGCAGGAACAGGTCCAGGTCCCGGACGCCGGTGAAGTCGTACCGGCCGGGCGCGGGGGAGTGGTAGTTCCAGGCCACGTAGATGCTCACGGCGTTGTACCCGTGGGCCCGCATCTTCTGCAGCACGTCGCGCCACAGGGAGGGGCTGGGCAGCCGGAAGGGATGCATCTCGCCGGACCACACGACCAGCCGTCTGCCGTCGACGAGCAGCGAGTACCGGTCGTACCCGATCGTGTGCCGGCTGCCGTCGGCGGTCGGCGGGGCGGGTGCCGGGCCGGTCGGCACACTGTGCGCCGCGTACGCCGAAGGCGCCCCGGGGCCGCCGCTGCTGCCGAGGGCGAGCCCGAGCGCGGTCGAGCCGGTCAGGGCACTGAAGGTACGTCTGCTGAGCGCCAAGGTGGATCCTCCCGGGCGATCTTACGGGGCGCGGGTGCGGCCATTCTCCACGCGGCGACGGCCCACAATGGATCCATGAGGATCTCGGCACGGGCGGATTACGCGGTACGGGCGGTACTGGAGCTGGCCGTACGGCAGGGTAACGGCCCGGTGAAGGCGGAGGAAATCGCCGCCGCGCAGGGCATCCCGCACAAGTTCCTGGAAGGGATCCTGGGCGACCTCAGGCGCGGCGGGATCGTCGACAGCCGGCGCGGCGGGGGCGGCGGCTACCGGCTGGCGCGGGACGCCGCCGCCGTCACGGTCGCGGACGTGATCCGCGCGGTGGACGGACCGATCGTCTCGGTCCGCGGCGAACGCCCGACGGGCCTCGCCTACACCGGCACCGCCCAGCCCCTGCTGCCGCTGTGGATCGCGCTGCGCGCGAACGTCCGCCGGATCCTGGAGGGCGTCACCCTCGCCGACCTCGCGGCGGACGCGCTGCCGGAGCCCGTGCGGGCGCTGGCGGCGGAACCGGCGGCGTGGGAGAACCCGTGACGGACGGTGTGAACAGCCGGTTGTGAATGGCCGAAGTCGGCCCTCCCGGGGGTGAACGGGGCTTCCTACGATGCGGAGCGCCTCAGGCTCTCCACAGGTTCCACACAGACCCCCCACTCCACGACACGGGAGAATCCATGGCTGGTGGCCTCCTCCTGAGCGGTGCCGTCGCGGCGCTGCTCAGCAGTGCACTGCCCGCGCACACGCCCGCCTCCGGCGTGTTCGACAACCCGCCCCCGGACAAGATCGTCATAGATGTGGCGACGGTGAACGGCTCCGGCTGTCCCGAGGGCACGGCCGCGGTCGCCGTCTCGCCGGACAACACGGCCTTCACGGTGACGTACAGCAGCTATCTCGCCCAGGCCGGCGGCAACTCCGACCCCACGGCCTTCCGCAAGAACTGCCAGCTCAACCTGGTGGTCCACGTGCCCCAGGGCTTCACCTACGCCGTGGCCAGCGCCGACTACCGCGGCTTCCTGTCGCTGCAGCCCGGCGCCAGCGCCACCCAGAGGGCCTCGTACTACTTCCAGGGCTCCTCGCAGACCGTGCCCAAGAGCCACCCCTTCAGCGGTGCCTACAACGACGACTGGCAGGCCACCGACAGCACGGACTGGGCGCAACTGGTCTGGGCGCCCTGCGGGGTGCTGCGCAACTTCAACATCAACACCGAGCTGCGGGTCAACGCCGGCACCACGTCCCCCGGCAAGGTCAGCTTCATGACGATGGACTCGACGGACGGGGACATCAGCACGGTGTACCACCTGGCGTGGAAGCAGTGCCCGAGCGCGTAGGCGGGCGTCCGCCACGCTGGTCACTCTGAGTGCGCACTGGCTCCGGGCGGCTCTCGGCGGTGAGCGGTCATCCATTGGTTGACCTGCGGAATCGTTCGACCTGGAGCATGGTGAGTCAGGGGGCGTGCGAGGGGCGCATGTTCGGTATGTCGCGTGCCTCGCGCGCCGCCTGCTCCGGTCACTCAACGTAAAAAACGCTCAGCGGATCTCCCCCTGCTCGGGGCCGCCGGCCCCGGACGAACGGGAACCGACGACGGCCTCACCGATCCCCGGGCCACGGCGCCCTCCCCCGCCCCCGCGCGGCCGACCGGATCCGGTGTCACGGCGTGCAGGCCCATGGACGCATGCTCGTGAGCCTGCACGCGCTCCCCGGGTGCCTCCCGAGCCCCGTGCCGGGGCTCCCGGCAAAGCCGTTGACCCGAGTGGATGGGAGACGACATGAGCACAGAACGCCCCTGGGGCAAGGCCGTTGTCATCGGCGGCAGCTACGCGGGCCTGGTCACCGCACGGGTGCTGTCCGACTTCTTCAGCGAGGTCGTCCTCGTGGAACGGGACGCCGTCGACGAGGACACCGGCGTCCATCCGGGCGCTCCGCAGGGCTACCACGCGCACGCCATGCTGGCCCGGGGCGGGCAGATCCTGGAGCGGCTGTTCCCCGGACTGCGCGAGGAGCTGAGAGAGGCGGGAGCGCCGGTCTTCGACTACGGGGAGGGCATCGACTTCCTGCTGCCCGTCGGACTCGCGCCACGGCACCGTACGGGTGTCCGCATCCAGACCTTCACCCGCGACGAACTCGAACGCCGACTGCGCCGCAAGGTGCTCGCCCTGCCCCAGGTCACGCAGCTGCCGTCCACCCGGTGCACGGGCCTCACCCGCGGCCCCTCCGGCCAGGTGAGCGGCGTGACCTGCCGGCCGCACACCGCGGGGCCCGCAGAGCCCGCCGAACCCTTCGAGCTGGCGGCCGACCTGGTCGTCGACGCCTCCGGACGGTCCAGCTCCCTCACGGACTGGCTGGGCGCGCTCGGGATCGCCGTGCCGCCCAGACGGACCGTGAAGGCCAAGGTCACGTACACGTCGATGAACTTCGACCGACCGCACGTGGGTCAGCCCGGCCACCCGGACTTCTACGTCGCCTACCAGATGCTGTTCGCGCCCAGCGTGCCCCGGGCCGGGGTCATGCTCGCCGTGGAGCGCAACCGCTGGACGTGCTCGCTCTTCGGGTTCCAGGACCAGCCGCCGACCGACGACAAGGGATATCTGGAGTTCGCCGAGAGCCTGACGAACCCGCGTCTGGCCGAGCACATCAGCCGGCGCACCGTCCAGGAGCCCACCCGCCGTTACACCAACACCGACAACCAGTGGCGGCTCTACCACGCCGTCAAGGACTGGCCGGACGGCCTCATCGCCCTCGGTGACGCCGTCTGTGTCTTCAACCCCGTCTACGGCCAGGGGCTGACCGTGGCGGCGATGGAAGCGGAACTGCTGCAGGAGATGCTGAAGCGGTGCCGTGCCGCCGGACGCCTGGACGGCCTCGCCGGCGGCTTCCAGAAGAGGCTCGGCCGTCTGCTGCTGGGCCCGTGGACGCTGTCCACCAACTCGGACCTGATGTGGACCGCGGGCGGTCAGCCCCTCGCCGCACGCTTCGCCCACTGGTACAACACACGTCTCTTCCGTGTGGCGGTGAAGGACGCGGCCGTATGGACGAGGTTCGTCCGCGTGGTGAACATGGTGGCCTCACCGGCCCTGCTGTTCCACCCCCTCGTGGCGCTGAAGGTCCTGACGGTCACTTTCCGCCAGCGCGCGTGACGTCTCCTGCGACGGCGACGACAGCGGCACCCCGAAGCCGGGCATCGACCTGCGGGACCGGAGCAGCGTCCGGCGGGTCGCGCACCGACGGGCATGGGCCGAGCTGCTAGCCCGCCGCCTGTCCCATTCCCGCCGCGTTCGGCCAGCTCTGCGCGTTCGGCCAGCTCTGGGCGTTCGGCCAGCCGGTGGCCGGGGCCGGGGTGAGGCCGGCCGCCGGGGCCGGAGTGGGGGTCTCCGGTGCCGTCATGCCGCGCACCTGGGCCGCCGTGAGCCCGCCGCGCGCGGGGACGCCCGGGGGAGTGGGGGCGAGCGCGGCGGCGGGCGCCGGGACCGGTGCCGGGACAGGCACCGGAGGGGGAGCGGGCAAGGGCGTCGGCGTGGGCAGCGGCGCCGGCAGGGGAGCGGGTGCCGGCATCGGGGCCGGCTGCGGGACCGGTGCCGGCACCATCGGCTGCTGTACCGGAGCGGGCTGCGGCACCATCGGCTGCTGCGGCGGGGCGGGTTGCGGTGCCATCGGCTGGGCCGCGGGCAGGGGCTGGGCCGCAGCGGGCAACGGCGGCGACACCGCCGGCTGCGGCACCGGTGCCGGCTCGGGCGCCGCGGGCATCCGCAGGCCGGCCCCGTTGGTCTCGCTCACCAGCCGGTCCACCGCCGCCGTACCCGAGCTGTAGCTGGTCCCGGTGCCCAGCTCGGGTACGGCGGCTCCCCTCCTGGACCCGTAGAGCACCTGCTCCAGGCCGGACACCAGGCGACGCACGTCGACCTGGGGGCGCACCACGAGTCTCAGGAAGCGGCTGGAAGAACCGATCTTGTTGCCGCACTCACGGACCAGGATCCGGTGCTCGGTGAGCATTCGGTCCCGGACCAGCGTGCCCTCGGCACCGACGGGAAGGCGCACGAAGAGGAAGTTGCCCTGCGAGGGGTAGACGGTGAGGCCGGGGAGCGCGGAGAGGTGGCTGGCCATCTCCAGCCGGTCGCGGCGGACCTGGGTGACGCTCTGTGCGTACTCGGCGCCGTGCTCCTTCAGCATGAACACCACGTGCTCGGCGAAGGAGTTGAGGTTCCACTTGGGGAGCATGGAGCGGACCTTGCCCGCGAGGGCCGGGTTGGCGACCAGGTAGCCGAAGCGGATGCCGTGCAGACCGAAGTTCTTGCCGAGGCTGCGCAGGACGATCACGTTGGGGCGGAGCATGGCCTCCTGGACGACGCTGGGCTCGGTCTCCGCGTCGGCGAACTCCAGGAAGGACTCGTCGATCACGATCAGGTCCAGGTCGGCCATGGCGTCCATGAACTGCACCACCGACTGCTTGCGCAGATACCCGCCGTCCGGGTTGTTGGGATTGCAGATCACCGCCACCCGCGTCCTGCGGGCCCGGATGAACTCGGCGTACTGCGCCAGGTCCAGCGCGAACCCGCTGGCCTCCTGCAGCGGGAACATGTCGACCCGCTTGCCGGTCTCCATCGGCTGGTCGGTCCAGCGGCCGAAGGTGGGCACCGGAACGGCGAGGGACTCGCGGACCAGCAGGTGGTCGATCCAGGTGATCAGCTCCGTGGAGCCGTTGCCCATCGCCACGCACTGGGGCGGCAGCTGGAGCAGGGAGCACAGCTCGCCGGTGATGGTGTCGGCGCCGCTCGGGTAGTACGTGATGATCTCGCGCAACCGGGCCGACAGTTCGTCGTACATGGCCGGCGTGGGGAAGTACGGGTTGCACGGGATGCAGAAGTCCACCGGGCCGGTCCCGTCGCCACCCTCTCGTGCCAGCGCCGCCATCGAGGGGCTGTGCGCGGCGCCGCCGCGGAACAACGACGTGACGTTGCCGGCCAAGGGGTCCTCCGTTCAGGGTGGCCCGTGCGGGGGAGCACGGGCCGCCCATGGATACGGAGGGGACGGCAGTGGCGTTCAACTCACCGGCGAGGTGAGCCGGTTCACGCCCCGAAAGTGTGGATCGTCGTCGTGCGGTACGTCCGGCCCGGCCGCAGCACGGTCGACGGGAACGACGGCTCGTTCGGCGAGTCCGGGAAGTGCTGGGTCTCCAGGGCCAGTCCGTCGCCCTGCCGGTAGGTGCGGCCGGACTGGCCGACGAGTGTGCCGTCGAGGAAGTTGCCCGAGTAGAACTGCACCCCGGGCTGGTCGGTGAAGATCTTCAGGGTGCGGCCGGATCCCGGGTCGCGCAGGGTGACGACGTGCTCCGGGCGCGCGGTCACCCCCTTGTCCAGGACGAAGTTGTGGTCGTACCCCTTGGCGGTGACCAGCTGCGGATGGCCGGTGCGGATGTCCCGGCCGATCGGCTTGCGGTGGGTGAAGTCGAAGGGGGTGCCCTTGACCTTCGCCAGCTCACCGGTGGGGATCAGGCCCGTGTCGGTGGGGGTGAAGCGGCTCGCGGCCAGCCACAGCTCGTGGTCGTAGATGCTGCCGCTGCCCTCGCCCGCGAGGTTGTAGTACGTGTGGTTGGTGAGGTTGACGACCGTGGGCCTGTCGGTGGTCGCCTCGTAGTCGATCCGCCAGGCGCCGTGCCGGTCCAGGGTGAAGGTGACCTTCGTCCTCAGCGTGCCCGGGTAGCCCATCTCGCCGTCGACGCTCGTGTAGTACAGGCGCAGACCGACGTCGGAGCCGGCGGTGAAGGGCTCGACGTCCCACACCTTGGTGTTGAAGCCCTGCTTGCCGCCGTGCAGGCTGTTCACGCCGTCGTTGACCGACAGCTGGTACGTCCTGCCGTCCAGGGTGAACCGCCCCTTGGCGATGCGGTTGCCGTAGCGGCCGATGGTGGCGCCGAAGTAGGTGGTTCCCCTGACGTACGCGTCGAGGTCGTCGTAGCCGAGGGAGACGTTGGCGTACCGGCCGTGCCGGTCGGGGATCTCCAGGGACTGGACGATACCGCCGTAGGAGAGGACCTTCAGGCGGGTGCCGCCGTTCTCCAGCGACCAGCGGTGGACCTTCGTGCCGTCGGCGAGCGTGCCGAACGGTTCCTTCACCGGCTTGCGGCCTCCTGACGAGGCGGACGCGGCCTGGGCACTGCCCGAGCCGAGGGTGGTGGCGGCGACGCCCGCCGCGGCTGCTCCTGCGATGACCGTGCGTCTGTTCAGTTCCATGGATACGGCTCCCGGAAGAGGAGGGGCCCCGCCTCGGCCGGCGGGGCCCGATCTGGCTTACGAACCGGACTTGCGCTTGTTCCACACGTCGAACCCGACGGCCACCAGGAGGGCCAGGCCCTTGATGACCTGCTGCCAGTCGGTACCGACGCTGAGGAGGTTCATGCCGTTGTTCAGCACGCCGAGGACGAGACCGCCGATGATGGCGCCGAGGACGGTGCCGACACCGCCGCTCATGGACGCGCCACCGATGAACGACGAGGCGATCGCCTCCAGTTCGAAGTTGACGCCCGCCTTCGGCGAGGCCGCGTTCAGCCGGGCGGCTACCACCAGACCGGCCAGGGCCGCGAGCACGCCCATGTTCAGGAAGACGTAGAAGGTGACCTTCTTGTCCTTCACCCCGGACAGCTTGGCCGCCGGCAGGTTGCCGCCGATCGCGTAGATGTGCCGGCCGAAGACCGCGTTGCGCATGACGTAGCCGTAGCCGACGACCAGCACACCGAGGATGATCAGCACGATCGGGGCGCCCTTGTAGCTGGCGAGCAGCAGGGTGAGCGCGACGATCGCCGCCACCAGGGCCGTCAGCTTGAGCAGGAAGAGCCGGGCGGGCACGACGTCCAGGGAGAACTCCTGCTGGCGGCGGCGGTCGCGGAACTCCTGCCGGACCACGGCCGCGATCAGGACGAGCCCGAGCAGCAGGGTGAGGTTGTGGTAGTTGGTGTTCGGGCCGACCTCGGGCAGGAAGCCGTTGCCGATCTTCTGCAGGCCGTCCGGGAAGGGGCCGAGGGTCTGGCCCTTGAGGAAGAGCTCCGTCAGGCCGCGGAAGACCAGCATCCCGGCGAGGGTGACGATGAACGACGGTATGCCGAGATAGGCGATCAGGAAGCCCTGCGCCGCGCCCGCCGCCGCTCCGACCAGCAGGCACAGCACCAGCGCGACCGGCCAGGAGATCCCGTGCTGGACGGTCAGGACGGCCGCGAAGGCGCCGACGAACGCCGTGATCGAGCCGACCGACAGATCGATGTGCCCGGCGATGATCACCAGCATCATGCCGATCGCGAGGACCAGGATGTAGCTGTTCTGCAGCACCAGGTTGGAGACGTTGCGCGGGAGCAGCAGGTCGCCGTCGGTCCAGACCGCGAAGAGGGCCACGATCAGGCCGAGCGCGATCAGCATGCCGTACTGGCGCATGTTGCGGCGCAGGCCGTCCAGCACCAGCTGGAGGATCCCTCCCGCGGCGGCCGGGCCCCTCCCGCCCGGCGGCGCGGGGGCCGGGCTCTTGGCGGTCACATCCGTGCTCATCGCGTTACCTCTTTGTCCTTCGTCATATGGCGCATCAGCACTTCCTGCGTGGCCTCGGCCCGCGGCACCTCACCGGTCAGCCGCCCGGCGGCCATCGTGTAGATGCGGTCGCACATGCCGAGCAGTTCGGGCAGCTCGGAGGAGATGAAGACGACCGCCTTGCCCTGGGCGGCGAGCTGGTCGATGACCGTGTAGATCTCGTACTTGGCGCCGACGTCGATCCCGCGGGTCGGCTCGTCCAGGATCAGCACGTCCGGTCCGGCGAAGATCCACTTGCTGAGGACGACCTTCTGCTGGTTGCCGCCGGACAGCTTGCCCACCGGCTCGAACACGGTCGGCGCCTTGATGTTCATGGACTTCCGGAAGCCCTCGGCGACCTGCCGCTCCTCGTGCTCGTCCACGACACCCCGCCTGGCCACCTTGCCCAGCGCGGTCAGCGAGATGTTGCGGTTGATGGTGTCGATGAGGTTCAGGCCGTAGTGCTTGCGGTCCTCGGTGACGTACGCGATGCCGTGCGCGACCGCCTCCGGGACGGTCTTCGTACGGATCCGCGTGCCGTCCTTCAGCACCGTGCCGCCGGCGTACCGGCCGTACGTGCGCCCGAAGACGCTCATCGCCAGTTCCGTGCGGCCGGCGCCCATCAGGCCCGCGATGCCGACGATCTCCCCGCGGCGCACCTCGATCGACACGTCGTCGACGACCTTGCGCTGCTGGTCGATGGGGTGGAACACGGTCCAGCCGCGGATCTCCAGCGCCGGTGCCGCGCCCTCCTCCGGCTGGTGCGGGGTGCGCTCGGGGAAGCGGTGGTCGAGGTCGCGGCCGACCATGCCGGAGATGATCCGCTCCTCGGTGGTCTCCGGGGCCCTCACGTCGAGGGTCTCGATGGACCGGCCGTCCCGGATGATCGTCACCGAGTCGGCGACCTTGCGGATCTCGTTGAGTTTGTGGGAGATGATGATCGAGGTGATGCCCTGGTTCTTCAACTCCAGGATGAGGTCGAGGAGTTTGCCGCTGTCCTCGTCGTTCAGGGCCGCGGTCGGCTCGTCGAGGATCAGCAGCCTCACCTCCTTCGACAGCGCCTTGGCGATCTCCACCAGCTGCTGCTTGCCCACGCCGATGTCGGCGACGCGGGTCTCCGGGTGCTCGTGCAGACCGACCCGGCGCAGCAGCTCGGTGGCGTGGCGCAGGGTCTCGCGCCAGTCGACGAGGCCGCCCCGGGCGTGTTCGTTGCCGAGGAAGAGGTTCTCCGCGATGGACAGGTGCGGTACCAGCGCCAGCTCCTGGTGGATGATGACGATGCCGCGCTGCTCGCTCGCCCGGATGTCCCGGAACTGGCAGACCTCCCCCTCGAAGAGGATGTCGCCTTCGTAGCCGCCGAACGGGTGGACGCCGGAGAGCACCTTCATCAGGGTGGACTTGCCGGCGCCGTTCTCCCCGCAGATGGCGTGGACCTCGCCCTGCCGGACGGTCAGGGTGACGTCCGACAGCGCCTTGACACCGGGAAAGGTCTTGACGATCGAGCGCATTTCCAGGACGGGTCCCGCCATGGTCGTGCCTTCCAGTCCGTAGGAATCAGGAGGGGGTCGGGGCGGGCTACTTCAGCTCGGACTCGGTGTAGTAGCCGCCGTCGACCAGGACCTGCTGGTAGTTGGACTTGTCGACGCTCACCGGCTGGAGCAGATAGGCCGGGACGACCTTGGTCCCGTTGTCGTAGGTCTTGGTGTCGTTGACCTGCGGCTTCTTGCCCTTCAGGGAGTCGTCGACCATCGTCGCGGCGACCTCGGCGAGCTTGCGCAGGTCCTTGTAGACGGTCTGCGTCTGCTCACCGGCGATGATCGACTTCACCGAGGCGATCTCGGCGTCCTGGCCGGTGATGACCGGCAGCGGCTGGCTGCCCGAGCCGTAGCCGTCCGACTTCAGCGCGGACAGGACGCCGATGGAGATGCCGTCGTAGGGCGAGAGCACCGCGTCGACCCGGCCGCTCTTGTAGGAGCCGGTGAGGATGTCCTCCATGCGCTTCTGCGCGGTGGCGCCGTCCCAGCGCAGGGTGACGACCTGGTTGAGCTTGGTCTGCCCGGACCTGACCACCAGCTGCTTCTTGTCGATGTACGGCTGCAGCACGCTCATCGCGCCGCCGAAGAAGTACTTGGTGTTGTTGTCGTCGTTGGAGCCGGCGAACAGCTCGATGTTGAACGGGCCCTTCTTGCCCTTGCCCAGCCCGAGCCGGTCCACGATGTACTGGCCCTGCAGCCTGCCGACCTTCTCGTTGTCGAACGAGGCGTAGTAGTCGACGTTCTTGGTGCCGAGGATCAGCCGGTCGTAGGAGATGACCGGGATGTTCGCGTCGGCGGCCTCCTGGAGCACGCTGTCCAGCGACTTGTTGTCGATCGCCGCGATGATCAGGCCCTTCACGCCCTGCGTGATGAGGTTCTCGATCTGCGAGACCTGGGTGGCCGGGTCGTCCTCGCCGTACACGAGCTTCGTCTTGTAGCCCTTGGCCTGGAGGTCCTTGACGACGTTCTTGCCGTCGGAGATCCAGCGCTCGGAGGACTTGGTCGGCATGGCGATGCCGATGGTGGCGCCCTTGGCGTCCGTCGTCTTCTCCTTGCTGCCGCCCGAGCCGCTCTGGCCGCAGGCGGTCAGGGTGAGGGCGAGCGAGGCGGCTGCGGCTATGGCGGCGAGTGCGGCTCTGCGGTTGCGCATGATGGTCCGTCCTTGTTCTTCTCGTCGTTGAGAGGGGTCACGCGGTGGTCGGGAAGCGGTGCAGCGGGCCGGGCAGCCGCGAGCCGAGCGGCGCCATGTCGCCGTCCGCGCCGTGCCGGGCGAGCAGGTCCAGGGCGAGCCGGCCGCGCCGCACCCGCTCCCGGGCGGTGTCCAGGGTCACGTCCCGCAGATGGGTGCCCCACGGGTAGATGCCGGGCGCCTTGGACAGGCCGAACTTCAGATAGAGCGGGGCGCCGCGCCGGATCAGCTCGGCGACCTCGTACATGCGCACATAGCCGCCCAGGTCGTCGGGGGCCTCGATGTACATGTCCATCGGGGCGCCGGACACCCGGCGGATCTCGGTGAGGTGATCCAGCGTCAGATCGCTGGGCACGTTGACGGAGTCGGCGCCGAGCCGCTCGAAGACGGCGTACGCGGCCGGGTTCACGGGGCCGATCAGCGCCGAGACCTTCAGCGTCGTGTCGGCCGGGATGATCCCGGCCGTACGGGCCCGGTGCAGGGTCCACAGCACGCCCTCGTCGGCGACCAGCAGGCACCTGACGCCCAGCTCCGTCGCGCGTACGGCGTCTTCGACGCATCCGGCGACGGCGTCGTGGCCCCGTGCGCGCGGTCCGGCCCCCCGTGAGTCGGACCGCACCGAGCCGCCGATGTCCCAGGTGCCGCGCGGGCCGGTGAACAGGCAGAGTTCGATGTCGCGTGCGGCGGTGGCCTCGACCATCTCGGTGATCTCGGCGTCGGTGAGCATCCACACGCCGCTGCCCTGGCTGATCCGGTGGATCGGCACATCGAGGCGGGAGGCCTCCTTCAGGACGACCGCCAGTGCTTCGGGACCCTCGCACGAGGGGATCTCGGTGCGCCAGCGGCCGCCGCCCGGGAAGGAGTGGGCGGAGGCGTCGGCGGGGTCGAGGGCGGGTGCGGCCAGGCCGAGCGTGGCGAGCGGCTGCTCGCCGGGCCTGCGGGCTGCCGGAGCGGAAGCGTCGGTCACAAGCTGTCCTTAGGGTCCAGGGTCCTGAGTGTTCGAAATATCGGACGAGGTTCGCGGCTCTGGGCGGAGAGCGGCCTGGGCGGCCCCGTGAAAAAAGGCCGGTGGTACGCCGGCCGGGGCGCCGTCAGGTCACGCCCCGGCCGGCGTACGGCATCAGGGGCGGAGCAGCACCTTGCCCACCTTCGGATCGCCGGCCCCGACCAGCTCGATCGCCTGCGGGAACCCGGTCAGCGGCAGCTCGTGCGTGACCAGCGGCAGCGGGTCCAGCAGTCCGGCGCCGAACACCCGCACGGTGTGCGCCCAGGCGTCCGGCGGCGCCCCGAAGACGGTGTGCACCTCCAGCTGCCGTACGACGAGACCGGTCGGGTCGAGCCCGTCCGCGCCCGGCGCCGGGATCCCGGTCAGCACCAGCCGTCCGCCGCGCCGGAGCAGCGCGGCGGCGGTCCGTGCGGCGGACGCGGACCCGGCGGTCTCGATCACCACGTCGAAGTCGTCGGGGAGCTCCTGGTCCTTGGTGCGGAAGTCGCTCGCGCCGTACTGCCGCGACAGTGCCTCCCGGTCCCGTCCGGTGCCGACCACCAGCAGCTCGCCCGGTGAGGCCGCCTTCAGGAACTGCACGGCGAACATCCCGAGCGTGCCCGTGCCGACCACCGCGACCCGCTCGCCCGGCCGGGCCCGGCCCTTGAGTGCGGCGGCCGCGACACAGGCGGCCGGCTCCAGCAGGGCGGCGGCGGTGAGGTCGGCGTCGTCCGGCAGGACGTGCAGCAGCCTCGCCGGCAGGGTGAGCGTGCCGGCCATGGCGCCCGGCTGGGTGAAGCCGGTCTCCTCGTACCCGGCCGTGCACAGCGTGGTCTCGCCCGCGTGGCAGCGGTCGCAGACCTGGCAGTTGCGGAAGCCCTCGCCGACGACCTTGCGGCCGACGAGGTCGGCGGGGACCGCGGGGCCCACCTTCGCGACCGTCCCCGACCACTCGTGCCCGGGAGTGAGCGGATACCGCACGTACCCCTCGGGCCGGTTGCCCTGGTACACCTCGCGGTCGCTGCCGCAGATGCCGACCGCGTGCACGGCCACCAGCGCCTCGCCCGGGCCGGGGTCGCGGGGCGTGTGCTCCGTGAGCCGGTGGGCGCCCGGCCCCTCGACGACGACCTGCGAGCTCACTTCGTACCCTTCGGCTTGCGCTGCTCCCAGCCCTCGGCCCACAGGTCGAACCGGGCCTGCTGCTGCGGGAACTCGGCGGCGGCGTCGACGTCCAGCTCGACGCCGAGGCCGGGCGCGTCGGACAGGTGGAAGTACCCGTCCACGACCTGCGGCGCCCCCTTGACCACCTTCTTGATCTCCGCGTCCGCGAAGTCGTTGAAGTGCTCAAGGACCTTGAAGTTCGGCGAGGTGAAGCCGACCTGGAGCGAGGCCGCGGTGAGCACGGGGCCGCCCACGTTGTGCGGCGCGACCAGCATGTAGTGGGTCTCCGCGGTCGCCGCGAGCTTCCGGGTCTCCCAGATGCCGCCGATGTGGCCGACGTCCGGCTGGATGATGTCCACGGCCTGGCTGTCGAACAGCTCGCGGAACTCGATCCGGTCGTGGATCCGCTCACCGGTGGCGACCGGGATGTCCACCTTGGCCGCGACCTTCTCCAGCGCCTTCAGGTTCTCCGGCGGGACCGGCTCCTCCAGCCAGGCCGGCTTGAAGGGCGCCATCTCCCTGGCCAGCCGGACGGCCGTCGCGGGGGAGAAGCGGCCGTGCATCTCCAGCATCAGCTCGGCGTCCGGGCCGATCGCGTCCCGTACGGCCTCGATGAGCGAGACGGCGTACAGGGTCTCCTGGTGGTCCAGTTCGAAGTGCCCGGTGCCGAACGGGTCGATCTTCAGCGCCTGGTATCCGCGCTCCCTCACCCCCTGGGCGGCCTTGTGGTACGCCTCCGGCGTTCGCTCGGTCGTGTACCACCCGTTGGCGTACGCCTTGACCCTGTCCGTCACCCTGCCGCCGAGCAACTGCCACACCGGCACGCCCAGCGCCTTGCCCTTGATGTCCCAGCAGGCCATCTCGACGACCGCGATGCCCGACATCACGATCTCGCCCGCACGGCCGTAGTCGCCGTACTTCATCCGGCGTACGAGGTCCTCGACGGCGAACGGATCCGAGCCGAGGATGTGATTGGCCTCGGCCTCCCGCAAATAGCCGATCAGCGCGTCGGTGTGACCGAGCATCCGGGTCTCGCCGACTCCCGTGAGCCCCTCGTCGGTGTGCACCTGGACGTAGGTCAGGTTGCGCCACGGCGTGCCGACCACGTGCGTGCTGATTCCGGTGATGCGCACGGCAGTTGCCCCTCAGCTGTTCGAGATTTCGTCACACGTTCGAAATGCTGGCGTGACAGTAAGGACGGGGCGGTCGGAGTGTCAATGGGTCGAACAGGTAACGGTTTCGACAAGCCTTTCGAGAATTATTTCGCTTTCTACGAAACCTTCACAGCGGTGCCTAGGAACAGGCCCCATGGGGAATCTAGTCTTCCGGCGTCATGGACTACTGCCACCCGTGCCAACGGCACCTCAACGGCGCCCTGGCCTGCCCCGGGTGCGGAGCCCCGGCACGCCCCGCGGCGGAGACGACGGTCGCGTACGCGCACGCGGGCACGGGTGAGATGCCGGGGTACGGCGTTCCCCAGCCGTACGCGCAGCCCGAGTCCCACGAGTACCGCATCCCCCAGCAGTACGGGCCGGCCGGGCCGGAACAGGTGGCGTGGCCGAAGGGGCCCGAACCGCAGGAGGTCTGGGCGTCCGGCGCGCAGGCCGAGCCGGCGGCCCACGGCGACCCGGACCCCGGACCCGGCCCGGACCCCGGACCCGGCCCGGACCCCGAACCCGGCCCGGACCCCGAACCCGAGGAGTCCGACCCCGAGCCCGAGCCCGGTGGCCGGGCCGCTCGGCGCCGGGGGCGTGGCACCGCCGCCGTGGGCCCCGCCGACGCCGACGCCAGCCGCCGTGACCGCAAGGCCGCCGCGCACCGGCGCCGACGTCGCCGTGTCCTGCTGGTCGGTGCGGGCTTCGTACTGGCCGCGGGCGGTCTCAGCCTCGCCGAACTCGGTACGGACGCCCCCTTCTCGCCCTTCTCCAGCGGCCGGCCGGGCACGCCGGCGGACACCGCGGCCGACGGCGGCGCGTCCTCCACGGCGCCCGGCGCCAGCGCCGACCCGGCCGCCGACACCTCCGGCGCGAGCCCGGGCGCGGCCGGCTCCGCCTCCCCGGACGCCTCGGCCTCCGCGTCCGCCTCCAAGCCCCCCAAGGACAAGGCCTCCACGTCACCCGACGCCAAGGACACCCACACGACGCGGCCGACCTCCGCGACGGACTCCGGCGCGACCCCGCAGGCGCCGGTGACCCCCGGCACGACCCGGCCGGCCCCCACCCCGTCCAGCGCCCCGACGACGTCCGGCCCGTCCCCGACGCCCTCGCCCACCAAGACCTGCAACCGTTTCCTGTGGTGGTGCACCTGAGCCCGAGTGCGCACGCGCGCACCACCCCGCGCCATCCGCCATCCGGGGCATCGACGACACCGCCGGCCGCTCACGACGGTTGAGTCGAACAGGTACGTCGCGCCGTACCGGTCTCGGGAACGCCCCGAGCGGGAAAGGGCGTTGTGCTGAGAAGGAGCAGCGAGCAGCGGCTCGGTTGAGGAGAGCGGATGACGCAGCAGATCACCGTCCAGGGCACGGTCGCCGAGGGCTTCGCGTCGGTGCGCGAGGAGTTCGCCGCCTTCGTCGCCGGTGAACGGGACGACTACGAGGGCCAGTTGTGCGCGTATGTGCACGGCCGGCGGGTCGTCGACCTGTGGGCGGGAGCGGAGGCGGACTCGCTGTACGGCGTGTTCTCGTCCACGAAGGGCGCAGCACACCTGGTGGTCGCGCTTCTCGTGCAGGACGGCACGCTGGAGCTGGACCGCAAAGTGACCTACTACTGGCCGGAGTTCGGTGCCGAGGGCAAGGGTGCGGTGACCCTGCGGGACCTGCTGGCGCACCGGGCGGGCCTGGTCGGGATCGACGCCGGGTTCTCCGCCGAGGAGATCGCCGACGACCGGACGATGGCCGAACGGCTGGCCGACCAGAAGCCCTTCTGGCGCCCCGGGACGGCCTTCGGCTACCACGCGCTGGTGATCGGCGCGCTCACCGGAGAGGTGGTCCGCCGGGCCACGGGCCGCTCGCTGCAGGAGGTGTACGAGGAGCGGGTGCGGGCGCCGTACGGCATGGACTTCTTCCTGGGCCTGCCCGAGTCCGAGGAGCCCCGCTTCCGCCCGGTCCAGCCGATGCTGCCGACCGCCGAGCAGCAGGCGCTGCTGGCCGCGCAGCCGGCCGGGCCGCACACGCTGACCTCGATCGCCTTCAACACCCATGTGCCGGAGCCGGGCACGCTGGCGGACTACGCCAACTCCCGCCTCGTGCGGGCCAAGGGACCGGCGTCGGCGGGCGGCGTGGCCTCCGCACGGGGGCTCGCGAAGATGTACGCGGCGGCGATCAGCGAACTGGGCGACCGGCCACCGCTGCTCAAGCCCGACACGGTCGCCGAGGTGGGCCAGATCCACTCCGTGGGTTACGACCTGGTGGCCCGTGCCCACAAGTCGTACGGCCTGGGCTTCCAGGCCACTGCCGACATGTGGCACCCGGCCCTGGGCGCGGGCAGCTTCGGCCACAGCGGAGCCGGCGGCAGCCAGGCCTTCGCGGACCCGCGCAGCGGTCTGGCCTACGGCTACACGCGCCGCCGGATGGCCTTTCCGGGGGGTGCGGCACCGGAGAACGACAGGCTGGTGAGGGCGGTCCACAGGGCGGCGCTGGCGGGCTGAGCCCACCGCCCGGAGAAGAGACCGCACCCCACGTCCAAGGGTGCGGCCTCCGCTGTCTGAAACGACGGCTGTCAGACCAGCGTCACGGTGATGTTCCCCCGCGTCGCCTTCGAGTACGGGCACACCTGGTGGGCCTTCTCGACCAGATCCCGCGCCGCCTCGGCGGACACGTTCGGAATGCTCGCCGAGATCTCCACGATGATCCCGAACCCGTCGTCGTTCCGGCCGATCCCGACCTTCGCGGTGACGGTCGACCCGGAGACGTCGGCCCCCTCCTGCCGGGCGACGACTCCCAGGGCTCCCTGGAAGCACGCGCTGTAGCCGGCGGCGAACAGCTGCTCCGGGTTGGTCCCGGACCCGTTGCCGCCCATCTCCTTGGGCGGGTTGACGACGACGTCGAGCCGGCCGTCATCCGTGGCGACCCGGCCGTCGCGGCCGTTCTCGGCGGTGGCGACGGCGGTGTACAGGACGTCGGACTGCGTGATGGGCATGCGGTTGTCTCCTCCTCGGTCCGCCGCGACTCGCGCCCACGATCGACGGCGGATTTCGGAATGAAGTTACCGCATGCCGGAAATCCAGTGAAGCCTAGAGCTTGACGACCATCTTCCCGATGTTGTCGCCGCGCAGGACCCCGAGGAACGCCTCCAGGTTGTTCTCGATGCCCTCGACGACCGTCTCGCGGTACTTGAGCTTGCCCGAGGCGACCCACGGCCCGACCTTCCGGACGAACTCCGGCTGCAGGTCGTAGTGGTCCCCGACCAGGAAGCCCTCGATGCGGCCCCGGGTCTGGATGAGGCGGGTGAGGTTCCTCGGGCCCGGTGCGGGCTCGGTGTTGTTGTAGACGGAGATCATGCCGCAGACGGCGATGCGGCCGCCTTCGCGCAGTGACCCGACGGCCGCCTCCAGGTGGTCCCCGCCGACGTTGTCGAAGTACACGTCGATGCCGTCGGGCGCGGCCTCCTGCAGCTGCTCGGCGACCGGGCCGTTCTTGTAGTTGAACGCGGCGTCGAAGCCGTACTCCTCGACCAGCAGCTTGACCTTCTCGTCGGAGCCGGCCGAGCCGATGACCCGCGAGGCGCCCAGGAGCTTGGCGAGCTGCCCGACCTGGCTGCCGACGGCACCGGCGGCGCCGGAGACGAAGACGATGTCGCCCTCCTTGAAGGAGGCGGTGCGCACCAGGCCGGCGTAGGCGGTCAGGCCCGTCATGCCGAGCACGCCGAGGTACGCCGACAGCGGCACGTCGTGGGCGCCGGCGTCGACCTGGACGGCCGGAACGGCCGTCGGGCCGACCTTGACCGCGTTCTTCGCGTCCACGACCGCGTACTCGCGCCAGCCGAAGAAGTGCAGGACGTGGTCGCCGACCTCGATGCCCTCGGCGTGCGAGGCGATCACCTCGCCGACCGCGCCGCCCTGCATGACCTTGCCCAGCTCGAAGGGGGCGGCGTACGACTTGGCCGCCGACATCCGGCCGCGCATGTACGGGTCTACGGACAGGAATTTGTTCCGCACCAGTACCTGACCGTCACCCGGGGTCGGGACCGGGGTCTCGACGAGGGCGAAGTCCTCCGGCTTCGGCCAGCCGACGGGCCGGCTGAGCAGGTGCCACTCGCGGTTGATCATGACAGTGCCTTTCCCGATTACTTCAGAACCTGAAACAACCATGCGCTTCAATATTTCAGGATGTCAAGTAAGCGGGTATCCTGGTGTCCATGGCCACACCACCGAAGACCCACCGCCCCGACGCCCTGACGATGGAGGTCGTCGAACTCATCGGGGACGTCGTGGCCCGCTTCTACACGGACTACGAGGAAGCGGCGGGCGAGCACGCGCTGACCGGTCCGCAGGCCCGGCTTCTCAGTCTGCTGTCGGTGGAGCCGCTGCCCATGCGGAAGCTGGCGCACAAGCTGAAGTGCGAGCCGTCGAACGTCACGGGCATAGTGGACCGCCTGGAGTCCCGGGGGCTGGTGGAGCGCCGTCCCGACCCGGCGGACCGCCGGGTGAAGGTGGCCGCCGCCACCGAGGACGGCCTGCGCGTCGCCCGGGATCTGCGCGAGGGCCTGCACTTCGCCCGCGAACCCCTCGCCGGCCTGTCCGCGGACGAACGCCGCTCCCTGCGCGACCTGCTGCGCCGGATGCTGGCCGGCTGAGAGTCGGTAGAGTTCCCGCCATGCGCGATCTTGGGGCGGGATTCGGTTATCTGCTGAAGGGGCAGCGCTGGATGGCCCGGCACGGCCGCCAGTACGGCTTCGGGCTGCTGCCCGGGCTGCTCACCCTGGTCCTCTACGCCGCGGCACTGGTCGCGCTCGCCGTGTGGGGAGAGGACGCGGTCACCTGGGCGACCCCGTTCGCGGACGACTGGTCCAGCCCCTGGCAGGGCCTGTTCCGCGGCTTTCTGACGGCCGTCCTGTTCGCCCTCGGCCTGCTGCTGGCCGTGCTGACGTTCACGGCCGTCACCCTGCTGGTCGGCCAGCCCTTCTACGAGAACCTGTCGGAGCTGGTCGACGCCGACGTCTCGCCCGACGGCACCGCCCCGCGGTCGGACCTGCCGCTCTGGCGCGAGCTGTGGATCTCGGCCCGCGACAGCCTGCGTGTCCTGGTGCGGGCCGCGCTGTGGGGCGTGTTGCTCTTCGCCCTCGGCTTCCTGCCGTTCGTCGGCCAGACCGCCGTCCCCGTGCTCGGCTTCTTCGTCACCGGTTTCTTCCTCACCGAGGAACTGGCCGCCGTGGCCCTGCAGCGCCGGGGCGTCGAACTGCGCGCCCGGCTCGCCCTGCTCCGCTCCCGCAAGACCCTGGTCTGGGGCTTCGGCACGCCCCTCGGCCTGGCCTTCCTGGTTCCGTTCGTCGCGGTGTTCCTGATGCCGGGCGCGGTCGCGGGCGCCACGCTCCTCGCCCGCGACCTGCTGGGCGAGGAGGACGCCGACGACGGCTCCGCTCCCGACGGGGAGCCCGACATGGAGGACGTCACCCCGTGACCCAGATACTCGCCGTCGCCCTGATCACGGTCCTCGCCGTGGTCGCTCCCGGCGCCGACTTCGCGATGATCGTCCGCAACAGCTATCTCTACGGCCGCCGCACCGGCCTGCTCGCCGCCACGGGCGTCGCCGCCGGCGTCCTGGTCCACGTCACCTACACCCTGCTCGGCGTCGGCCTGCTGATCGCCTCCTCCACCGCCCTGTTCACGGTGATCAAGCTGATCGGCGCGGCCTACCTCGTCTATGTCGGCGTCCGCACGTACCGCACCCGCGGCGAGCTGAGGATCGACCTGGACGACCGGCGCGAGCTGACCCCCTTCGCCGCGCTGCGCACCGGCTTCCTCACCAACGTGCTCAACCCGAAGACCACCCTCTTCGTCGTCTCCACCTTCGCCCAGGTCGTCGGCCCCGACACCCCGCTGTACCGGCAGGCCGGCTACGGCCTGTTCATGTCGCTGGCCCACCTGCTGTGGTTCGGCGTGGTCGCCGCGTTCTTCTCGCAGGCCCGGATGCGGACCCTGATGCTGCGCGGCCAGAAGATCCTCAACAAGGTCATCGGCTCGGTCCTGGCCGGTCTCGGGGTCAGCCTCGCGCTCGCGCCGTCGCACTGAGCGCACCCGGCCGGCTCAGCGCGGAACGCGTTCCGCCGCCTGCCGCAGCGCGGTGACGAAGGCCCGGACCGCGGCCGTCCGCGACCGCCCCCGGACCGTCGCCGCGTACACCGCGCGCGGCGGGGCGTCCTCGGCGTGCACCGGCAGCAGCGCGACGTCCGGGCGCACGGACGCGGCGGCCAGCGCCGGGACCAGGGTCACGCCCAGGCCCGCGGCGACGTAGCCCTGCTTGGCGGTCCACTCCGCGACGACATGGGCGACGCGCGGCTGGAACCCCTGCCGCACGGCCGCGTCCAGCAGGGTGCCCTCGGGCCGGGCGCTGCCGGCGATCCAGTCCGCGTCGGCGAGCCGGGCCAGCCGCACCGGCCCGTCGCTCGCGGCGAGCGGATGGCCGGCCGGGACGGCGACGTACAGGGTCTCGTCGAGGAGATGGTGCAGCGCGTACGCGTCCAGTGGGGCGCGGCCCGTCCTCGACACCACCACGAGGTCCAGCCGGCCGGCCGTCAGGCGGTCCAGCAGCGCTGCGGACAGGCCCTCCTCGCGCGAGACGCGCACACGGGGGTGACGGGCGTGGAAGGCGGCCAGCGCCTGCGGGACGAGCGCCGCGTCGGCGGTGGGGAACGCCCCGAACCGCAGCCGTCCGCCCGCTGCCGCGCGCAGCTCCGCCAGCTCGCGCGCGGCGCCCCGCAGCGACCCGGACACGGCCTCGGCGTACGGGACGAGGGTCCGGCCGGCCTCGGTGAGCCGCACCCCCCGCGGCAGCCGGTCGAAGAGCGGAGCGCCGCCGAGGGCCGCCTCCAGCGAGGAGATCTGCCGGGAGACCGCGGACTGGGTCCAGCCCAGCGTCCGCGCGGCCACCGTGAACGAGCCGTGCCGGGCGACCTCCAGGAACACCCGCAGCCAGACGGTGGACAGCTCGGGCAGCCCGGGCTCGTCATGCGAAGTCAGCATGCCAGCGATGCTAGACATTCGCTTGTCGCATCGCGCGCCGGATCCTAGCGTCGACGCATGGAGAAGACGGAGAAGATCGCTTTCCTGGGGCTCGGCAGCATGGGTGTCCCGATGGCCCGTCGGCTGCTTCGGGCCGGTCACCCGCTGACCGTCTGGAACCGCACCCCGGCCCGGGCCGAGCCGCTCGTGGCCGAGGGCGCCGCGCTCGCCGGCTCGCCCGCCGAGGCCGTACGGGACGCCGACGTCGTGATCACGATGCTCGCCGGACCGGACGCGCTCACCGCCGTGGCCGACGAGGTCGCGTCAGCGCTGCGGCCGGGCACGGCCTGGATCGAGATGTCGACCGTCGGACCGGACGCCGTACGGGAACTGGCCGCACGGCTGAAGGACGGGGTCGTCCTGGTCGACGCACCGGTCATGGGCAGCACGGACCGGGCCGCGCAGGGCACGCTCGGCATCCTCGCCGGCGGGGACACGGCCGCCGTGGGACAGGTCCTCGCTCCCCTCGGCACGGTCACCCGGACCGGCGCGCTCGGTTCGGGCGCGGCCCTCAAACTCGTCGTCAACACCGCCGTGATCGGCGGCGTCGGCGTCGTCGCCGAGGCGCTGCGGCTCGCCGCCGCGCTGGGCCTCGACGGGGACACCGCCCGCGACGCCCTGCGCGCGGGCCCGCTCGGCGGGGCGGTGGAGCGTGCCTTCGCCGACGGGGCGCTGTTCGCCGCCGAACTGGCCGTGAAGGACCTCCGGATCGCCACGGCCATCGCCGAACTGCCGGTCACCGCCGCAGTCTCTGAGCACCTCGTGCGGGCCGCCGAGGACGATCCGGCCCTGGCCCGCGCCGACCTCGCGCGGACGGCCGCCCACCTCATCCGTACCCGCTGAAGGAGCCGCCGTGCAGATCACCCTGGACAGCCCCGCCGGCGCGGCGCGGCCCCTCAGTCCCTACTACTCCCAGGTGGCCCGCGTCGAACACGCCGACGGAAGCGCCCTGTTGTTCCTCTCGGGCCAGATCGCCGAGGGAGCGACCCTGGCCGAGCAGACCCGGGGCGTCTTCGAGAGCATCGACGCCCTGCTGAAGGCGCACGGCGCGAGCCTCGCGAACGTCATCAGCATCCGCACCTGCCTGACCGACATCGGCAAGCTGGAGGAATACGGTTCCGTACGACGGCAGTTCCTCACCGGTACCCCGCCGACGAGCATGACCTTCGAGGTCCCACGTCTCTTCCGTCCAGAGGCGCAGGTGGAGATCGAGGTCGTGGCGGCGGTGCCGGGCGGTGACTGACGGCCGCGTACGCCGACTTCCTGCACGGCGGCGCCGGGCAGGAGGCCGCGTACGAGGAGCCGCGGGGCGGTGGCGGACCGGTACGGGGGCACGCGCCGCCCTCAGTCCACCGGCTCGCCCAGCAGCCGCAGGAAATCGCGGAACGCCCCCGGCATGTCCACCGACTCGGGGTCCAGCAGCCACTGGTACTGCAGGCCGTCCATCACGGCCACGAGCAGGGGCGCCGTCCGCTCCGGGGTGAGTCCGTTCGGCAGGCTGTCGCCGTACTCGGCCCGCAGCACCGCCGCCATCGACTCCCGCACCCGCGCGTACCGCTCGGTGAAGTAGCCCCGCGCCGGATGATCCTCCGTCACGCTCTCGCCGAGCAGTGCCGAGAAGGTCTGGATGATCGCCGGGCGCATCGCGTTGTACTCGACCAGCGAGGCCAGCAGATCCATCCGCCAGCGCGGGTCCGGCAGGGCGTCCCACCGGTCCCGGTCCTGCAGCACGGCCACCAGCAGGGCGTCCTTGGTCGGGAAGTAGTGCAGCAGCCCCTGCTGGGTGAGCCCGACGCGCTCGGCGACCGCGGCCAGGCTCGCCCCCCGGTAACCGCGCTCGGCGATCACCTCCAGCGCCGCCCCGACGATCTCCGCGCGCCGTTCCTCGCTCCTGACCCTCGCGTTCATGGGATCACCGTACGGCACCCTCGACCCGTGAAAATAACAGCAGGATAACGAAACCTACCACTCTACAGGTATCGGATGCACGATGGGGGGCACCTGCACGGACGTCGACGAGGAGGCACCGCGATGGCGGGATACCAGCGCACCCCGGCCGACACGGCCCGCGAGGCGGTCGTCGAGGCCGCTCTCGGCAAGCTCGGCCTGGACGCGAAGGCGCGGCTGCTGGCCGGCCAGGACATGTGGACCCTGCCCGCGCTGCCGGAGATCGGCCTCAGGTCCCTCGTCATGTCGGACGGCCCCATCGGCGTCCGGGGCGTGCGCTGGAGTGCCGACGACCCCTCCGTCGCCCTGCCCTCGCCCACCGCCCTCGCCGCCACCTGGGACCCCCACCTCGCCCACCGGGCCGGCGCGCTGCTGGCCCAGGAGGCCCGGCGCAAGGGTGTCCACGTACTGCTCGCGCCCACCGTCAACCTGCACCGCTCCCCGCTCGGCGGCCGTCACTTCGAGTGCTACAGCGAGGACCCGTATCTCACGGGCGTGATCGGCAGCGGCTATGTGGCCGGCGTCCAGTCCGGCGGAGTCGGCGCCACCGTCAAGCACTTCGTCGCCAACGACGCCGAGACCGACCGCTTCACCGTGAACAACCTGGTCGGCGAACGCGCCCTGCGCGAGCTGTACCTGGCCCCGTTCGAGGCCATCGTCGCGAACGCCCGCCCCTGGGGCATCATGACCGCCTACAACACGGTCAACGGCACCACGATGACCGAGCACCACCACCTGGTCAACGAAGTCCTGCGCGGCGAATGGGGCTTCGACGGCTTCAACGTCTCCGACTGGATGGCCGCCCGGGACACGGTCGGCGCCGCCAACGGCGGCCTGGACGTCGCCATGCCCGGCCCGCGGACCGTCTACGGCGAAGCCCTCGCCCAGGCCGTCCGGGACGGCGAGGTCGCCGAGGCCACCGTCGACGCGGCCGTACGGCGCGTCCTGCGCCTCGCCGCCCGCGTCGGGATCCTCGACGGTGCCGAACCCGTCGTGAGCGAACCGCCCGCGCCGGTCGACGGCGAGGAGCTCGCCCGGGAGATCGCCCGCCGCTCCTTCGTCCTCGTCCGCAACGAGAACGACGCCCTGCCCCTGAGGCCCGACGGCACGGTGGCCCTGATCGGCGCCGCCGCCCGCGACGCCCGCGTCCTCGGCGGCGGCTCGGCCACCGTCTTCCCGGCCCGGATCGTCTCCCCGCTCGACGGCCTCACCGCCGCACTCGCCGAGGGCACCCTCAGCTACGCCACAGGCGCCGACCCGGCCACCGAACTCGCCGTCGCCGGCCAGGGATTCCGCCTCGGCGCCGTCTGCCGCGACAGCGACGGCCGGGTCATCGGCACCCGCTCCGCCCCGAACGGCCAGATCCAGTGGATGGGGTCCGACCTCCCCGAGGGCGTCACCCACGACCGCCTGCACACCGTCGAACTCACCGGCACCTTCACCCCCCGCGTGAGCGGCCCGCACACCTTCGGCATCAAGGGCACGGGCCCCTTCACGCTCACCGTCGACGGCACGACGTACTACGACGACACCCAGCGCCCCGACAAGGACGGCCCCTTCGAGGCCTTCTTCGGCGCCCCCGTGCCCCGCGCCCAGGCCGGACTCACCGCCGGCCGGCCGGTCGACGTCTCCCTCACCCATGTCGTCCAGCTCCCCGACGACCTCCCCATGAAGGTCGTCGCCTTCGCGCTCGCCCACCGCGAGCCGCAGCGCGACCCCGACGAACTGATCGCCGAGGCCGTCGAGGCGGCCCGGAACGCCGGCACGGCCGTCATCATGGTCGCCACCACCGACCGGGTCGAGTCCGAGGGCTTCGACCGCACCGACCTGAGGCTCCCCGGCCGCCAGGACGACCTGGTCCGCGCCGTCGCCGCCGCCAACCCGAACACGGTCGTCGTCGTCAACTCCGGCTCCCCGGTCGAACTGCCCTGGCGCGACGAGGTCGCCGCCGTCCTACTCGGCTGGTTCCCCGGCCAGGAGGGCGGCGCCGCCCTCGCCGACGTCCTCACCGGCACCCACGAGCCCGGCGGCCGGCTCCCCACCACCTGGGGCTCCCTCACCGACGCCCCGGTCACCCAGGTCACCCCCACCAACGGTGAACTCCCCTACACCGAAGGCGTGTTCATCGGCTACCGCGCCTGGCAGAAGTCCGGCCGCACCCCCGCCTACCCCTTCGGCCACGGCCTCGGCTACACCGACTGGACCTACGAGTCCCTGGACACCGACGGCACCACCGCGCGCGTCCGCCTGCGCAACACGGGTGAGCGCCCCGGCCGCGAGGTCGTCCAGCTCTACGTCTGCCCGGCTCCCGGCGGCCCCGAGCGCCCCGCCCGGCAGCTGGCCGGCTTCGCCTCCACCGAGGCCGGTCCCGGCGAGAGCGTCGAGGTGAGCGTCACCCTGCCGCGCCGGGCCTTCGAGGTCTGGGACGAGAAGGTGAAGGCGTGGGCATGTGTGAAGGGTTCGTACGAGATCGCCGCCGGACGCTCGATCGCGGACCTCAGGCTCGTCGAGCCGATTAACGTCTGATCCGGGACAAGTCCCCCACGAACAGCCCCGGTCCGGGACCTGACCCCTGGACCGGGGCTCGCCACCTCCGGGTCCGTATAGACTCCCGGCCCGCGAACACCGGACACACACCGGGCACGGGGGAGAGACATCGTGTATCCAGGCCAGCAGCAACAGGGTCCCTACGGGCCGCAGCAGCCGGGTCCCTACGGGGCACCGCAGCCGCCCGCAGGCCCGTACGGGCACCAGCCGCCGCCCCCGGGGCCGTACAGCGCGCAGCCGTACCCGCCCCAGCAGCCGTACCAGACCCCGTACCCACCCCAGCAGCCCTATCCGCCCCAGCAGCCGTACCCGCCCCACCAGGCCGGCCCTCACCCGCACCAGCAGCAGGCCGCACCACCGCCCGCCCAGCACCTCGGCGAGGGCCGGATGCGGCTGGATCCGAACCTCACCCCGGCCCAGCGGGAACTGGCGGTGAAGATCCAGGCCAAGTCCAAGCCGATGGCCTACGGCATGGTCCTCGGCATCCCGCTCACCTTCGGCGGCGCCCACTACGGCATCACGCAGAAGCCCCTCGGCTTCGTCGCGGCACTGGCCGGATTCGCCCTGCTGGCCTTCGGTGTCTTCTCACTGCTGCAGATGCAGGGACTCAAGCGGCAGCTGCGGCTCGTCACGGCCGACGCCTGGCGCTCCCCGGCCGCGCACCTGCCCGGCGCCCGCAAGGCCGCCACACAGGCCGCCTACCTCAACGGCCTGCTGGTCCTGCTGTCCCTCACCGCGACCGGCTATCTGCTGTACAAGGGCGCCGGCTGGGGTGCCTACGGCAACTCCCTCGGCTTCGGGGGCCTGATGCTCGCCGCCGCCCTGCCCTTCGGCATGGCGCTGGCCGCCGCGACCACCATTCCGCAGCTGCTCCAGGTGATCCCGGCCGGCGCGAAAGTCGGCCGGAGCCTGTACTCGATCATCTTCGTGCTGGCGACGACGGTGACCGGCGAGGGCATCAAGGGCGGTTCGGCCGGCCCGATCGTGGCCGGGGGGACGACGCTGCTCATCTGCGGCGGCGCGATGTCCCTGCTGGGCAAGGCGGCCCGGCGCATGCGCGGCGAGGCCGGCTAGCCGACCGAGAAGCCGTACACCGTCTCCGACCGGAAGACCTCCCCCGGCCGCAGCACCGTGCTCGGGAACCGGGGGCGGTTGGGGGAGTCCGGGAAGTGCTGGGTCTCCAGGGCGATGCCGCCACCCGGGGCGAAGGGCGCCGTCAGGTGGTCGGCGGTGTAGAGCTGGAGGCCCGGTTCGGTCGTCGCCATGGTCAGGGTCCGCCCGGAGACCGGGTCGTGCAGCTCGGCGACCTCCTCCGGGGCGCCGGTCACCCCCTTGTCCAGGACGAAGTTGTGGTCGTAGCCCGAGCCGACCTGGCGGGCGGCACGGAAGTCGAACCGGGAGCCCGTCACGTCCTCCAGGACGCCGGTGGGGATCAGGTCCGCGTCGACGGGGGTGAAACGGGAGGCGGCCAGCCGCAGTTCGTGCCCGCCCACCCGGCCCGAGCCGGCCAGGTTGAAGTAGCTGTGGTTGGTGAGGTTGAGCACGGTAGGGGCGTCCGTGACCGCCTCGTAGGCGATCCGCAGCGCGCCCGAGGCGTCCAGCGAGTACGTCGCCGACACCTCGACGCGGCCCGGGAAACCCTCCTCCCCGTGCGGGCTCACCCGGTGCAGCCGCACCCCGTGCCGCCCGGCGGGCTCCGCCGCCCACACCCGCCGGGCGAAGCCGCGCGCGCCGCCGTGCAGGGAGTTCGGGCCGTCGTTCGGCTCCAGGGTGTGGACCGCGCCGTCCAGCGGGAAGCGGGCGCCCGCGATCCGGTTGGCGTACCGGCCGACCAGGGCGCCGAAGTACGGCCCGGGGTGCGCGAGATAGCCGTCCAGGCCGGCGAAGCCCAGCACCACGTCCGCCGGCCGGCCCTCCCGGTCCGGCACCTGGACCGACCGCACGATCCCGCCGTACGTCAGGACCTCCACCCGTGTCCCGGCGCGCTCCAGCGTCCAGCGGTGGACCGCCGTGCCGTCGGAAAGTGTGCCGAAAAGTTCGCCCATGTCGGAAACCCTAGGTGATCAGTGTCCTAGGCGACCGGATGGGGTGCGGTGATCGCCCGGTACGCGATCGACGCGAGCCGCGCCTGGCCGTCCCTGCTGGGATGGAACCAGTCCCAGTGGCTGAGCTGGTCGGTGCCGAAGCGGTAGTCGTAGACCGCGTCGTTGTCGAAACGGCAGCGGCGGTCCTTCGCGCAGACCTCCTTCAGCACCTTGTTGTACTCCACCACACGCCGCTGCACCTGGTCCCGGCGCAGCGAGGCCGCACCGGTCAGGTCGTCGGCGTCGGACAGCATCGACGGGCAGATGCCGAGCTTCCACACCTGCTTGCCCAGCGGATTGGCACGGCCCTGGGACCACAGCCGCTTCAGGTTCGGCACGCTCGCCACGTACACCTGCGCCTTCGGCCGCGCCGACCGCAGGGTGCGCAGCGCCTCCTCGAAGTCCGCACGGAAACCGGCCACCGGGGTCATCGCCGACGCCGACGCACGGCAGGCGTCGTTCGCGCCCACCATCACCGTCACCAACTCCGGGCCACGGGCCGCCGCCTGCGCCATCTGCTCCGGCAGATCCGCCATGCGGGCACCGGTCTCGGCGTAGTTCCAGCTGCGCTCCGCCGCGCCCGTGACCCCGAGCAGGCGCACCGCCAGGCTGTCGACCCGCGCGTCGCTGCCCGTCGCCCACGAGACCTCGGGGCAGTCCGACAGCACCGTGCACGCGTCGAAGCCGCGCGTGATGGAGTCGCCGACCGCGGCGATCGAGTCCGGGCTGCGGTCCCACACCGGCGCGGGCCTGGCGGCGCGCGCCGTGGTGCCCTCAGGCGCGGGACTGCCGCCCCCGGCGTCGCATCCGGCGGCGCCCAGCACGGCGGCCGCCACGACGGCGAGAGCGGCCCTCCCACGGCTGCTTCGCTTCCGCATCCCCTGGTGATCCCCTCGTCGTCGAATCCGTTGTCCTCGGTGCTTCCTCCCATAACAACGTGCGAGGGTTCCCGACCGGGCACCTTGGAACGGAGCACCCCCGTACAAGCGTCCCCCTGGGTGAATGGCGGGGGTTTCCTGGCACCGGGACCGACGGTACGTCACACTCCTTGCACCGCCGCAGGGTAGCCTCGCCATCAACGCGGCCGTCGTGCCACTGCCGCCAGCCAGTCCGCAAGATGTCCCGCTCTGCCCGGAGGTTCCGGTGACGACACGTGGAGTTCTGTACGTGCACTCCGCGCCGCGCGCGCTGTGCCCGCATGTCGAGTGGGCCGTCGCCGGGGTGCTCGGCACGCGCGTCAGCCTCGACTGGATCCGGCAGCCCGCGGCCCCCGGCACCTGGCGCTCGGAATTCTCCTGGCAGGGGCAGGCGGGCACGGCCTCCAAGCTGGCCTCCGCCCTGCGCGGCTGGCACCTGCTCCGCTTCGAGGTCACCGCGGAGCCCTGCCCGAGCGCCGAGGGCGAGCGCTACAGCTGCACCCCCGACCTCGGCATCTTCCACGCCGTCACCGGCATCCACGGCGACATCCTCATCCCCGAGGACCGCCTGCGGGCCGCTCTGACGAGGTCCCAGCGCGAGGAGACGGACCTGGAGGAAGAGATCGCGAGGCTCCTCGGCAAGCCCTGGGACGACGAACTGGAGCCGTTCCGCTACGCCGGCGAGGGCGCACCGGTCCGCTGGCTGCACCAGGTGGTCTGACCCCGCGTACCCGCTTCCCGGCTCCGGGCATGAGCCGGGCACGAGAAAGGGCCCCCGCCGCTCGGCAGGGGCCCTCACTCACACGCTCGGACGGTCCTGAACGCCAGGACCGCGCTCAGACGGTCCGGAACGCCAGGACCACGTTGTGCCCGCCGAACCCGAACGAGTCGTTCAGGGCGGCGATCCGGCCCTCGACCGGCAGCTTGCGGGCTTCCCCGCGGACGACGTCCGCGTTGGCCTCCGCCTCGGGGTCGATGTTCTCGACGTTGATCGTCGGCGGCGCCACCCGGTTGTACAGCGCCAGCACGGTCGCGACCGACTCCACGCCGCCCGCGCCGCCGAGCAGATGACCGGTCATCGACTTGGTCGCGGACACCGCCATGTGGTCCGCGTCGTCGCCGAAGACCTTCCGCAGCGCCTTCAGCTCGGCGATGTCACCGGCCGGCGTCGACGTGGCGTGCGCGTTGACGTGCACGATCTCGGCCGGGTTCAGGTCGGTGTTGTCCAGCAGGTTCTGCAGCGCGTGCGAGATGCCGCGACCCTCGGGCTCCGGCTGCACGATGTCGTGGCTGTCGGCGGAGACGCCCTGCCCGACGGCCTCCGCGTAGACGCGGGCCCCGCGCTTCGCGGCGTGCTCGGCGGACTCCAGGACGAGCACGCCGGAACCCTCGCCGAGGACGAAGCCGTCGCGTTCGACGTCGTAGGGACGCGAGGCGGCCTGCGGGTTCTCGTTGTTCTTGGACATCGCCATCATGTTGCCGAACGCGGCGATCGGCAGCGGGTGGATGGCCGCCTCCGTACCGCCGGCGACGACGACGTCGGCGCGGCCGGTGCGGATCATCTCGATGGCGTAGCCGATGGCCTCGGCGCCCGAGGCGCACGCGGAGACCGGCGTGTGCACGCCCGCGCGGGCGCCCACGAGCAGGCCCACGTTGGCCGAGGGGCTGTTCGGCATCAGCATGGGGACGGTGTGCGGGGAGACGCGGCGGACGCCCTTCTCCTTGAGCACGTCGTACTGGTCGAGCAGCGTGGTCACGCCGCCGATGCCGGAGGCGATGACGGCGCCCAGCCGGTCCGGGTCGACACTTCCGTCCTCACCGGCCTTGCCGGTGAAGCCCGCGTCCTTCCAGGCCTCCTGCGCGGCGATCAGGGCGAACTGTGCAGAACGGTCCAGCTTGCGGGCCTGCGGCCGCGGGATGACCTCGATGGGCTCCACGGCGACCGGAGCCGCGATCTTGACGGCCTGCTCGGCCGCCCACTCCTGCTCCAGGTGCTTGACACCGGACTTGCCGGCGATCAGACCTTCCCAGGTCGAGGCTGCGTCGCCACCCAGCGGTGTGGTTGCGCCGATACCGGTGACGACCACGGTGCGATTGGTCGGGCTCACGGGAATTCTTTCTCCAACGGATACGGGATTCTACGGCGCCACCGCCGGGTGGCGGGGCCTTGCAGCCTGGCCTAACGGGTGGGTCAGGCCTGGTGCTTGAGGATGTAGTCGGTGGCGTCACCGACGGTCTTGAGGTTCTTGACGTCCTCGTCCGGGATCTTCACGTCGAAGCGCTCTTCGGCGGCGACGACGACCTCGACCATGGACAGCGAGTCGACGTCCAGGTCGTCGGTGAAGGACTTGTCCAGCTGGACGTCCTCGGTGGGGATCCCGGCGATCTCGTTCACGATCTCGGCGAGACCGGCGACGATCTCTTCCTGAGTGGCGGCCATGTCAGGCGCTCCTTCTTCAATGTTCCAGACGGTTTGTGGCAGTTGTCCCCCTGCCGGACACGAGATCCGGCACGGAGTGCCTAGGGGAGGGTAACGACCGTGGCGGCGTAGACGAGACCCGCCCCGAAGCCGATGACGAGTGCGGTGTCGCCGCTCTTCGCCTCCCCGGTCGCCAGAAGCCGCTCCATAGCGAGCGGAATCGAGGCGGCCGAGGTGTTGCCGGTGGTGCGGATGTCACGGGCGACCGTGACATGCTCCGGCAGTTTGAGGGTCTTCACCATCGAGTCGATGATCCGCACGTTGGCCTGGTGCGGGATGAAGACGTCCAGCTCTTCCGGGCTGATCCCGGCCGCGTCCAGCGCCTGCTGGGCGACCTTCGCCATCTCGTACACGGCCCAGCGGAACACCGCCTGGCCCTCCTGCGTGATGGCGGGGAACTTGACATTGCCCTCGCTGTCCAGGGGCAGCGCGCCGAGGTCGCCGATGCGGAACCGGTCCCAGGGGACGGTCTGCTTGATCGTCTCGGACTTGTCGCCCTCGGAGCCCCACACGGTGGGGCCGATCGCCGGCTCCTGCGAGGGGCCGACGATGACGGCGCCGGCGCCGTCGCCGAACAGGAAGGCCGTGGCCCGGTCCTCCAGGTCGGTCAGGTCGCTCAGCCGCTCCACGCCGATGACGAGGACGTACTCGGCGGAACCTTCCACCACCATGCCCTTGGCGAGGGTCAGGCCGTAGCCGAAGCCCGCGCAGCCGGCCGAGATGTCGAAGGCGGCGGCCTTGTCGGTGCCCAGCCTGTCGGCGATCTCGGTGGCGACGGCCGGGGTCTGGCTGAAGTGCGAGACGGTGGAGACGACCACGGCGCCGATCTGCTCGGCGTCGATACCGGCGTCCGCGATCGCCTTGCCGGAGGCCTCGATCGACATCGCGGCCACGGTCTCCTCGGGACCCGCCCAGTGCCGGGTCTCGATGCCGGAGCGCGAGCGGATCCACTCGTCGGACGAGTCGATCTTCTCCAGGATCACCTCGTTGGGGACCACCCGCGTCGGCCGGTAGCCGCCGACGCCGAGGATGCGCGCATACGGGGCGCCCTTGCTGGGCTTGATCTTCGCCATCTGCCGCTCCTTAGGCACCTGCGTGCTCGGAGATGAGCGCGCGGGCCGCGTCGAGGTCGTCGGGGGTCTTCAGGGCCAGCGTGGTCACGCCGGGCAGCGCCCGCTTGGCCAGGCCGGTCAGGGTGCCACCCGGGCACACCTCGATGAGCGCGGTGACGCCCAGCTCCTTGAAGGTCTCCATGCACAGGTCCCAGCGCACGGGGTTGGCGACCTGGCCGACCAGCCGGTCCAGCAGCTCGGCGCCGGTGGCGACGGTCTGTCCGTCCTTGTTGGAGACGTAGGGGACCTTGGGGTCGCCGGGCGTCAGCTGCGCGGCGGCCTTGGCCAGCGTCTCGACGGCGGGAGCCATGTGGCGGGTGTGGAAGGCGCCGGCGACCTTCAGCGCGACGACCTTGCGGACCCCCTCGGGCTTGTCCTCGTTCAGCGCGGCCAGCTGCTCCAGCGTGCCCGCGGCGACGATCTGGCCCGCGCCGTTGATGTTCGCCGGGGTCAGGCCCAGCCTCTCCAGGTGCGCGACCGACGTCTCGGGGTCGCCGCCGAGCAGCGCCGACATACCGGTCTCGGTGATCGCGGCGGCGTCGGCCATCGCCAGACCCCGCTTGCGGACCAGGCCGAGCGCGGCGGTGTCGTCGAGCACGCCCGCGAAGGCGGCGGCGGTGATCTCGCCGACGCTGTGACCGGCGACGGCGCCCGGAGCGATCTCCGAGATGTCACCGAGTGCCGCCGCGGACAGGATGCCGGCGGCGACCAGCAGCGGCTGGGCCACCGCGGTGTCGCGGATCGCGTCGGCGTCGGCCTGGGTGCCGTAGTGGACCAGGTCCAGTCCGATGGCGTCCGACCAGGCGGCCACGCGGTCGGCGGCGCCGGGCAGTTCGAGCCAGGGAGTCAGGAAGCCGGGCGTCTGGGCGCCCTGGCCGGGAGCGACGAGTACGAGCACTCTCACACTCTCTCTTGGGGACGGCCACGGCCGCCCGTGGGGACAGGGACGAAGAACACGAAGGGCTTTTGTGGGGCCCCGACAAAACCCTATGCCTGGGTCTCGCCGTCGGCCAGACGCCCGAGGATCAGCGCGATCCGCAGTGTGAAGGCGGATCGTACATCCGAAGGTGACCAACCGGTGACGTCCGTCACACGTCGGAGCCGGTAGCGCACGGTGTTCGGGTGAACGAAAAGCATCCGGGCCGCGCCTTCCAGGCTGCTCGCCTGCTCCAGGTAGACACTCAGTGTTTCCAGCAGCGCCGAGCCCGCTTCCTCCAGCGGTCTGTAGATCTCCTCCACCAGCTGCTCGCGGGCGCTCGGATCACCCGCGATCGCACGCTCCGGCAGCAGATCGTCCGCCAGCACCGGCCGCGGCGCGTCCTGCCAGGCGGAACACGCCTTCAGCCCCGCGGCGGCGGCCTGCGCGGACCGGGTGCCGGCCAGCAGGTCGGGGACGACGGGCCCCGCGACCACCGGCCCCGCGGCGAACGGCCCGATCAGCGACTTGGCGACGGCGAGCGGATTGTCGCTCCCGCCGGCGATCACGACGAGCCGGTCCCCGAGCACACCGGTCAGCACCTGCAGCTTGGCGTGCCGCGCGGCCCGCCGGATGGCCTCGACGGTCAGTTCGCTGTCGCCGTCCGGCGCGGTCCCGAGGACGACACAGACATGCTCGGGGGAGTTCCAGCCGAGCGCGGCGGCCCGGCTGACGGCCCCCTCGTCCGCCTCGCCGCTGAGCACGGCGTTGACCACCAGCGACTCCAGCCGCGCGTCCCAGGCACCGCGTGCCTCGGCGGCCTGGGCGTAGACCTGCGCGGTGGCGAAGGCGATCTCCCGGGCGTACACCAGCAGCGCCTCGCGCAGCACGCTCTCGTCACCGGGGGCGGCCACCTCGTCGATGGCGCTCTCCATGACCTCGATGGTGGTCCGCACCATCTCCACGGTCTGGCGCAGTGTGATGGCCCGGGTCAGCTCGCGCGGCGCGGTCCCGAAGACGTCGGTGGAGATCGCCTGCGGGGCGTCCGGGTGCCGGAACCACTCGGTGAAGGCCGCGATGCCCGCCTGGGCGACCAGCCCGATCCAGGAGCGGTTCTCCGGGGGCATGGCCCGGTACCACGGCAGGGTCTCGTCCATGCGCGCGATGGCCTGCGCGGCGAGACTCCCGGAGGACTTCTCCAGCCGCTTCAGGGTCGCGGAGTGCGGGTGGACGTCGTGTGCGTGGGGATCGCTGCGGTGGGATTCGGGTTCGGGCACGGGGACAAGACTGCCTTATCCGGACGTGGAGGTGCTCCGCCGGGTCCGGGCTACGGCCGCGGGGAGCGCCCCGCCGGGGTCTACGGTTGTCCCGTGATGGACGTACACCGCGCCGGTGCGCGCTACCGCGGCGGGGAGGCGGCGGCCGGGATCGAGTCGTGGCACGCCTTCTCCTTCGGGCCGCACTACGACCCCGGCAACCTGCGCTTCGGAGCGCTGATCGCCTGCAACGAGGAGCGGCTGGCCCCCGGCGCCGGCTTCGACGAGCACCCGCACAGCCACACCGAGATCGTCACCTGGGTCGTCGAGGGCGAGCTGACCCACCGCGACTCCACCGGCCGCGAGACCCGGGTGCGCCCCGGTGACGTGCAGCGGCTCAGCTCGGCCGCGGGCGTCCGGCACGTCGAGCGCAACGACGGCACGGCGCCCCTGACCTTCGTGCAGATGTGGCTGGCCCCGCTGGCGCCGGGCGGCGAGCCGTCGTACGAGATCGTCCCCGGCATCGCCGACTCCACCCCGTACGCCGTCCCGGAGGCCGGCGCGATGCTGCACGTACGGCGCCTGACCCCGGGCGAGCGGACGGCGGTGCCGGACGGGGCGTGCGTCTACGTCCACGTGGTGCGCGGCACCGTCCGGCTGGGGGAGGAGGAACTGGGCGCGGGGGACTCGGCACGGATCACCGGGGCACGGGCTCTTGAGGCGGTCGCGGTCACACCGGCCGAGGTGCTGCTGTGGGAGATGAGCGCGTAGACCTCAGCCCCGCAGCTCCCCCAGCACCGCATCCGTGAAGACCGGCCACGCCTCGATCGCCCAGGACCCGAAGGCCCGGTCGGTGAGCGCGGCGCACGCCACACCGGCGTCGGGGTCGATCCACAGGAACGTACCCGCCTGCCCGAAGTGCCCGAAAGTGCGCGGGGAGGACGAACTCCCCGTCCAGTGCGGCGACTTGCCGTCACGGATCTCGAAGCCCAGCCCCCAGTCGTTCGGGTTCTGGTGCCCGTATCCCGGCAGCACCCCCTTCGTGCCCGGGTACTGCACGCTCATCGCCTCCGCGACCGTGCGCGGGTCCAGCAGGCGCGGCGCCTGCACCTCGGCCGCGAACCGCAGCAGGTCCCCGACCGTCGACACCCCGTCCCTCGCCGGCGAGCCCTCCAGCGAGGTCGACGCCATCCCCAGCGGCTCCAGCACCGCCTGCCGCAGATACTCGGCGAACGGGATGTCCGTCGCCTTGGCGATGTGGTCGCCGAGCTGCTCGAACCCGGCGTTGGAGTACAGCCGCCGCTCCCCGGCCGCGGCCGTCGTCCGGTGCTCGTCGAAGGCCAGCCCCGAGGTGTGCGCGAGCAGGTGCCGGACGGTCGCCCCGGGCGGCCCGGCGGGCTCGTCCAGTTCGATCGCGCCCTCCTCGTAGGCGACGAGCGCCGCGTAGGCCGCCAGCGGCTTGGTGACCGAGGCGAGCGGGAAGCGGTGTCCGACGGCGCCGTGCGTCCCGAGGACGGTCCCGTCGGCTCGTACGACACCCGCCGCGGCGGTGGGGACGGGCCAGTTCTCGATCGACACCAAGCTCTTCAACGACATGCCGCCGAGCCTATGCGGCTCACAGCAGCAGCCGCATCGACGGGTCCGGGTCACGGGTGAAGCCGAGCGAGGCGTACAGCGGCTCGGCCTCCGCGGAGGCGTTCAGCAGCACGTGCCCCGCGCCGCGCTCCCGGAACCAGGCCAGCAGCTCCTGCATGCAGGCGCGTGCGTACCCGCGGCGCCGGGCGCCCGGGTCGGTCGCCACGCTGAACACGTACCCCACCCGCCCCTGCGGATTGCCGGCCTTCCCGATCCGGTACTCCAGCGTCCCGGCGGTCAGCGCGGCCAGCGCCCCCGGCCGGTCCGGATGGTCCACGACGAAGGCGACGAAGTCACCGTCCGGCTCGGCCAGCCGGTCCCGCAGCGTCGGCAGCGACTCGGCATGCCAGCCGGCCGGTCCGCCGCCCCCCGCGCTCCACAGGGCGTCGATCATGACCTGGCGCAGCCGCAGCACTTCCGTGGCATCCTCGGGCAGGGCCCGGCGTACAAGACTCATGTGCCGCACGCTAGTCAGGCGCCCCGGCCCGCGTCCTGCGGATTTCTTACCGGATCCGCTTGCTTGGAGTGCACTCCAAGGCCATAGCGTGGGGCCCATGACGGTGATGCAGACCACGCCAGCGGACACCGCACGCACGGCCCCCGCCGACATCTGCTCAGCCCCGCCCCGGCACCATCCACGGCCCGACGGGCAGGACCACTACACGATCAGCGAGGTCGTCGCGTTCACCGGCCTGACCGCGCACACCCTGCGCTGGTACGAGCGGATCGGCCTGATGCCGCACGTCGACCGCTCGCACACCGGCCAGCGGCGCTACCGCAACCGCGACCTGGACTGGCTGGACTTCGTGGCCAAGCTGCGGCTGACCGGCATGCCGGTGGCGGACATGGTCCGGTACGCGGAGCTGGTCCGGGAGGGCGAGAGCACCTACGGGGAGCGGCAGGAACTCCTGGAGTCGACCCGCCGGGACGTGCTGGACAGGATCGCCGAACTGCGGGACACGCTCGCCGTACTCGACCGCAAGATCAGTTTCTACGCGGGGGAGGGGGCCATGCGGTGAGCGGCGCCGACGCCGCCCTCCCGGAGCCCCCGCGCGCGGTCGCCGAGGCCTGCGACGCCACCCCCGGCCGGATCGCCCCGGCCAGGGAGTGACTACAGCTCCGCCAGCAGCTCGGCCTTCTTGGAGGAGAACTCCTCGTCGGTGACCAGCCCGGCCTGGTGCAACTCCCCGAGATGCCGGATCCGTTCGGCGATGTCGGCGGGGTCACGCCGGGAGGGGGCCGGTGCCACGGATACCGGGCCTCGCGTGCGTACGGCCGCCAGAACCGCCGCGGCGAACGGCAGCGACTCGTGCACCGGCCCGTACCCCAGCCCGAACACCACGGCCGCCGGATCCTGGTCCGGCTGCACGGGCGCGGCCGACTCGGCCGCGCGCCCGACCAACCGCAGATGCCCTTCGAACACCTCCGGCGACCGCCACTGGACCCCGCTCAGGTCGGCGACCGCGAAACTCTGGTCGCCCGCCTTCCACTTCGCCGACGACGCCCCCGTCCACGACCAGCGGAACTGCACCGACGTCCCGTCGAAGGACGCCTTCCCGTCGTACGCCTTGAACTGCAGCGGCGCCTCGGGCACCGGCACCAGGAACCGGTCGGCCGGCCCGGACTCGGTCAGCAGCGACTTCAGCTCGTCCGCGTAGTACTCGGCGAGCGTCTCCCGCTCGGCCGCGAGGACCAGCCGGTACGGGTCGGAGCCCTCCTTCAGCTGGCCGGCCGCCGCCTCCATCAGCGGATCCGCGCCGGCCCGCGGCAACAGCCGCAGCACGACGGTGCCGCGCCTGCCCGGGGTGAGCGTCACGCCCTCGACCGCGGACAGCGGGATCCGCCGTTCCCCGAGCGCCTGGAACAGCTTCGGTGTTCGAATCCCCCGTTCGTAGCGGATGAGCACGGAGTCGGACTCGAACTCCCAGACGGCATGAAAACCCGCCAGTACGTCACCCATGCGGCTCATCGTATGCGGCACGTGCTCCTCCGTCGCCACCCGCGCAGACCGCACTTCCTGCTGTTTCTACGCGCGTCCGGCCATCGTCCTGCCGGGCACACCGGCCCGGCACGCGTCGTTCTCGCGGGCGCACGTCACCGCGCCGTACGCGCCGACCCCCACCCCGGCGAGGTTGCGCAGGCTGTCCGTGCCTGGCTGGAAATAACCGGCGTGCCCCTGCGCGTCCCGGGCGGACAGCACACGCGCGCCGAACGCCGAGGACACCGGATCGGCGCCGTGCCCGAGCCCGCCGAGCTCCAGATACGGCACGTCCTGGATCCAGTCGGTGGCGTCCCGCATGGCCCACACCCGGGCCCCGGTGTCCAGGCGGGAGGCGCTGGAGACCCGCATGCCGGGGCTCGCGGCCACCGCTATGTCGGTCACCCGGCCGGGCAGGGCGTGCGCGGCGACCCCGCACACCACGGAGCCGTAGCTGTGGCAGATCATCGCCACAGGGGCAGCGCCGGGCAGGCCGCCCACCAGGGCGTTCAGCCGTAGGGCGCCCTCCGCGGCGCGCAGCCCGGTCGCCGCTTCCATGCCGAGTCCGTCGGGGGCGGTGTAGTCGGCCCAGGCGATCACGGCCGTACGGGTCGTGGGGCTCTGGGCGCGCTCCGCCGCGTACAGCGCCTTGGCCATGCCGACCGGGGCGGTGTACGGGTTGTAGGTCTTCTGGAAGGTGAGCAGATCGGTGTCGACGCCGGGGACGACGACCGAGATGCGCTGCGCCCGGTCCAGGTTCCCGAACACCTCGGCGACGCGGCCCGAGCCCTCGGGGTCGAAGGCCAGGATCTGCCGGCCGGGGGCCAGCAGGGACTCGTAGCGGTGCATACGGCGGCCCGCGTCCTGCTGTCCGGCCGTGCTGAGCCGGCTGTCGTGCATGCGCTTCTTCTCGACCTTGCGTTGCTGCTCCAGCGCGATGTGGTTCGCGCGGTAGCGCAGGGCGACGGGGGCGCCGTTCATGTTGCCGACCGCGAGCGGGTAGCGGCGGGCGAGCCGGTCGCCGTCCTCGGCGGAGAGGGAGGCGAAGAAACGGCTGAGCCGGGCCGGGGCGGCATGCGGGTCCGGCAGGTGCAGGCCGTGGATGCTGCCGTGCTCCCACTTGGCGAGCGAGGCCTGCAGTGCGGTCGACTCCCGGTGGCTGCGCAGGGCGGTCCAGCCGGTGGTCGCGAGCATCACGAACACCACGGCCAGCGCCAGCAGGGCGCGCCAGACGTTCAGTGGCGGGGAGGTTTCGAAGGAAGTCACTGGGAGGACACACTAGGAGAACGAGAGGGTCTCGGGGTAACCGAGTGGCAGGGATCACGTTTCGCGGAACGTCGAACGCCTCGTCAACGATCTTCTGTGGCACGCCAGTTTCCGGTGAGTGCCGGACCCACCTGATCGAGGTGGGACGCGGTGAGTTGGCGAATGGCCGCCAGGCTGAAGTCGTCGCCCGTGCACCACTGCCGCTCCGTGACCCTTATCACCCCGCCGAACACGGCCACGGCCAGCCGAGGCCGCGGGTCGGCGTCCACGTCGACGCCCTCGCGCTCGGCCAGCAGACGCGCGATCGTCTCCTCGGTCGCCGCCGAGCGGCGCAGATGGGCGGCGAGCAGCGCGGGCGTCGACTCGATCGTCCGGTACATGCGCAGATACAGCTCGACCGGCACGGCCGACTCGACGGTCTCGCGGATCGCGTCCCAGCCCTCCAGGACCGCCTGCCGCAGGGCCTCCATCGGCGCCTCGCCCGCGGGCCGCCCCCGTACGGCCGCCACGAAGTGCTCCTCGGTCATCCCCTGCACCGCGAAGGCCGCGTCCTCCTTGCCGGCGAAATAGCGGAAGAAGGTGCGCGGGGAGACGTCGGCGGCCTCGGCGATCTCGTCGACGGTCGTGTGCTCGTACCCGCGGGTGGTGAACAGTTCGAGAGCGGCCCGCAGAAGTGCCTCCCGGGTGCGTTGTTTCTTACGTTCGCGGAGTGTTCCCATAGGTGTCAGTTACTGACTGATGAAAGCCATTGTCAACTGTCAGAGGCTGTCACTAGCCTCGAACGCATGACTAGTCAGACCACCATCGGCGCGACGGGGCCGGGGGACGCCGGCCCGGACGCCCCGCTCGAGTCGCGTCCGGCCCCGGGGCTGCGCGGCCACCCCTGGCTCACCCTCATCACCGTCGCTGTGGGCGTCATGATGGTGGCCCTCGACGGGACCATCGTGGCCATCGCCAACCCGGCGATCCAGAAGGACCTGGGGGCCACCTTCGCCCAGGTGCAGTGGATCACCAACGGCTACTTCCTCGCCCTCGCGGTCTCCCTGATCACCGCGGGCAAGCTCGGTGACCGCTTCGGCCACCGGCAGACCTTCCTCATCGGTGTGACCGGCTTCGCCTCCGCCTCCGGCGCCATCGGCCTGTCCCACAGCATCGCCGCGGTCGTCACCTTCCGCGTCTTCCAGGGCCTGTTCGGCGCGCTGCTGATGCCGGCCGCGCTCGGCCTGCTGCGGGCGACCTTCCCGGCCGAGCAGCTCAACATGGCCATCGGTATCTGGGGCATGGTGATCGGCGCGTCCACCGCGGGCGGTCCGATCCTCGGCGGTGTCCTCGTCGAGCACGTCGACTGGCAGTCGGTGTTCTTCGTCAACGTGCCGGTCGGCGGGCTCGCCCTGGCCCTGGGCATGCTGATCCTCCTCGACCACCGGGCTGCCCGCGGGGGGAACCCGCTGGAGGGACACGGCGAGGGGCGGTCCTTCGACATCCTCGGCATCGCGCTGCTCTCCGGCGCGATGTTCTGCCTGGTCTGGGCGCTCATCAAGGCCCCGGCGTGGGGCTGGGGCGACGGCAGGACGTGGGTGTTCGTCGTCGTGTCCGTGGCGCTCTTCGCCGTGTTCTCCTTCTGGGAGACGAAGGTCGCGCAACCCCTCATCCCGCTGGGCCTGTTCCGCTCGATACCGCTGTCGGCCGGTGTCGTCCTGATGGTCCTCATGGCCGTCGCGTTCATGGGCGGCCTGTTCTTCGTGACCTTCTACCTGCAGAACGTCCACGGCATGAGCCCGATCGACGCGGGCCTGCACCTGCTGCCGCTCACCGGCATGATGATCGTCGGCTCGCCGCTGGCCGGCGCCGCGATCACCAGGCTCGGCCCGCGTGTCCCGCTGGCCGGCGGCATGGCCGCGACCGCCGTCGCCATGTACGGCATGTCGACGCTCAAGGCCGACACGGGCAGCGGCGTGATGTCCGTCTGGTTCGCGCTGCTCGGCCTCGGCCTGGCGCCGGTCATGGTCGGCGCCACCGAGGTCATCGTCGGCAACGCCCCCATGGAGCTGTCCGGTGTCGCGGGCGGTCTGCAACAGGCGGCCATGCAGATCGGCGGCAGTCTCGGTACGGCCGTGCTCGGCGCCGTGATGGCCTCCAGGGTGGACAGCGACCTGCCGGGCAACTGGGCCGGGGCCGGGCTGCCGCAGCTGACCCCGGGTCAGCTGGACAAGGCCTCACAGGCGGTGCAGGTCGGCGTCGCCCCGGTGCCCAAGGGCGTCCCGGAGCAGATCGCCGCGAAGATCACCGAGGTCGCACACCACACCTTCATCTCCGGGATGAGCCTGGCCTCCCTGGTCGCGGCCGGCGTGGCGGCGGTCGCCGTCCTCGTCGCGCTGCTCACCAAGCGGGGCGCGAACGCGGAGGCGGGGGCGGGCGTGGGCCACATCTGAGGCCGGGGCGGAGTTTCCCCTATCAGGGTGACTCCGCTAAAGATTCCTCGCACCGGGCGCGCGCCGCAGGTCACAGTGGGTCAAGTCCTCCGCAGCGCATGGGAGGACGTCGGGCCGTAGCGCGCGCTGCCGGAGGGGGGCAGCGCGCGCAGGTCTGCCGACGACGAACCGGGGTACCCGCACAGCGGAGCCGAACTGTCCAAGAGCCTCAGGGAGTTGATGATGGCTGGCTTCGGGCACGGAACGCGCGGGCACCCCCGGTCACGTGGCCGGACGTGGCAACGGACCGGGCCGGACCGTGCGACGCTCGGGATCATCGGCACGATCTGTGCCGTGGCCGGATTCTTCGCCCTGGGCATCGTCCTCGGCCCGGTCGCGATGTTCTGCGGCTGGCAGGCGATGGGCCGCAGGTGGTCCGACGACCACGACATCCCGGCCCTGGTGGCCCTGATCCTGGGCGCGATCGACACGCTGCTGGCCATCGTCGCCCTGGCGGGCGCGGCCGCCTGGAGCCACGGGCTCCTCTAGCCGGCGGCCGTATCCGCCACAGGGCCACGGGCCGTCCGTGGTCCGCGGGCGCGCGGGGGCTGGTCGCGCGGATCCCCGCGCCCCGCACGGGGCGCTCCCGGCACCACGCGGGCGCGGGCGAGCGCCCCCCGTCCGGCCGCGACACCGGGCCCCCGTCAACTCCGCTGCTGCTCCCGCTCGTCGGCCAACCGGGCCACTTCCGTGCGCAGCAGGCGGACCTCCTCGGCCAGCGAGGCGATCGCCTCCGTCTGCCGCCGCTCCTCCACGTCGTCCTTCTCGAACCGCGCGATGAACCACGCCGCGATGTTCGCGGTCACCACACCGAGCAGCGCGATCCCGGACAGCATCAGCCCGACGGCGATCATCCGCCCCAGCCCGGTCGTCGGCGCGTGATCCCCGTACCCCACCGTGGTCATCGTCGTGAACGACCACCACACCGCGTCACCCAGCGTGCGGATGTTCCCGTTCGGCGAGTCCCGCTCGACGGACAGCACCGCCAGCGACCCGAACATCAGCAGCCCGACCACCGCCCCGGCGACATACGTCGTCAGCCGGATCTGCGAGGCCATCCGCGCCCGCCGCCCGACCAGCAGCAGCGTCGACACCATCCGCAGCAGCCGCAGCAGCCGCAGCAGCCGCAGCAGCCGCAGCGGCTGCAGCAGCGGCAGCACCACGGCGCCCAGGTCCATCCAGTGCGTGCGGACGAACTGCCTGCGCCGCGGGCTGAGCGCGAGCCGGATCAGGTAGTCCACCGCGAAGGCCGCCCACACCGCCCACTCCGTGGCGGTGCAGACCACCGCCAGGACCGGGCTCGCGGGGTTGTCCACGATCGGCACGGCATAGGCGACGGCGAACGCCACCGCCAGGGCGAGCAACGGTCGTTGGGTGTACCGCTCCCACTGCGCCTGTGCCGACCGATCGCTCATGTCGGCATCGTAGGCGCCTCGCCAGGGGCGCGAGGAACTGCGCGACCAGCCCCCACGCCCCCGCGCTCGGCGACGGACCCGCAGGCCCTGCCCGGCTGCCGTCGGTCGAAGCCGAGCGCCGCGGCTACGCGTCGCCGCCCGCGGCCCCCGGATCCGCCGCGGACACATCCAGCAGCTGGTACCGGTCGATGGCCTGCTTCAGCACCGAGCGGTCGAGCTTGCCCTCGCGGGCCAGCTCGGTCAGCACCGCGACGACGATCGACTGGGCGTCGATGTGGAAGAAGCGGCGGGCCGCACCCCGGGTGTCGGCGAAGCCGAAGCCGTCCGCGCCGAGCGACTGGTACGTGCCCGGCACCCACCGCGCGATCTGGTCCGGAACCGACCGCATCCAGTCGGACACGGCCACGAACGGCCCCTCGGCGCCGCTGAGCTTCCGCGTCACGTACGGCACCCGCTGCTCCTCCTCCGGATGCAGCAGGTTGTGCTCCTCGCACTCCACCGCCTCGCGGCGCAGCTCGTTCCAGGAGGTCGCGGACCACACGTCCGCCCGGACGTTCCAGTCCTCGGCGAGGATCCGCTGCGCCTCCAGCGCCCACGGGACCGCCACGCCGGACGCCATGATCTGCGCCGGGATCGAGCCCGCCGTACCCTCGCTCAGCCTGTGGACGCCCTTGAGGATGCCCTCGACGTCCACGTTCGCCGGCTCGGCGGGGTGCTGGATGGGCTCGTTGTAGACGGTCAGGTAGTAGAAGACGTCCTCGCCGTGCGGGTGCTCCGCGTCGCCGCCGTACATACGGCGCAGTCCGTCCTGGACGATGTGCGCGATCTCGTAGGCGTACGCCGGGTCGTAGGCCACGCATCCCGGGTTGGTCGAGGCGAGCAGCTGCGAGTGGCCGTCCGCGTGCTGCAGACCCTCACCGGTCAGGGTCGTACGGCCCGCGGTCGCACCCAGTACGAATCCGCGCGCCAGCTGGTCGGCCATCTGCCAGAACTGGTCACCCGTGCGCTGGAAACCGAACATCGAGTAGAAGACGTAGACCGGGATCAGCGGTTCGCCGTGCGTGGCGTAGGCCGAGCCCGCCGCGATCAGGGAGGCCGTACAGCCCGCCTCGGAGATGCCGTCGTGCAGCATCTGGCCGGTCGGCGACTCCTTGTAGGCGAGCAGCAGGTCCCGGTCGACGGCCTCGTACTGCTGGCCGAGCGGGTTGTAGATCTTCGCGCTCGGGAAGAAGGAGTCCATGCCGAACGTGCGGTACTCGTCCGGCGCGATCAGCACGAACCGCTTGCCGATCTCCTTGTCCCGCATGAGGTCCTTCAGGAGCCGGACGAACGCCATCGTCGTGGCGATGGACTGCTGGCCCGTGCCCTTCTTCACCGTCGCGTACGCCTTGTCGTCCGGCAGCGCGAGCGGCTGGGAGCGCACGACGCGCGTCGGGACGTACCCGCCGCACGCGCTGCGCATGTCGTGCATGTACTGGATCTCTTCGGTGTCGCGGCCGGGGTGGTAGTACGGCGGCAGGCCGGAGTCCAGCTCCTTGTCGGAGATCGGCAGGTGCAGCCGGTCCCGGAAGCGCTTGAGGTCGTCGACCGTCAGCTTCTTCATCTGGTGCGTGGCGTTGCGGCCCTCGAAGTTCGGGCCCAGCGTCCAGCCCTTGACCGTCTTGGCCAGGATGACCGTCGGCTGGCCCCTGTGCTCCAGGGCCGCCTTGTAGGCCGCGTAGATCTTCCGGTGGTCGTGACCGCCGCGGCCCAGCATCAGGATCTGGTGGTCGGTCAGGTTCTCGACCATCGCGCGCAGCCGGACGTCGTCGCCGAAGAAGTGCTCGCGGATGTAGGCGCCGGACTCGGTGGCGTACGTCTGGAACTGGCCGTCCGGCGTGGTGTTCATCTTGTTGACCAGCACACCGTCGCGGTCCTGCGCGAGCAGCGGGTCCCAGGAGCGGTCCCAGATCAGCTTGATCACGTTCCAGCCGGCGCCCCGGAAGATCGACTCCAGCTCCTGGATGATCTTGCCGTTGCCGCGCACCGGGCCGTCCAGCCGCTGCAGGTTGCAGTTGACGACGAAGGTCAGGTTGTCCAGGCCCTCGCGGGCCGCGATGGACAGCTGGCCGAGCGACTCCGGCTCGTCCATCTCGCCGTCACCGAGGAACGCCCACACGTGCGACCTGGAGGTGTCGGCGATACCGCGCGCCTGCATGTAGCGGTTCATCCGCGCCTGGTAGATCGCGCCGAGCGGGCCGAGGCCCATGGAGACCGTCGGGAACTCCCAGAAGTCCGGCATCGAGCGCGGGTGCGGGTAGCTGGACAGGCCGTTCGGGTACTTCGACTTCTCCTGGCGGAAGCCGTCGAGCTGGCCCTCGGTGAGCCGGTCGAGGAGGTAGGCGCGTGCGTAGATGCCCGGGGAGGCGTGGCCCTGGAAGAAGACCTGGTCGCCGCCGTCGCCCTCGTCCTTGCCCCGGAAGAAGTGGTTGAAGCCGACGTCGTACAGCGAGGCGGAGGAGGCGAACGTGGCGATGTGGCCGCCGACGCCGATGCCGGGACGCTGGGCGCGGGAGACCATCACGGCCGCGTTCCAGCGGGTCGCGTTCAGGATCCTGCGCTCGATCTCCTCGTTGCCCGGGAAGAACGGCTCCGCCTTGGTGGGGATCGTGTTGACGTAGTCCGTGCTGCGCATCTCGGGCACGGCCACGCGTCGCTCGCGGGCCCGCTCGATCAGCCGGAGCATGAGGTAGCGGGCCCTCTCCCGGCCGCGCTCGTCCACGGCGGCGTCGAGGGAGTCGAGCCACTCCTGGGTCTCTTCGGGATCGAAGTCAGGAACCTGACTCGGAAGGCCGCCAATGATGATCGGATTGCGATCGGATCCGGAAGCCACGCTGTTCCTTACCTGTCAGAGGGCCAGTTTTCTGCACCTGCCTACACCGATCCCCATCGTGTACCTCAGGACGGCGTACGTCATCTCCTTGGTGTCTCCTCGGTCAAAACGCAACGATACGCCCGGGGTGTGACACGCTTGGCAAAGCTGTTCGAGGGTCGTATCACCGAATGATTCCGAATGGAGCAAACCGGGCACATCGGCGTGATGTGGGTCACGAAGAATCGGGATACGGTGCCAGGGGTTGCAATGACACGGCCGGGATCGTCACCGTTTCGGCGGTCCGGACGGCCGGGTACTTGCGCGATCCGTCCCGCCCGTGTGGACTACGGCCAATGCTTCGCGCACGCGCGTGGCTGAGATATTCACCAAGACATGATCAGGAGGCAACCCGTGAGCGCGACCGCGGACCACGCGGAGGAGCGGACGAACCCTGCCGCCAGGCTGGGTTTCCAGCCCGGGCAGGTGGTCCAGGAGATCGGCTACGACGACGACGTCGATCAGGAGCTCCGCGAGGCCATCGAGGAAGCCATCGAGGGCGACCTGATGGACGAGGACTTCGACGACGTGGCCGACGCCGTTGTGCTGTGGTTCCGTGACGACGACGGCGACCTGACGGATGCGCTGGTGGACGCCACCACGTACATCGAAGAGGGCGGCGCGATCCTTCTCCTGACGCCGAAGACCGGCCGTTCGGGGTACGTGGAGCCGAGTGACATCCAGGACGCCGCCACGACGGCCGGCCTGACAGCGTCGAAGAGCGTCAGTGTGGGCAAGGACTGGAGCGGCTCGCGGCTGGCGACGCCGAAGGCGGCCAAGTCCAAGAGGTGATCTTCTCCGTCCACCGGACGGGCTGGTTTTCGCCCCAGCCCGTCCGGAAGACCCCGGTGATCGCTGCGTAGGGTGGAGCCGAGCGTCTGCTGTGCGCTCACCCGAACAGCCCACCGAAGGGATGCACGACGATGGCGATCCAGGTCGGCGACAAGGCGCCCGACTTCGAGCTCAAGGACAACCACGGCCGCACCGTGAAGCTCTCGGAGCTGCGCGGCGAGAAGAACGTGGTCCTGCTCTTCTACCCGTTCGCCTTCACCGGCGTGTGCACCGGTGAGCTGTGCGAGGTGCGCGACAACCTGCCGAAGTTCGCGGACCGCGAGACGCAGGTGCTCGCCGTCTCCAACGACTCCATCCACACCCTGAGGGTCTTCGCCGAGCAGGAAGGCCTGGAGTACCCGCTGCTCAGCGACTTCTGGCCGCACGGCAACGTCTCGCGCGCGTACGGCGTCTTCGACGAGGACAAGGGATGCGCCGTCCGGGGCACCTTCATCATCGACAAGGAAGGCGTCGTGCGGTGGACCGTGGTCAACGGCCTGCCGGACGCGCGCGACCTGAGCGACTACGTGAAGGCGCTCGACACCCTGTAGGCCGGTCGTGGCCGACACCTGCGATCCTTCGGGTCCAGGGTCTGCGGGGTGCGGGAACCCCTCACTAGGATCGGCACGTTGATCCCATATCCGAAGCACGTCGGGGCTCTCCGCCCCTGGACACCACATGGAGGACTCGTGGGAGTCAGCCTCAGCAAGGGCGGCAACGTATCGCTGACGAAGGAGGCCCCCGGCCTGACCGCGGTCCTCGTCGGTCTGGGCTGGGACGCCCGCACCACGACCGGCAGTGACTTCGACCTCGACGCCAGCGCGCTGCTGCTGAACAACTCCGGCAAGGTCGCGAGCGACCAGCACTTCGTCTTCTTCAACAACCTCAAGAGCCCCGAGGGCTCCGTCGAGCACACCGGTGACAACCTCACCGGTGAGGGCGAGGGCGACGACGAGGTGATCAAGGTCAACCTCGCAGGCGTGCCGGCCGACATCGAGAAGATCGTCTTCCCGGTGTCGATCTACGACGCCGAGAACCGCCAGCAGTCCTTCGGCCAGGTCCGCAACGCCTACATCCGCGTGCTGAACCAGGCCGGCGGCCAGGAGATCGCCCGCTACGACCTGAGCGAGGACGCCTCCACCGAGACCGCCATGGTCTTCGGCGAGCTGTACCGGCACGGGACGGAGTGGAAGTTCCGCGCCATCGGCCAGGGCTACGCCTCCGGTCTGCGCGGCATCGCCCAGGACTTCGGCGTCAACGTCTGATCCCGGCAGAGTCACGACACCCGCACCATCCGGCGCCGCACCGTTTACGTGCGGCGCCGGACGCGCAGGACAACCAGGGAAGCACCACTAGGGGAGGACAGCATCATGGGCGTCACGCTCGCCAAGGGAGGCAACGTCTCCCTCTCCAAGGCCGCACCGAACCTCACCAACGTCATGATCGGGCTCGGCTGGGACGCGCGGTCCACCACCGGCGCCCCCTTCGACCTCGACGCCAGCGCGCTGCTGTGCGGCGCCGGGAACCGCGTGCTGGGTGACGAGTGGTTCGTCTTCTACAACCAGCTCAAGAGCCCCGACGGCTCCGTCGAGCACACCGGCGACAACCTCACCGGTGAGGGCGAGGGTGACGACGAGTCGATCCTGGTCGATCTCGCCAAGGTGCCGGCGCACTGCGAGAAGATCGCCTTCCCGGTCTCCATCCATATGGCGGAGGAGCGCGGCCAGACCTTCGGCCAGGTCTCCAACGCCTTCATCCGGGTCGTGAACCAGGCCGACGGCCAGGAGCTGGCGCGTTACGACCTGAGCGAGGACGCCTCCACCGAGACCGCCATGATCTTCGGCGAGCTCTACCGCTATCAGGGAGAGTGGAAGTTCCGCGCCGTCGGTCAGGGGTACGCGTCGGGGCTGCGCGGCATCGCCCTCGACTTCGGGGTGAACGTTTCGTAGCGCGGGTTGCCCCGGACGGTACCGCCGGTAGGGTGCACCTCTACACTCGGGGTCAACATTTAGCAAAGCCGGGTACGGCGCGGGGGAGACCCTCTCCCCAGACTTCGTCTGGGAGGTGCCCCCAACACACGATTGGGTAGCCAGTGCTTCTGAAAACCTTCGGCTGGTCGTTCGCGGTGACCGCGCTCGGCCTGGTCGCCGCGGTCTTCTACGGGGGGTGGGAGGCCTTCGGCGTCGTCGCGATCCTGGCCGTCCTCGAGATCTCGCTGTCGTTCGACAACGCGGTGGTCAACGCCGGCATCCTGAAGAAGATGAACGCCTTCTGGCAGAAGATCTTCCTCACGGTCGGCGTCCTCATCGCGGTCTTCGGCATGCGGCTGGTCTTCCCGGTCGTCATCGTCGCCATCACCGCCAAGCTCAACCCCTATGACGCGGTCCACCTCGCCCTGACCGACAAGGACCGCTACCAGCAGCTGGTCACCGACGCCCACCCGGCGATCGCCGCCTTCGGTGGCATGTTCCTGCTGATGATCTTCCTCGACTTCATCTTCGAGGACCGGGACATCCAGTGGCTGCGCTGGATCGAGCGCCCGCTGGCCAAGCTCGGCAAGGTCGACATGCTGGCGGTCTGCATCGCCCTGATCGTCCTGCTGATCACCTCCTTCACCTTCGCCACCCACGCCCACCAGCACGGCGGCGCGCACGTCGACAAGGCCCAGACGGTCCTGATCGCCGGCATCGCCGGCCTGATCACCTACATGATCGTCGGCGGTTTGTCCGGCTACTTCGAGGACCGGCTGGAGGAAGAGGAGGAGCGCGAGCACGAGGAGGAGGAAGAGGCCGCCCGCACGGGCAAGCAGAAGTCGCCCGTGATGCTGGCCGGCCAGGCCGCGTTCTTCATGTTCCTCTACCTGGAGGTCCTGGACGCGTCCTTCTCCTTCGACGGTGTGATCGGCGCCTTCGCCATCACCAACGACATCGTGACGATGGCCCTCGGCCTCGGCATCGGCGCGATGTACGTCCGGTCCCTCACGGTCTACCTGGTCCGCCAGGGCACCCTCGACGACTACGTCTACCTGGAGCACGGCGCCCACTACGCCATCGGCGCCCTGGCCGTGATCCTCATGGTCACCATCCAGCACGAGATCAACGAGGTCATCACCGGTCTCGTCGGCGTCGTCCTGATCGCCTGGTCCTTCTGGTCCTCCGTCCGCCGCAACCGCGCCCTGGCCGACGCCGGGGAGGGCACCGGCGAGAAGGCCGAGGTCTCCTCCGGGGTGTGACACCCCGGCCGGTGAGGAACGCTCTGAGCGGGGCGGCCGACACGGTCGGCCGCCCCGACGGCGTTCGGCGTTCACAAGAATGACCTGGGGGCGGGAATGGGTTTCTTCGACGGGCTGCGGGGCGTCAGCGCTGCCGACTTCGACTCGGGCAGCGCCTCGACCAACGCCATCGAGCTCACCAGGCGGCACCAGGCGGTGTCCCTGACCAAGCAGGGCGCGGCCACCGGCCATCTGCGCGTCAACCTCACCTGGCGGATGCGCACCTCCGACTTCGACCCGGTCCAGCGCACCAGCCTCTTCAGGCACCCCTTCAAGGCCCTCAAGCCGCCGGAGGTCCTCGGGCACGGCCAGAGCATGGTCAACGTCGACCTCGACCTGGGCTGTCTGTACGAACTGGCCGACGGCACGAAGGGCGTCGTCCAGCCGCTGGGCGGCTACCTCGGCGACGTCAACGCCCCGCCGTACATCAAGCTCAGCGGAGACGACCGGTTCGGCTCGGCGTCAGGCGAGACGATGTACGTCAACCTCGACCACCGCGAGGCCATCAAACGCCTGCTGGTCTTCGTCTACATCTACGACCAGACCCCGGCCTTCGACCGCACCCACGCCATCGTCACGCTGTACCCCAGCAACGGCCCCCGTATCGAGATAGGCCTCGACGAACGCCACCCCCAGGCCCGTTCCTGCGCGGTCGTCCTGATCGAGAACGTCAAGGGGGAACTGGTCGTCCGCCGCGAGGTGAAGTTCGTGTACGGGTTCCAGGGGGAGCTGGACCGGCTGTACGGGTGGGGACTGCAGTGGGGCAGGGGCTACAAGGCCAAGGCCGAGCGGTGAACGCCCCCGCGCCGGCGGGCGCACTCACCGCCCGATGAACTGGGGCCCCTGCGGTGGCAGCCGGAAGTTCGGGTCCGCCGGTCCCACCGGCACCGGCACGGGTACAGCCACGGACGCCGGCGCGGGCTGGGGCTGCGGGTACCCGTACGACGGCGGGGCGGAAGCCGGCTGCGGATAGCCGTACGCGGGCGGCTGCTGCGGAACCGCGGACGTCGGCTGCTCCGGAGGCAGCGGCTGGGAGGCACCCGGCTCCTCCATCTCCGACTCGTCCACCGAGATGCCGAAGTCCGTCGCGAGCCCCTTCAGCCCGTTCGAGTAGCCCTCGCCGAGGGCGCGGAACTTCCAGCCCTCCCCGCGCCGGTACAGCTCACCGCAGATCAGCGCCGTCTCCGCACCCGTCTCCGGCTTGATCTCGAACACGGCCAGCGGCTCGGCGTCGGCGACGGCGGCGTCGTACAGCAGGATGCACAGGGCCGGCACCCGGTCGAAGGTGACCCCGTCCGCGGACGCGACCAGCACGATCCGGCCGACCTCCGGCTCGACGCCGGGCAGATCCGTCTGGATCGTGTCGGTCAGTCCCTCGGTGATGCGCTTCTTGCCCAGCCGCCAGACCTTCCCGGAAGGGTGCCGGGGCTGGTTGTAGAAGACGAAGTCCTCGTCGGAGCGCACCCGGCCGTCGGGGCCCAGCAGCAGAGCCGAGGCGTCCACGTCCGGGACCCCCTGCCCGGGTGTCCAGCGCAGCACGGCGCGGACCGTGCCGGCTTCCAGCGGGACGTTCGACCCCTTCAGCATCGCGTGCGTCATGCGGTCATCCTGCCTTCTCGGTCCTGGTCACGACAATGCGGGGGTGGTGTGCAGAGCGCCGCCGACACGGGCGAGTTACCGGAAATTCATGCCCGCAGGGAACCCCCGACATGGATCCCTACGTACTATTACCGGCCACCCTTTACCGACTACTTAGAATTGGCTCGCGCCCCCGAGGGAGTCATATGCGTCATTTCGGGCACCTCGCCCCCGAGGTGCGGCAACGCCTCTTCCACCGGGAGCCGTGCGCGTTCAGCGCCGACTCGCCGGCCCGGCTGCTCGCCGCCGCCCTCGGTGCCACCCTGTACAGCCCGGCCACCCGGCCGCGGCTCGCCGACGACATCGTCAAGCAGGCCGGGAACGGCGTGGTCTCGATGGTGCTGTGCCTGGAGGACTCGATCGACGACGCGGACGTCGTGGCCGGCGAGGAGAACCTCGTCCGGCAGTTCGCCGACCTGGCCGCCCGGCCCGCGACCGAGCCGCCACTGCTCTTCATCCGGGTCCGCACCCCGGAGCAGATCCCCGATCTCGCCCGGCGCCTCGGCGCGTCCGTGCGGCTGCTGTCCGGATTCGTGCTGCCCAAGTTCACCGAGGAACGCGGCATCCCCTTCCTGGAGGCCCTGACGGCCGCCGAGGCCGGGACCGGGCGCCGGCTGTTCGCGATGCCCGTGCTGGAGTCCCCCGAGCTGCTCTACCGGGAGTCCCGCGTGGACACCCTGGAGGGCATCTTCCGCGCGGTCGACAAGTACCGCGACCGGGTGCTGGCCCTGCGCCTCGGCGTGACCGACTTCTGCTCCTCCTACGGTCTGCGCCGCGCCCCGGACATGACCGCCTACGACGTCCAGGTCGTCGCCTCCGTGATCTCCGACGTCGTGAACATGCTCGGCCGGGCCGACGGCACCGGATTCACCGTGACCGGGCCCGTGTGGGAGTACTTCCGGGTCTCCGAGCGCATGTTCAAGCCGCAGCTGAGGCAGAGCCCCTTCCTTGAGGTGCAGGCCGTCGAGCTGCGCGAGAGGCTGATCGAACACGCCATGGACGGCCTGCTGCGGGAGATCTCCCTCGACCAGGCCAACGGCCTGCTCGGCAAGACCTGCATCCACCCCTCCCATGTGCTGCCCGTCCACGCGCTGTCCGTGGTCAGCCACGAGGAGTACAGCGACGCCCAGGACATCCTGCGGCCGGAACGCGGCGGTGGGGGTGTACTCCGCTCGGCCTACACGAACAAGATGAACGAGGTGAAGCCGCACCGCGCCTGGGCCGAGCGGACCCTGCTGCGCGCCGAGGCCTTCGGCGTGGCCCACGAGGACGTCGGCTTCGTCGAGCTGCTCGCCGCCGGGATACCCGGCTGATCCAGGTTGATCTCTTCCATATCGTCCAAGGAACGCATGAAGAACGCAGTGAACGACGGGGTGTGGTCCGGCAGCTGGGTCGCCGAGCGGCTCGGGGTCGAACTCGTGGGGGACGACGGGCTGCCGGCCCTGCTCGGCCTCGCCCTGCGGCGCAATCCCAAGCGGGCCCACCTGCTGGTGTCGAACGTGCTCGGCAAGCACGTCCCGCAGTCGCCGGCGGTGGTGTACGAGTACGGCCACCGCCTGGGCCGGCGGGTCTCGGCGCTGCTCGGCGAGGCGGAGGCCGGTGCCGCCGTCGTCCTCGGATACGCGGAGACCGCCACCGGGCTGGGCCATGCGGTGGCGGACGGTCTGGGTACGGCGCCGTATCTGCACTCGACGCGTCGGCCGGTTCCCGGGGTCGCCCGCGCGGGCGGCTTCGAGGAGTCGCATTCCCACGCCACGTCGCATCTGCTGCTGCCGGAGGATCCTTCGCTGCTGGCCGGGGACGGTCCGCTGGTCCTGGTCGACGACGAGTTCTCGACCGGTAACACCGTGCTGAACACCATCCGTGACCTGCACGAACGGTATCCGCGCGGGCGGTATGTGGTGGTCGCGCTGGTCGACATGCGGTCGGCCGAGGACGTCGAGCGGATGGAACGGTTCGCCGGGGAGATCGGGGCGCGGGTCGAGCTGATCGCCGCCGCGTCGGGGACCGTGCTGCTGCCGTCGGGTGTGCTGGACAAGGGGCAGGAGCTGGTGGCCCGCCATGAGTCCGCCGGGTGCGGGTCCGATGCGGTGGCCCGCGCCGGCGCGGCGGTGGCCGCACATCGAACAGAGCCCCGCGCCCCTTACGCACGTCGCCTCGACCTGCACTGGCCGGCCGGCCTGCTCGACGGTGGTCGCCACGGCTTCACCCCTGCCCACCGCACCCGCCTCGAAGCCGCGCTGCCCGCCATGGCCGCCCGAATACACGACGGCCTGCCGCCCGGCGCCCGCCGCGTCCTCGTCCTCGGCTTCGAAGAGCTGATGTACGCCCCGCTGCGCCTCGCCCGTGAGCTGGAGCGGGTCACCGACGCCGAGGTGCGCTTCTCCACCACCACCCGCTCGCCCGTCCTCGCGCTGGACGACCCCGGCTACGCGATCCGCACCCGGCTGGTCTTCCCCGCCCACGACGACCCGGCCGACGGCCCCGGCGAGCGCTACGCCTACAACGTCGCCGGCGGCGGCTTCGACGCCGTCGTCACCGTGGTCGACTCGGCCGCCGACACCCCCGCCCTGCATGCGTCCAACGGCCTGCTCGCGCAGCTCGCCGCGCACGTCCCGCACGTCCTGCTCGCGGTCGTGCCCTCGTACGTCCCGCACGCTCCCGAAAGGCCGGCCATGCTGCCCGAGCCCCTCCGCGGCCCCGCATTCTCCTCGTACGCGCCCGAGGAGGTCGGCTGGCTGCTGCAGGACCTCTCCGACGTCACCCTGGAGGCGCCGACCGAGGAGCGCGAGGAGGCCATCCAGAGCGGCGGCGCGCACTACGCCGAGTCACTGCCCGTGGAGTACCAGCCCAGCGAGCACTACCAGGAGCTCTTCCACAGTGCCCTCGACGCCTCCGCGGCCCGCCTCGCGCAGGCCGTCGGAGTGGTGACGGAGACGGTGATCACCGAGCGTTCCCCCCGCCCGGTGCTGGTGTCCCTGGCCCGCGCGGGCACCCCGGTCGGCATCCTCATGCGCCGCTGGGCCCGGTTCCGGCACGGCCTGGATCTCCCGCACTACGCCGTCTCCATCGTGCGCGGCCGGGGCATCGACGCCAACGCGCTGCGCTGGCTGGCCGCCCGCCACGACCCCCGGGACGTCGTGTTCGTCGACGGCTGGACCGGCAAGGGCGCCATCACCCGCGAACTCGCCCGCGCGGTCGAGGAGTTCGAGGCCGAGGAGGGCGTCACCGGCTTCGACCCGGAGATCGCCGTACTCGCCGACCCGGGCTCCTGCGTGCGCACCTACGGCACCCGCGAGGACTTCCTCATCCCCTCCGCCTGCCTCAACTCCACCGTCTCCGGCCTGATCTCGCGTACGGTCCTGCGCGCCGACCTGGTCGGCCCGGACGACTTCCACGGCGCGAAGTTCTACCGCGACCTCGCCGGCGCCGACGTTTCGGTGGCCTTCCTCGACGCCGTCTCCGCCCGCTTCCCGGAGGTGGCCGACACCGTCGGCACCGCCGTCAAGGAGCTGCTCGCCGAGGACCGCACCCCGACCTGGGCCGGCTGGCGGGCCGTGGAGCGGATCAGCGAGGCGTACGGCATCCACGACGTGAACCTCGTCAAGCCCGGCGTCGGCGAGACCACCCGGGTGCTGCTGCGCCGGGTGCCGTGGAAGATCCTCGCCCGCGCCGGGGCCGGGGCCGACCTCGACCACGTCCGCCTGCTCGCCGAGCAGAGAGGCGTACCCGTCGAGGAGGTCGGCGAGCTGCCGTACACCTGTGTCGGGCTGATCCACCCCCAGTACACGCGGGGCGCCACGGGTGCCGACGGCAGGGCGGTGAACGTCTGATGCCGGTGCTGGTGGCGAGCGACCTCGACCGTACGCTGATCTACTCCTCGGCGGCCCTCGCGCTGACCATGCCGGACGCGCGGGCGCCCCGGCTGCTCTGCGTGGAGGTCCACGAGAGCAAGCCGCTGTCGTACCTGACGGAGACGGCGGCCCAGCTGCTGACCGACCTCGGGGACACGGCCGTCTTCGTGCCGACCACGACCCGGACCCGCAAGCAGTACCAGCGGATCAACCTGCCCGGCCCGCCCCCGAAGTTCGCCATCTGCGCCAACGGCGGCCATCTGCTGGTCGACGGGGTGACGGACGCCGGCTGGCACGCGGGCGTGCAGGCGCGTCTCGCCGACGAGTGCGCGCCGCTGGCGGAGATCACCGAGCACCTGCTGCGGGCGGCCGACCCCGTCTGGGTGCGCAAGCACCGGGTCGCCGAGGAGCTGTTCGCCTATCTCGTGGTCGAGCGCGAGCTGCTGCCCGAGGAGTGGGTGAAGGAGCTGGCGGTCTGGGCCGAGGACCGCGGCTGGACGGTCTCGCTCCAGGGCCGCAAGATCTACGCCGTCCCCAAGCCGCTCACCAAGAGCGCGGCGGTACGGGAGGTCGCCCGGCGCACCGGCGCGGACCTGACGCTGGCGGCCGGGGACTCCCTGCTGGACGCCGACCTCCTCCTGGCCGCTGACCGGGGCTGGCGCCCGGGCCACGGCGAACTGGCCGACACGGGCTGGACGGCCCCGGAGATCAGCGCGCTGCCGGAGCGGGGGGTGCTGGCGGGGGAGCGGATCCTGAGGGAGTTCCTGAGAGCGACCCGCGCGGCGGGACCCCGCTAGGGGGGCGGGAACCGCGCGGGGAGCCGCGAAGCGCCCGCGGCGGGCGACGCACCCGTCCGCCTAGCCGCAGCAGCCCCCACCGCAGCAGCCGCCCCCGCCCCCGCCCCCCGCGGGGGCCTGCGCGGAGGTGCCGCCCACGGCGACGGCGGACAGCAGCTTCACCGTGTCGTCGTGCCCGGCGGGGCACGACGCGGGGGCACTGGATTCCGCCATGGGGCGGCTCATTTCGAACGTGTCGCCGCAAATACGGCAACGGTACTCGTAGCGTGGCATGGGGCCAGGGTAGCTGGAGGGGCCCGGGGGCCGGTTTCTCAATGTTGCATGAGTGTTGCGAGAAACTCCGCCCCTTGAGCAGGGGATTCGAAAACTTCGTTGATAACTTGTGAATGCCGCTGCGAGGGTGCCCAGCTCACCGCGCGAGCAAGAACGAGTGCGGAGGGAGACGCAGGTGACCGATGCGTCGCAGGGGGACGGCGCTCCCGAGGCGGGAGACCGTGGTGACGAGCCGCTCGACGCGGACCTGACCCTGCATCTGAGGGTGGGCGAGCTCAGGGCGGACGAGACCATGCAGCTGCGGGTGCCCGCGCCGCCGGAGCGGCCCGCCGCCGAGGGCCGGGCCGAGCGCCGGCGCAGTGCGCGCCCCTCCGCGCGGGAGCGCGCCGCGGCCGTGACCGGCCGGCTGCTCGGGCCGCTGGCCCCGTACGCCCGCCGGTTCGCCCGCCGCGCGCGCCGGCTGAAGCCCTGCTATCCGCGCCCCGGCCGGGTGGGCTGGCGCCGCTGGATACCCTCCTGGCGCCAGTGGACCGGCGCCACGGTGGGGTCGGTCGGCCTGCTGAGCCTCTTCCTCGTCACCGCCTACGCGCTCACCGACATACCGAGCAACCTGAACACGTACGCCACCCAGCAGGACAACGTCTACTTCTGGTCGGACGGCACGCCGATGGCCCGCACGGGCTGGGTGCAGCGGCAGGCGATGCCGCTGAAGGACATACCCGAGGACGTCCGCTGGGCGGTGCTGGCGGCGGAGAACGAGAGCTTCTACTCGGACCCGGGCATATCCGTCAAAGGCCTCTCGCGGGCGCTGTACCGCACCGTGGGCAAGGGGGACACCGAGGGTGGCTCCACCATCACCCAGCAGTACGTCAAAAACGTCTATCTCAACCAGAACCAGACGGTCAGCCGCAAGTTCACCGAGGCGATGATCGCCCTCAAGCTCGACAACAAGATGAGCAAGGACCAGATCCTGGAGGGCTACCTCAACACCAGCTGGTTCGGCCGCGGCAGCTACGGCATCCAGCGCGCCGCCCAGGCCTACTACGGCAAGGACGTCAGCAAGCTCAACGCCTCCGAGGCGGCCATGCTCGCCGGACTCCTCAAGGGCGCCGGCCTGTACGACCCGACGCTCGGCAAGGCCAACCACAAGCGGGCCGTGGAACGCTGGAAGTGGATCCTGGACCGGATGGTCAAGATCCACCGCCTGTCACCGCAGGAGCGCGCCCGGTACCGGGCCTTCCCCGAACCGCTGAAGAGCAACCCGCTGTACAACACCGGTGCGCAGAGCGACTACCTGGTGGAGCTGGCGTCGCAGTACGCGAAGAAGGCCGGGCATCTGACCGACAAGCAGTTCGACCTCGGCGGCTACCAGATCTACACGACCTTCGACCGCAAGCGGGAGCAGGCCCTGACCGACGCCGTCACCAAGGCCCGCAAGCAGGCGAAGCGGACCAACCCGGACGCGGCGAAGGACGGACACTACGGCGCCGCGTCGGTGGCCACCGACGGCCGGATCCTCGCGGTCTACGGCGGCCCCGACCACCGTACGCAGGGTTACAACGAGTCCAACGCGGCCACCGTCCAGGCGGGCACCGCGTTCCTGCCGTTCGTCTACGCCGCCGGGCTCGAACACGGCGCCCACAGGACACGCGGGGGGGCGGCCACCCCCGTCACCCCGGACACCGTCTACAACGGCGACGACGACATCCCCGTCACGACTCCCGAGGGCCCGTACTGGGACCGCAGCGGCAAGAAGGTCACCTCCCGCAACGACGGCGGGAAGTCCTACGGGCAGATCACCCTGCGCCAGGCGCTCGCCCAGTCGGTCAACACGCCCTTCATGCAGCTCGGCATGGACACCGGCCTGGAGAACGTGCGCCAGACCGCCGAGGCGTCCGGACTGCTGTCCGACAGCATCGGCCCCAGGTGCCCGCCCTGTCGCTCGGCAACTCCACGCCCAGCGCCATCCGCATGGCGAGCGGCTACGCCACGTTCGCCGCCGACGGCACGCACACCGAGCCGTACTCGGTGCGCCGGATCACCCGCAACGGCGCGCCGGTCGCCCTCAACACCCCGCGCCCCCGGCGTGCGGTCGGCGCCGAGGTGGCCCGGGATGTCGACGAGGCGCTCGCCGACTCCTTCCGGGCCGCCCACCCGGCCACGGCCGCAGGCGGGCCGGGGACGGCCGGGAAAGCCGGTACCGCCGACAAGGACACCGCCGCCTGGTACGCCGGCACGGCCGGCTCCGTGTCGACGGCGGTCGTCGTCTACCGCATGGACCTGGCGAAGTCCTTGCAGCCGCTGCCCCTGAAGGGCCTGGCGGGCACGCCGGCGGACGACGTCCCGTACGCCCTCTGGTCGGCCGCCATGGGTCTCGGCTGACTCCGGACCCGCAGACCCCTACCCGTCCCTTTCGGAGATTGAGCCGCGCATGTCTCGCAAGAAGTCGCCGACAGGCCGGCGTCGAGCCCCCGGCCGTCGCCTGGCCCCCGCCGCCACCCGCCCGCAGGTCCTGACGCTCGCCGCCCTCCTCGTCGTGGCCTCCCTGGTGGCCGGCTTTCTGGCGCTGACCCGGCCGGACCACACCGAGCCGACCGCCTCGGAGGGCAAGAAGGCCAAGGTGGCCACACCGAAGCCCAGCCCGACGCCCACATGGGACGGCAAGACCCACATCCTCGGTGACGGCTCGACCTCCTACACCGGACCGCAGCAGGGACAGTTGAAGCCGGTGCCGCTCAAGCCAGGTGAGAAACCGCCCCAGTTCGTCGTCTTCTCCTGGGACGGCGCCCTGGAGGGCGACGACCACCTCTTCTCCCACTACCGGGAGATGGCCAAGCAGTACGACGCCCACATGACCTTCTTCCTCACCGGCATCTACCTGCTGCCCAAGAGCAAGAAGTCCCTCTACCACGGCCCGATGCACGCGCCCGGCGACGCCGCCATCGACTACGCCACCGACGCGCACATCCGCACCACCCTGGAGCAGCTCCGCCTGGCCTACCAGCAGGGCGACGAGATCGGCACCCACTTCAACGGCCACTTCTGCGGCAAGAAGGGCGGCGGCGACTGGTCCGTCAGCCAGTGGAAGAGCGAGATCGACCAGTTCTTCCGGTTCGTGGAGAACTGGAAGACCAACACCGGCTACAAGGACGTTCCCGCGCTGCCGTTCGACTTCAGGAAGGAGGTCACCGGCGGCCGCGCGCCCTGCCTGGAGGGCCAGCCCAACCTGCTGAAGGCCATCAAGGGCTACGGCTGGCGCTACGACGCCAGCTCCCCGGGCGACTTCCAGATATGGCCCAGGAAGAAGAACGGCATCTGGGACTTCCCGCTGGAGATGCTCCCGTACGAGAACGGCAAGTTCCAGGGCCTGTCGATGGACTTCAACTTCCTCTACAACCAGTCCGGCGGCGAGACGAACGGCGATCCGTCCAAGTACCCCCAGTGGCAGCAGATGACCGTCGACTCCTACATGGCCGGTTTCAACCGCGTCTACTACGGCAGCCGGGCCCCGCTGTTCATCGGCAACCACTTCGAGGACTGGAACGGTGGCACCTACATGAAGGCCATCGACCAGGTCATCCCGAAGATCTGCACCAAAACAGGCGTCAAGTGCGTTTCCTTCAAGGAGCTGTCCGACTGGCTCGACGTACAAAAGCCGCAGACCCTCGCCGCGTTGCGCGGCCTGGATCCCGCCCAGACGCCGGACTGGTCCCGGGTCGTCAAGTGACGCGCGGTCAGCGCCGGTTCCACTTGTGTTACTCCCTTCACATCCACCACATGATGCATGCAAAGATGCTCCATCCCGGTAGGTCTACCGGCGTAAAAGGGGAACATCATTGAAATCAAGAAGACTGAGCCGTAAGCGGCGCCGCGCCACCATAGTCACGGCTGCGGCCGCCTCGGTGGTCGCCGGCGTGGCCCTGGTGCCCAACTGGAGCGCGGGGGCGGCTGTCACCAACGACCCGACGGTGGACGCCGCGACCAAGGCGACCTTCCAGCGGCTGGCCGACGCGGTCTTCACCGACCGCACCGAGGCCCTGGTGGACGGGGCCGGCAGCGCCCGGACGCGGCACGCGTCCGGCTTCTCCGGGTCCGTCCGCCTGTCCGGCGGGCAGAACCGCGAGCAGAGTTCCGCCCTGGGCGAGCTGCGCGCCCGCAGGACCCGCCTCGCCAAGCTGGGCGAGAAGTACAGCGCGGGCAGCACGAAGGTCACGCTCGACGCCACCCAGGTCAACGGCCGGCGCGCCAAGGTCGCCGTCACCGAGACCACCACGCTGAGCTACAAGAAGCCCGCGGCGGGCAGCCCGAAGACCACGGGATTCCAGGCCCACCACGAGCTGACCTTCAGGGCCGACCGCAACGGGGACTGGCAGCTGACCGGCATCCGCGACACGGACGACGGCTACCTCGCCGTGAACCAGGTCGCCACGCCGTCCGTCGCCAAGGTGAGCACGACCGCCGACGACGGCCCGCCGGACGCGCCCCGCGCGGCCACCAGCTGGCCCGCCCCGGCCAACCGGAAGAACCTCACCACCGGCACGTACGACTACAAGGCCATGGTGGCGTACGCGGCGAAGTACTGGTCCCACTACAACCCGGCCTACCCGGACTTCAACGGCGAGGCCGACGGCGGTGACTGCACCAACTTCGTCAGCCAGTCCCTGAAGGCGGGCGGCTGGAAGCACGTTCCCGGCTACACGAACGACTTCCACAAGTGGTTCGGCACGGCCGACATCCAGTCGGACTCGTTCATCGGCGTCAACGAGTTCTCCTGGTTCGCCCTGTCCTCCAAGCGCGTCACCCCGCTGGCCAACGTCTACCAGGCGGACCTCGGTGACGTGATCCAGATGGACTTCAACCGGGACGGGTCCAAGGACCACTCGATGATCGTCACCTACCGCGACCGCTATGGCGTGCCGTATGTGACGTACCACTCCACCAACACCTACAACAGGTCGGTGGCCAGCCTGGTCGCGTCGTACCCGAACGCGTACTACTACGCCTACCGCACCTGATCCGGTCCGGTGGTGCCGGCGCGGGACGGCTCAGTCCGTCCCGCGCTCGTCCTTCGCCCCGGGCAGCATGGTCCCCGGCGGCTCGGCGGCCGGCTCGGGATGCCGGGCCCGCCAGTACGGGTTGTCGTGCGGCAGGGTCGAGCCGACTCTGCCGTACATGCCGAAGGTCATCAGCAGCAGGCCCACGATGAAGCTGAAGAACACGTTCTGGATCTTGAACGCCAGGAAGTTGTAGTTGCTGTCCAGCAGGCCGAGCGTCAGGAACCCGGCCAGCAGGAACAGCACCCCGAACACCATGTTCAGCGTGGACGCCACGTTCCCGCCGATCACCATGCCGGCGAGCAGGATCGCCCCGACGACGACGGACAGGACACTCAGCGTCCCGTTGGTGTTCAGCCCGGCGACCGAGTTGCCGCCGGTGTCGAAGAAGCCGATGTGGTTGATCAGACCCAGGATGCCGAAGGCGACGAGGAACGCGCCGATCACCCCCGCGCCGATCCGGTAGACGGTGTTCAACCGGTGATCGACGGGCAGGTGCTTGTCGAACTCCGTCCGCCGCCGCGGCTTCGTGTGCACAGCGTGTGTGGCCATGTCCGCCTCCCTCGGGCGCTAGCGGAGGCCATCCGTCCATCCAATATCCGCCCGGCCCGCGGCGCCCTGCAACCGACGGGAGGGCGGCGTGCTCCGAAAGGGGCGCGGGGGACCGCGCGACAGGCCGCGGCGATCCCGCCCCGCACCTCTACGGCCGGCTCAGTGCCCCCCGCGTTCATCGCGGATCCGGGCCACCACCCGGGCCGCCGCCTGCCGGACGGCGTCCGTCTCGGTCAGGAAGTGCCAGTAGTCGGGGTGTCGTCCCTGCAGCGTGCCGATCGCCCGCTCCAGCCGCCCCACCGCCTCGTCCAGCGGCGCCGCATGCCGCGGATCCGGGGTCGTACGGCCGGTCATCGCCAGCCGCTGTGCGTCCCGGATCGCGAACCGTGTGCGCTCGATCTCGGCCTGCGGATCCTTCTGCACCGCGTTCAGCCGCGCAAGCCGGTCCCCTGCGGCCGACACGGCCTCGTCGGTGGCGTTCAGCAGGGCCCGTACCGTCGACAGCAGCGAGGTGGCGTCCGGCCAGTGCTGGGCGTCCCGCGCCGCCTGCGCCTCGCCGAGCCTCAGCTCGGCCCGCCGTACGTTCTCCGCGGCCTGCTCGGGCACCTGCTGCAGGTCCTGCCAGCAGGCGGCCGAGAACCGGCGCCGCAGCTCGCTCAGCACCGGGTCCACCTGCCCGGCCCGGGTGGTCAGCGCCTGGGCCCGGGTGCGCAGGCTGACCAGCCGGTGATCGATCTCGGCGGCCTTCTCCGGCAGCCGCTCGGCCTCGGCCCGGATCGCCCCGGCCTCCCGCTGCACCCGCTCGGCCCGCTCCAGCGTCTGCTCCACGCCGTGCTGCCCGGCGCCCTGGTTCAGCCTGGTCAGCTCGGGGGAGAGGGCGGCCAGCCGCGCGGCGAGGTCATCGGCCCGCAGCCCCTGCTCCCGTACGGCGTCCAGGGCGTTGCTCGCGCCCAGCAGCGCCTGCCGGGCCCGCTCCACGGCGGGCGCCAGCCGGGCCAGCTGGGTCTCGGCCTTGCCGAGGAGCGGTCCGAGCGATGCGCCGAACCGGTCCAGCTCCTGCTTGACCCGGACCAGCTCGTCCTTGGCGGAGGCCAGCTCCGAGCGGGCCCGGGACGCGGCCGAGGCCTCCAGGTCGTCCCGGTCGAGATCGTGGGCGTCGACGGCCTGGATGTACCGCTGGCTGACGTCGTCGATCCGCTGCCCGAGCGCCCCGAAGTCGGTGACGGCACGCTGGGCGGCGGGGGAGTCGTCCACGGCCGTGATCGTCTCTATGGAGATCCTCAGGTCCCGCTGGGCGGTGTCCAGTTCGTAGAACGCGGCCGCCGCGGCGTCCTTCGCGGCCTGTGCCTCGGCCCGCTGGCTCTCCGCCCGGCCGCCGAACCAGCGCCGGGTGCCGCCGCCGGCGAACGCGGCGGGCAGGGCGAGCGCGGCCAGCACCGGCAGGCTCAGCAGAGTGAGGGTGTCGCGCAGAGCCGTGGACCCGGACCGGATCCGAAGGGCCGACGGCGGGTACGACCGCGTCGCTGGCGTGCCCGGTGTCGCCGTCACATCCCTCTCCCGTGCCCTGGTCCGCCGTGGGTGGTGTCATTCTCCCACCCGTAGGAGACGAAGACACGGGCCGGTCAGTTCGCGCTGCGCACCGTCATTTCTCGGTGCGTACCGTGACCTTTCCGTCCGACGAGTGGGCCGACACCCGGTGCGGGCTGCGGTCGTCGCGGGGCACGGACACCGACACCGCGCCGTCGTCGGAACCGGCCGACACACGGTAGGCGCCCTGGGGGAGGCCGACCGTGACGGCGCCGTCGCTGCTGGAGGCGTCCACCCGGTCGGGCACGCCGGACAGCCGCACGTCCACGGAGCCGTCGCTGGAGTCCGCCTTCACCCGGCGCGAGGAGACGTCGGCGTGCACCGAGCCGTCGTCCGACGTCAGGTCGAGCGGCCCGCTGGAGTCGGTGACCCGGACGGCGCCGTCGGCGGTGTCGACGCTGAGCGGATCCCTGAACCCGTGCGCGCGCACGCTGCCGTCGCCGTTGTCGACCTTCACGCTGATCCCGCGCGGCACCTCGATGCGGTGCCGGGCCGAGCAGTCGGCGATGAACCCCGAGCAGTGCACGCGCAGCACCAGCCGGTCGTCGCGGAAGGACCAGCGCACCGTCGGATCGTGGCCGACGACGACGGACCCCTGGAACCACCGGGTCACGTCGACGGTGCCGGCCTTGGCGGAGTCCGTGGCGACGACCTCCAGCGCGGAGTTGTCGGAGTCGATGGTGAGGGTGCGGCCGTGCAGGGCGAAGGACCGGTGCTCGGGATGCTCGTCGTCGGCGGCGGAGGCGCCGCAGGCGCTGATCCCCGCGACGAGCACGCCGGTGACCACCGCCATGGCGGCGGCGCGGAAAGGAACGGAACGGGCCATACGACATCTCCCCCTGCACCGGCCGTCGGAGCGCGACGGCCGGAACGACTCGGTCTCCGCCGACACTAGATGATCATCATCGGCGCCCCGATCCGGCAGCCTCCCGGAGCCGGGGTGGGGTTAACCCCCGTACGACCCCCGCCTGGCCCGGCGTTACGGGTTTGCCGTGCACCGGTCCGGGCAAGGTAGGCTGTCGACTCGTCCTGGCGCACAGCCCGGACACCGGGTGCGTAGCTCAGGGGTAGAGCGCCTGCCTTACAAGCAGGATGTCGGCGGTTCGAAACCGTCCGCGCCCACCAGCGGGAAAGCCCCCGGCCGTATGGCCGGGGGCTTTGTCATTCCTCTCCGCCCGGTTGTTCCAGGGCGTGCTTCAGCTGGGTGCGGGCGTCCACCCGGTCCGCCGCCGCGACCTCGGCCCAGAAACGGTGCGTGCTGACGAACACCGCGAGTTCGTGCTCGCGGCGGCGCAGCTTCTCCACCTCGGCCTGGTCGTCCGCCGTCCAGCCCGGGGAGGCGGGCCGCTCCACCTTGCGCCAGCCGTTGTCGTCGCTGAAGCCGTCCATCGGCTCGACCGACCACGGCAGGCGCTTGAGCAGGGCAGACAGCTCGGCCCGGACCTGATGCAGCTCCTCCTGACCGGCGAGGAGGTCACTGGGGAATTCATAGGTCGCAGCCACACGGCAATGCTACGCCTGTTCGATTTTGGGTGGCGAGTTCGTTCCTGGGATTCAGGGGAGGATCAGCCGAACGGGTGACCGGCCGCCCGCAGCTCGTCCAGGAGCCGGGCCGTCACCGGCACCGGCACCCCGTGCCGGCCGGCCGCACGCAGCAGCGCCCCGCCGATCGCGTCGAGTTCGAGCGGCCGGCCGGCCTCGGCGTCGCGCTGCATGGACGACCTGGCGCCGGGCGGGAAGGCGTCGTAGCGGGCCAGGGCCTGGGCCGCCTCGGCGGGGGCGCCGCAGGCCCGGCTGACCGCGGTGGTCTCCGCGACCAGGGACTCCAGCTCCTCGCGGTGCCGGGTGCGGGCCTCGCCGAGCGGGAGGCCGTACCGGGTGGTGAGCAGCGCGAAGGGGGCGAGGAAGGCCATCTTGGCCCACAGGGCCGCCGTCTCGTCCTCGGCCACGCGCGCGGTCGTCCCGGCGGCGGTGAGATCGGCGGCGAGGGCGTCCAGGCGGGCGCGGGGCACGCCGTCCCCGGCGAGGTCGATCTCCGTGAACGGGCTGCCGTGTTCGATCACGCCCGGGGCGAGTCGGGTGGACTCCACCCGGATCACCGCCGGGGCGACCCGGTCGGGGCGGTAGCGGGCGCGCAGCCGGGCGGGGTGCTCGACGCCGTTCAGCAGCGGTACCACGAGGGCGTCGCCCAGGGCGGCGGGCGGCACCCGGGTGAGGGCGGCGTCGAGCGCGGTGTGCTTGACGGCGACCAGGCAGGCGTCCACCGGTTCGCGCAGCGCGGTGTCCGCCTCGACGGCGGCGGTGAACTCGCCGAACTGCGGGCTGCGGACCGTGATTCCGGTGGCGCGCAGGGCGCCGGCCGTGCGCTCCTGGGCCAGGCAGACGACGCGGTGGCCGGAGCGGGAGAGCAAGGCGGCGAGCAGGCCGCCGGTGCCGCCGGGGCCGAGGACGGCCACGGTGCTCTTGATGGTCATGAGGAGGTTCCTCTCGTCGGTCGGCCCCGGGGTCGGTGGCCGCCTCGCCGTGATCATCGCACCGGGGCGCGGGCGGCGGGAGACTGGGGACATGTGCCGGAGTATCAAGACGCTGCGTCCGCCCGTCCTGCCCGACGAGGCCACGGACGACGACATCCACGCCGCCGCGCTGCAGTACGTGCGGAAGGTCTCGGGCTTCCGGGCTCCCGCCGCGCACAACCGCGAGGTCTTCGACCGCGCGGTGGCCGCGGTGGCCGAGGCCACGGCCGAGCTGCTCGGGGAGCTGGAGGTGCGGGGGCGGTCCGCAAGGCCGGCGGGGCCCACGGGGCCGGCGTGAGCTGAGCCGGTGGCCTGACTGGCTGTCAAGTAGTTTTCCACTCAAGTGCGTCACTCTTCGCGTTGCCCACGCAGGGGGTGCGACGGGTGACCTGGCAGGCGCGGCTGGGTGTGGATTCGGTCACGTACGAGGACGCCGGCGTGGTGGCGCGGGCTGCCTGAATGCGGCCTTTCCCGGGGGAGGGCCGTCGGTGCGGCCGAACCCATGGCCAAATGTTGAACTTGCAAGCACTGATTAGGTAGCCCTAACCTGGGGCTCCATTCGGTACCGCCGCCCCCATGACCGGCCATCCACACGTCCCCGGCCGGCCCGACCGACACCGAAGAGGAGATCCCCCTCATGACCGCACGACTCAACTCCGCTCAGCCCTACGTCCTCGGGCTCTTCCGCATCGTCATAGGCCTGCTCTTCGCGGCGCACGGCGCCGCCTCGCTCTTCGGCGTCCTCGGCGGCGCGATGGGCACCCAGGGCGGCACGATCCCGTCCGGCACCTGGCCCGGCTGGTACGCGGCCGTCATCCAGCTGGTCGCCGGCGCCCTGGTGCTCCTCGGCCTCGGCACCCGCGGGGCCGCGCTGATCGCCTCGGGCTCGATGGCGTACGCCTACTTCAACGTCCACCAGCAGGTCGCGCTGTGGCCCATCCAGAACGGCGGCGAGCTGTCGGTCCTGTTCTGCTGGGCGTTCCTGATGCTGGTCTTCACCGGCTCCGGCGCCTTCGGCCTGGACCAGATCGTCGTCCGCCGCACGGCCGAGGGCGGCCGGGCCGCCGCCGAGCAGGCCCCGATAGCGGCCTGACCCGCGCGGGCGCCCTCGCCGCCACGAGGCACGCGCGCCGGCGCCCTTCCCCGCCACGAGGGGAAGGGCGCCGCTTCGCGTGGCGCTGGAAAGCCCCGGGAAAGCCGCCGAAGGCCCCATGAGCCCCGGTCGACCCCCGAAACCCTCCTGTCACACCCCCGGCGTACGCTGTATGGCTGTCAACGGGGGAGCAATGGGAGTCGTCGTGTTCGAGAGTGTGGGGTCACTGGCCGCCGGACCATGGATCTATGCCGCGGTGGCCGTCTCCGTTCTGCTCGACGTGTTCGTGCCGGTGCTGCCGAGCGGCGTGCTCGTCATCACGGCCGGTACGGCCGCGGCGGCGGGCACGGGTGCGGCGGCCGGCCGGGTCGTCCCGCACGACGTGCCGGACCTGCTGGCCCTGATCCTCTCGGCGGCGACCGCCTCGGTGATCGGCGATCTGGTGGCCTACCGCCTGGCCTGGCGGGGCGGCGAGCGGCTGGACCGGGCGATCGCCCGCTCCCGGCGGCTGACCACCGCGCAGGAACGTCTCGGCGACGCCCTGGCCCGGGGTGGTGGCGCGCTGGTCGTGCTGGCCCGTTTCGCCCCCGCCGGCCGCTCGGTCGTCTCCTTCTGCGCCGGCGCCGCACACCGCCGCGCCCGCGACTTCGTCCCCTGGTCCGCCCTGGCCGGCCTCTCCTGGGCCGCCTACAGCGCCGCCCTCGGTTACTACGGCGCCCAGTGGCTCGGCACGACATGGCTCGCCACGGGCGTCTCCGTGACCGCGCTCTTCGCGGCGGGCGCGGCGGCCGGCTACTGGATGCGCCGCAGCCCGGCCTCCTGAACCCCGGCCCCGCAGCGCCGGCCGCGCGCGGGTCCCGGCCCGCCGCGCGACGCGGCCCGCCGGAGAAGCGGGGTGCCGCCCGGCTTCCCGAGGGCGGCGCCGCCCGGCCGCCTGGCCGGCCCCGCGCGTCGCGGCCCGGAACGCCGGCTGCCGGGCCGCGTGGTCCAGCGGCCGGGCAGCCGGCTCAGCAGTTCGCCAGGTCGTTCTGCAGCGCGCTCTTCTCGGCGGAGTCGACGGAGAGGTCGTAGTAGTACTTCACCTGGACCCAGGCGCGCACGTAGGTGCAGAGGTAGGCGGACCGGGACGGGACCCAGGTCGACGGGTCCTGGTCGCCCTTGGCCTGGTTCACGTTGTCCGTGACGGCGAGGAGCTGCGGGCGGGTGACGTCGTTGGCGAAGGCCTGCCGCTGGGCGGTGGTCCACTTGCTCGCGCCGGAGTCCCAGGCCTCGGCGAGCGGGACGAGGTGGTCGATGTCGACGTCGGAGGGCGAGGTCCAGGTGGCGCCGTCGTACGGGGAGTACCAGCTGCCGCTGGTCGCGGTGCAGGCGGAGTTGGTGACGACGTTGGAGCCGTCCCGCTTGAGGATCCACTCGCGGGTGTTGCAGGTGCCGGAGATGGTGATCCAGGTCGGGAACTTGTCGCGGCTGTAGCCGGTGCGGTTCTCGGTGGCGACCGTCAGCTGGGAGAGGTAGCCGCGGGCGGTGGCGCCGCTGACCGGCGTGGGCAGGGCGGCGGAGGCGCTCGGCGAGTTGAACAGGGCGGCGGAGGCTATGAGCCCGGTGAGGGTGGCGAGTATGCTCAGCCGTCGACGCGCGTAGAACCTGGGCATGCGTGAACTCCGTTGTGGGGTGGGGATGTCGGGCGCGAGCGAGGGAATGCTCGCGAGACCGTGTTGCCGTGAGGTGAGCGCTCGGTAAGAAGCTAATGACATGTCCATGACACGACAAGGCTTGCGGCGCTTCCCGGCCGAACCTTCACATCCCGTACCATGGGGGGCGCAGAAGGGGAGTAGCTCTTCGCCGGACCGTCGACACACTGCTCAGCCAGCCTGAGCCGGCGCCCGGAGGCGGACCTCGACCAGGCCGCCAGCGAGACCTTCGGCAAGCAGTGCACGTCCGTGTCCCCCGACGCGGACGCCGAGTGCGCTGCCGTGCCGAGGTGTCATCGCGTGACGTACCGCACTCTCGGTGGGGCAGCCCGACCGATTGAGGAACCTTGATCAGCATCACCGTGACGGCGCTCGTCTTCGGCGTCATCTTCCTCGCCGAACTGCCGGACAAGACCGCGCTCGCCGGCCTCGTCCTCGGCACCCGCTACCGCGCGAGCCATGTCTTCGCGGGTGTCGCCGCCGCCTTCCTGCTCCATGTCGTGCTGGCCGTGGCGGCCGGCAGCGTGCTGACCCTGCTGCCCCAGCGGATCGTGCACGCCCTCACCGGTGTCCTCTTCCTCGGCGGTGCCGCGATGCTGCTGCTCCAGAAGGGCGAGGGTGAGGAGGAGATCAAGAAGCCCGCCGACCAGTCCTTCTGGAAGGTCGCGGGCACGGGTTTCACGCTCATCCTGGTCGCCGAGTTCGGTGACCTCACCCAGATCATGACCGCCAACCTCGCCGCCCGCTACGACGACCCCCTCTCCGTCGGTCTCGGTGCGGTGCTCGGCCTGTGGGCCGTCGCCGGGCTCGGCATCGTCGGTGGAAAGGCGCTGATGAAGAGGGTGCCGCTGCGGCTGATCACGCGGATCGCCGCGCTGCTGATGCTCGCGCTCGGGGTGTGGAGCCTGTACGAGGCGGTGGCCGGCTGAGGCCGGCCGGCGGGCTGAACGGCCGGTGAACCATCGCGCCGGACCGGTGAACCCTCGCGGGGGTGGTGGCGGGTTCCCGCGCGATTTTGTACCGTGGAGAAACAAAGTGGCTCCCGCCCGTTCACCCTGACCGGCGGGCGGGGCCGCCTTGTCCCCCCATGCCCTCTCCCGCCTGGGGTCTCGTCCGTTCCTGGAGCTGCCGATGACGGCCACCGCCACGCCCACCGTCCTCACCGTCCGCGCCTTCCTGCTGGACATGGACGGCACCCTCGTCAACTCGGACGCCGTCGTCGAGCGCGTCTGGCGGCGCTGGGCCGGGCGGCACGGGCTGGACGGCGACGAGGTGATGGAGGTCGTCCACGGCCGGCAGGGGCACGCCTCGATGGCCCTCCTGCTGCCCGGCCGGCCCATGGAGCAGAACCACGCGGACAACGCCCGCATGCTCGCCGAGGAGACCGCCGACACCGACGGTGTGGTCCAGATCCCCGGCGCCGGCGCCTTCCTCGCCTCCCTGCGGGGGCTTCCGCACGCCCTGGTGACCTCCGCGGACGTCCCGCTGTCCACCGCCCGCATGCACGCCGCCGGGCTGCCGCTGCCGAAGGTCCGCATCACCGCCGAGTCGGTCGGCGCGAGCAAGCCCGACCCGGAGGGCTTTCTGAAGGGCGCCGCCGAGCTGGGCGTGGACCCGGCCGACTGTGTGGTCTTCGAGGACTCGGGGGCGGGTATCGAGGCGGGGCGCCGCGCGGGGATGACGGTGGTGGGCGTCGGTCCCCGGGCCGGCCTGCATGCTCCCGACGTGGCCGTGCCCGACCTCACGCGGGTACGGGTCGAGGCCGTCGCGGACGGGTCGGTCCGGCTGCACATCACTTGACGGGGCGGGCGGCCCGGGCGGGCCCCGCTACGGCCGGGTGGTCTCCGCCTCCAGGCTCTTCCGGGTCGCCGGCCCGTACACGCCGGGGGTGTCGCCCTGGATGCCGCGGGCCAGTTGGTAGGTGCGCACGGCGTCCTGGACCGGGGCGCCGAAGACCCCGCTGATCCGGTCGTCGTAGAGGTTCAACTGCCTTAGCCGAAGCTGGAGTTCCGTCACCTGCGGGCCGCTGTCGCCGCGTTGCAGGACCGGGGCGACGGCAGGCGTGGTCCGCGGGGCGGCGGGGACCGTCGTGGGTGCGGCGGGCGCGGCCGGGCGGGACGTCTGGGCGGGGGCGGACGGGGACGGCGACGGGGACGGCGTGGCCGACGGGCTCGGGCGGCTCGCCGATGCGGAGGGCGACGGCACGGGCGAGCGGGCTGTTCTCGTACCATCCGCCGTCCCGGGACC